>NZ_LT906465.1:1228835-1536044 GCF_900187185.1 Chryseobacterium taklimakanense
TCATGTCTTAAAATAATTATTAAAAGTTAATTTTAACATTCAGACCATATCCTTTTGTAGACGGTAGCTGTCCATCCTCGCCGTAAGATTGGGACATTTCCGACGGATCCTGTCTGTGGTAGTTATCTTTTGATACTGCGATTAACCAAGGGTTTCTTGCTGTCAATCCAACTGTGATTCCCTGAACTGTTGTATTTGTGAATAAAGCTTTTGGCAAAGTATAAGATAAAGCTACCTCTCTTAGTTTAATATAACTAGCATCGTGTATATATTGCTCCGCCAATCTGTTACCGTGGAACTGAGTAAAGTAGTCGTAAGCTTCTACATATGTGTCAACAGGCGCGCCGTTTTCGTCAACTCCGGTTACTCTTACCCCTCCGCCGTCTGCTACAGCATCTCTAACATTGTGACCTCTGTCGTTCATTGCAGCTGTCGGCTCTAAAAGACCTCCTGAGTTACCCCATTGTTCAGACAGCGAGAAGAATTTACCTCCTTTTTGGAAATCAACACTTGCTGCAAGAGTTAAACCTTTGTATTCAAGAGAGTTATACCAACCACCGGTGAATTTAGGCAGGATACTTCCGAAGTTCTTATTACCTTCTATTACATATAAACCATCACTGTTCAGAATCTTATTTCCATTAGCGTCCCTCGCAAATCCGTTTCCTACTAGCTGGCCCCATTCTTGACCTTTCATTTGAAGTACTGAAACATAACCAAAGGCAGGTTGGAAGCCATAGTTGATATTGTCTAAGCCTTCAGCAACATTTTCAATGGTTGATTTGTTCATTGCGAAGTTAGCAGATGTTGTCCAGTTCAGACCAGTACTGCTTCTCAACACGTCACCGGAAAGAGATAATTCAACCCCTCTTCTTCTGGCGTCCCCTGAATTAAGAAAGATACTTAAAGCACCTGAAGATGATGGCAATGTTACAGGAAGCGGTTCATCATTTCTCTTTTCATCATAGTAAGTACCCGATAATGTCAACCTGTTTTTGAGGAACTTCAAATCTGCACCTACCTCAAAGTTTGAGTTGATCGCAGGCTCTAAGTTAGGATCAATATATCTGGTTGGCTGAAGGGCCATTTGATATGATTTTGTACCCAAAGTTAGCGGCTTGTCATAAAAGGAGAATTCCGGATTGGTCTGTCTGGCATTGATATCTGACGCAATTTGCGCAATACCTGCTCTTAATTTGAAATAATTCAACACATCATTTTTAGCCCATAAATTATGAAGCAAGATACTGGCTCCTAATGAATATGTGAAGAAAGAGTTATTGCCGTTTAGATATGCAGAGTTAATATCATTTCTCGCAGATGCATCTACATAGAATGTATCATTATAACCCACGGAAACGTTACCAAATAAAGACTTATACCTTTTACCGTAATCCCATGGATCTGGAACCGGTGCAATATTAGCATTTTTAAAATCCCATACATCCGGCGTCAATAAATACTGTAGTTTACCGAATACATCCATTTCTTGCGATACGCCAGTCCAACGTTGGTTGGTAAGGTTACCACCAACGAAAGTATTTAAGTCAATATTTCCGAACTTATTGCTATAGCTCAATCTACCTTCATATTGATCTTCAGTATAATCAGAGTCGGTCAACCCAAAACCGTTAAGGAAATCCATGTATCCACCTTCTGTACCACTGGCACTCTTGGTAAGTGAATAAGGCATGTAATAACGGCTGTTAGTAATATTGTTAACTCTTGAATAAGAAACCCTTGCAGTTAAGTCATCTGTTATCTTATATGACGGGGCTACAGAGAACATAAGAGTTTTTCTATCCCTATAAGGCCTGTATCTTTCCATATAGGTATATGGGTTATACCAGAATGCGGGTTTCGTTCTGTACGCACTTGGACCATCGATTCTGTAATAGTCAGGACCCCACCAGTTCCATGAAGCATGGTAACCTCTAGGAGTTTCAAGATCTTTCAGCTCCTTCATTTTTGTGATATCCAGATCTCTACCAAACCATTGGTTGAATGTACCTGATGTTTGATTAGAATAACCATCATCAAAATCACCAGTTGTCCTTCCCTGAGAGAAGTTCATGATAGCTTCTACATTAAGCTTTTCGCTGAATTTGTAGTTAGCGTTTGTGTTGAAGTAATTTCTTCTAAGTTCAGTATATGGTGTAATACCGTTTTGAAGCAAGTTGGTAAACGAAACCCTCCCTGTGAAATCACTTGTACCACCTGAAACTGAAATGGTATTTTTAAAGGTAAATGCATTATCGTAAAAATCTTTTACGTTATTAGGCTGCGCTTCCCATTTAGCAGTTTTACCAAAATATGGACTGTCTTTCCAGAAAGCATACCAAGGCAGATAATCCCTGCCGTCAAATTTAGCACCCCAAGATTCGTCAGCAAGGTAATTTTGACCTCTTTTATATGTCATTCCTTCCAATGCTGCCCATTCTGCCGGATGTCTCACAGGATTGAATTTGAAGGTACCAAAAGAATCTTCTCCGTCATAACCTTGGCCATATTCATTCTGATATCTCATTGTTCTCGCTACATAATCAACGTTTGTAGTAGAATTCAATTCAACATTCAGTCTGTTTCTCGCACCTTTTTTAAGTGTCATAACAACAACACCATACTGAGCTCTTTGGCCGTAAAGTGCAGTAGCATTAGGACCCTTAAGAACGTTTACCGACTCCAGGTTATCCATATCAATCGTGTTAGGATCAACGATAACACCATCTAAAACGTAAATTGGATCAGCATCTGATAACATTGAAACAGCACCTCTTAAACGAAGCTTTCCTGTTTCCCCCAATTTGGATCCAGCCTGCCCGTTAAGCTGAACACCGGCTACCTTACCCACAATAGCATTCTTTACGTCAACATTATTTGTTACGTTAAGTTCTTCTGCTTTTACTTGTTGAGTTGCATAAGGAAGTGATTTTTCCTCTCTTTTGATACCTAATGCAGTAACAACCACACCTTCGATATCTGTTGTTTTAGTTGCAGTATCTTTTCTTGTCTGTGCATCCACCAATACAAAAGACGAAGATAACACCACAGCTAAAACGCTTGTTGTTAATTTCTTCATATCAAATTAAATTTTTCAATGAAACAAATATGAGAAAGATCATTAAAATGACCAAACAAAAAGTTAAAAAAACCTTAATAATTTTGTAATATTAAAAGATTTGTAATTTTGCGGTTAAATTTTCTGCAAATTTTATGAATTTGATAAAAAGTTGGAGCAATCAATATCTTGAAGCTGGTTGTGATGAAGCTGGAAGGGGCTGCCTGTGTGGCCCGGTAGTGGCGGCGGCGGTACTATTGGGTGACAATTTTCACCACGAAATGGTTAATGATTCTAAAAAATTAACATTAAAGACACGACTCGATCTGGAAAGTTGTATAAAGGACAACGTGAGAGAATATGCCGTAGCAGAAATTTCCCCGGCATTCATTGATCAGCACAACATCCTGAATGCCAGCATTCACGCGATGCATATGGCTTTGGATCAGCTCACCACACCACCCGAACTCATTTTGGTGGACGGTAACCGGTTCCATCCTTATAATTTTATTCCGCACCAGTGCATCGTGCAGGGAGATTCCAAGATTTTATCGATTGCTGCGGCATCAATCCTGGCCAAAAACCACCGGGACAGACTTATGATGAAGCTCCACGAGGAATTTCCGCAATACGGCTGGAATACCAATATGGGCTACGCCACCCGCGAGCACCAGCGGGCGCTTAACAAATTCGGACCAACCATACATCACCGGCGGTCGTTTCGCCTCAATTACGAAGAATTATTTGATGAAGCAGGAGGTTAAGGTCAAAATCGGCGAATCCCATAATTTATCAAAAAACCGTTAACGGTTATTTTGCCGCCCCAGAGGTAAGCCGAAGAAATCATAGAAAGCGGTGAAGCACCCGGACTGCCGAACGGCGTAAACCGTATTTCACCTATTAAGAACAGTAAATGATCCCTTCGACGCAATCCAATAATAAAAGCGAAACCTAGTTCAGTTTCGCTTTATAAATACATTTATGTAAAAATCTACTTCTTTTTTGCTGCCTGCTTTCTCGCCTGCTCCTGTGCCTGCTGCTGAGCTTGGGCCTGCTCCATCATTTCGCGCATTCTTTTCTGGAATTTGCCTTCTTTTTTTGGCTGTGCCTTATTGGCCTGGATCTGGGCGTGAATTTTATCCTCATCCAAAATCCAGTACTTGATGACGAGAATAATGACAATGTTAATCGCATTCGACACGAAATAATACCATGATAAACCTGAAGCCGAAGTGTTAAGGAAGAACAGGAAGGTAATCGGGAAGATATACATCAGCACTTTCATATTCGGCATTCCCGGTGCTGTGGGCTGCTGCATATTACCGGCGGTCAGCATTGTGTAAATTAGGATCACTGCCGTACATGCAATCGCGAAAATACTTAAATGATCTCCTAAAAACGGTATGCTGAACGGTAGTTTAATCACATCATCATACGCTGTAAGGTCTTTTGCAAACCAAAAACTTTTACCCCGCAAATCAATAAAATTCGGGAAGAAACGGAACAGGGCATAGAAAATCGGAATCTGCAATAATGCAGGCAGACAGCCTGCCATCTGATTGACACCGGCTTTTCTGTACACTTCCATGGTTGCCTGCTGGCGCTTCATTGGGTCAGCATCTTTGTATTTTTCGTTCACTTCATCAATTTCAGGGCGGATGACCCTCATCATCGCACTCAGCTTGTGCTGCTTGAACATGATTGGTGAAAGAATCAGCTTTACCAAAATCGTAAGCCAGAAAATAGCCCAACCGGCCGTCATACCAAACGACGCAATGAAATTGTATACCGGAATAAAGAACCACCTGTTCAGTGTTCCGATGAATGACCACCCCAAAGGAAGAATTTCGTCAAAATTTTTGTCATAGGATTTCAGTAACGGCAAATCCAACGGAAGGAAGTACCAGGTGAAATCCTGATTAAGCTCATTACCCGCCATTTGCACCTGCCCGTTATAACTGAATTTTTTCAGATACTCACCTTCCGCAATCGGTTCCTGACTTCCGGTAGATTGCGTGAACCCATTCTTAGCTTCAATAACCGAAGAGAAAAACTGCTGTTTTACGCCAAGCCAGTTCAGGGTTTCGCCAGTTTCATCAAGAGTGGTTCTTCCGTCATAATCATAAGAACCATAGTTATCAAAAGCATAGGAAAATTCAGAGTGCGTCTGTTCCTGCGCTCTACCTTTTTCCAGATTTTTAACCTGATAATCCCAGACAAAATTCGCTTTACCATCCGTCACCAGCTGAGAAAGCCCCTGCGTCCTTACTTTAAAATCCACCGTATATTTGGGCATCAAAGTGTAGATAAACTGTACTGTCGCTCCGTTAATATTGCTGGTTAAAGTCGCTGTATTGCCATTTACCGAAGGCGTAAAAACCAGATCTTTGGTGTTGATCACCTTTCCGGTCCGGTCCTTAAACAGAAAACCGTACGAGGAATTATTCTTATTAATAAGATATAAAGGCAGATCCGCCTTATCGGTCTTCTGGTCGTAAGCTTTGTATTTATTTAGCTCCACCTTGGACAGCTGCCCGCCTAAACTTGAAAACTCAAGTTTCAGCTCCTCATTCGCAAGATTTACGGTTTGTATGGATGATGGCGTAACATTGGTATTCAGATTTGCGGCAACCGAAGGTTTGGCGGCGCTGTTTACCTGTTCTGTTTTTGGATTTTGCGCATTTTTCCGCTGCTCTTCTTTTGCCTGTTTGTTCTGGAAATAAAACATCGCCCCAAGCATGATCAGCGAGAACAGCATAAAACTGATTAACTGATTTTTGTCTAATCCGTTATTTTGTTGCATTGTGAATTTTATTAATTAGTCTGAAATCTCTCATAAATGTTATACCAACATCCTGAAAATTTAAGGTGACAAAATTACTGTTTTTTTCTGAAAATCTATTTTATTTAAAAAAAGGAAAAGACACCAAGGAAAATCCAGTTTATCATTTTGCAACGGCACTGCTGATAAACCAATTATTCTTTTGTGTCCTTTTTATGCTATTTTTTGCTGCACGCCTTTACAAAAGCGATGAAAAGGGGATGCGGCGTCTCCACCGTACTTTTATATTCCGGGTGGTACTGAACGCCTACATAGAACGGATGATTCTGAAGTTCAAGAGTCTCTACCAATTTGGTTTCAGGATTGAGGCCAGTTGGCATCATGCCGCTTTTTTCAAATTCTTCCTGATATTCAGAATTGAATTCATATCTGTGGCGGTGTCTTTCAGAAATAGTTTTTGACCCGTAGATTTCAGAAAGTTTGGAACCAGGTTTCAAACTGCATTTCCACGCTCCGAGACGCATGGTACCACCTTTATCCACTACGTTTTTTTGGTCTGCCATCAGGGAAATCACCGGATCAGGCGTCGAAGTATCAAACTCCATTGAATTCGATTTTTCTAAGCCAAGAACATTTCTTGCAAATTCAATCGTCATGATCTGCATACCGAGGCAAATACCCAGCAAAGGAATTTGATTTTCTCTGGCATATTTGGCAGAAAGCACTTTTCCTTCGATGCCGCGGTCGCCAAAACCAGGCGCAATCAGCATCCCATCAATTCCGGCAAAAGTTTCTTCCAGATTATCCTTGGTAATGTCGCCGCTGTAAACCCAACGTACCTTCACTTCTGTTTCCAGCTCAGCACCGGCATGAATAAAAGCTTCAGCAATAGATTTGTAGGAATCCTGCAAAGAAACATATTTACCAACCAAAGCAATTTCTACAGTTTTTTTTGGATTCTGGTAACGTTTCAGGAATTTTTTCCATTCTTTCAGGTCAGCTTCCTTATCAGATTTCAGTCCGAGCTCCTTCAAAATCACATCATCAAAATTCTGTTTCTGAAGATATAAAGGAACCTCATAGATCGTATCCAAATCCTTACATTCAATCACGTTCTCCAGTGGAACATTACAAAACTGAGCCAGTTTCGCCCGCTGTTCTTTAGGGATTTTATGCTCCGTACGGCAAACCAAAACATCAGCCTGAATGCCGCTCTCCATCAGCTGGCGTACGGAATGCTGCGAAGGTTTTGTCTTCAGTTCACCGCTTGCCGCCAAGTACGGAAGCAATGTGAGGTGAATGACCATTGAGTTATTCTCACCAAGTTCCCATCTCAACTGGCGCACCGATTCGATATAAGGAAGCGATTCTATATCGCCCACCGTACCGCCGATTTCAGTAATGATAATGTCGTAATTCTGTTTAGCGAGGATTTTGATCCTGCGTTTGATTTCGTTTGTGATATGCGGAATGACCTGCACCGTTTTCCCAAGAAAATCACCTTTTCTTTCTTTTTCGATTACGGTTTGGTAGATTCTTCCGGTCGTTACATTATTATTTTGGGAAGTTGGGGAATCCAGGAACCTCTCGTAGTGTCCCAGGTCCAGATCGGTTTCAGCGCCGTCTTCGGTCACATAACATTCGCCATGTTCATAGGGATTCAGAGTTCCGGGATCGATATTGATATAGGGGTCAAGCTTTTGTATGGTAACGCTGAAACCTCTAGATTTTAGCAGGAGCCCCAAAGATGCAGAGACAATTCCTTTTCCTAAAGATGATGTCACACCCCCGGTCACGAAGATGTATTTCGTTTGCTTTTTACTCATTAGATTTAGGTTTGGGCAAAGTTAAAGGATTTAGAAAGGCGAAACAAGGAGAATTTATCCTTTAATTTTCAGGAGCCGGGAACCTGCTTTCCATTACAATTCCTCGCGCCACCACTGTCAGGCAGAGCCTGTCGAAGCCTGCTGCGGGATTTTCATTTCAATCAGGGCTAGAAATTTGCCCTTCACAGAAAATTTTTCCGGTGAAAATTTAACTTAACATCACATTCATAATCAAACCAACAAAGCACAGCAATTCTGCAACCCCGTGTTGCTGTCTATATATTTCCCTTCTTTTTTTGCCACCGGTTTTCCGGTGGTTTCTTTTTCAGAGAATTTCAAATTTGTAAATTGCGGGTTCGCGACATACAATTGGTTTACGGACCCTAAAATTAAAAAAGTACTGTCCTGAACTTTAAACAATAAATTTTAATCTCCCGTGGCAAAACTCAGAACCGCCTATTACTGCCAAAATTGCGGCACCCAATATTCCCAGTGGCACGGCCAGTGCAAAAACTGCGGCGCCTGGAATACCCTTGCCGAAGAAATCTTGGAAAAGGCTTCTGCAAAAACTTCTCCGGATAAGAAGAAAAATCACATCATCAACATCATCGAGGTGGAAACCAATGAAGAACCGCGCATAAAGACCATTTCCGAAGAGCTGAACCGCGTGTTGGGAGGCGGAATTGTTTTGGGTTCCGTGATTTTGATCGGTGGCGAACCTGGGATTGGGAAATCTACCCTTCTGCTTCAGTTGGCTTTGAAGATGAAGAAGAAAATACTGTACGTTTCCGGAGAGGAGAGTGCCTCCCAGATAAAAATGCGCGCCGACCGGCTGACTGATGTTCAGAATCCGAACTGTTTTCTTTTTACTGAAGTTTCTGTAGAAAAAATCATTCACGAAGCCAAAAAAATGCAGCCGGACCTGATGATTGTAGATTCAATTCAAACGCTTCATTCCCAGCTTCTGGAAAGTTCGCCCGGAACCGTTTCCCAAATCCGGGAATGCTCCAACGAACTCATCAAATTTGCCAAGGAAACCAACACCCCAATTATTTTGGTGGGCCACATCACGAAAGACGGACAAATCGCAGGGCCAAAAGTTCTGGAACATATGGTGGATGTGGTTCTGAATTTTGACGGCGACCGGAATCATCTGTTCCGGCTTCTTCGGGCCAACAAAAACCGTTTCGGCTCCACGTCCGAAATTGGGATCTATGAAATGATTGCCCAAGGTCTGAAAGAAATAAAAAATCCGTCCGAAATCCTGATCACGAAAAAATTTGAAGAACTTTCCGGCAATGCCATCGCCGTCACTTTGGAAGGAAACCGTCCGATGCTTCTGGAGATCCAGGCTTTGGTCTCTACTGCTGTGTACGGCACGCCGCAAAGAAGTTGTACCGGTTTCGATTCCAGAAGGCTGAACATGCTTCTCGCAGTCCTTGAAAAACGCGCCGGTTTCCAGCTGGGCGCAAAAGACGTTTTCCTGAACATTACCGGCGGAATAAAGACCGACGATCCGGCACTGGATTTGGCGGTTATTGCATCTATTCTGTCGTCAAATGAAGATATGGCAGTTCCTGAAAAATTCTGTTTTGCCGGAGAAATCGGTCTGAGCGGAGAAATCCGGCCGGTGCCGCAAATCGAAGCCAGAATTTCGGAAGCCGAGAAGTTGGGTTATGATAAAATTTTCATTTCGAACCTGAATAAAATCCCGAAGCGCAAATTCGCAATCAAGATTGAAGAAGTAAGCAAGATTGAGGATTTTCATGAGCGGTTGTTTTAAAGCGTGTCAGGGCTTAGAGACCTAACAGCGCTAAACCAATATTAAAAAGATAACTTATGAAGAAAAACATTTGCCATCTCAAATGTGACCGATTTTACCACGTTTATCATTGTGGAACAAGTGGAGGGCAGTTGTTCTTTCTCAATTCAAATCCGGCAAAACATGGAATTACTAAAGATTTATTAGAATATTCCTCTTGGTCTGCCAAAAAAATTGGTCATCTAACTTGTCCAAAAAGCAGTGAAATTCCTGAATTATTTGATGGTCCGAAGCATTTTGAATATTTATTGCACCAATATAATTTCAGCGTATAAAAGCGTTCTGGGGCCCGCAGCCCTTACCACCCTTACCAAGAACAATGAACTACCTCGCCCACGCCTACCTTTCCTATTCCGACGGACAGCTTGTCGGCAATATGATTGCAGATTTCATCCGCAACAGGGAGCGTTTTCTATATCCGGGAGAAATCCAGAAAGGCATTGCGCTTCACCGGGCTATTGACACTTTTACGGATGGACATCCCGAAATTCATGAGGCGAAGAAGATTTTCAGTCCGCTCGTGAGATTGTATGCGGGAGCCTTTGTGGATGTGAGTTTCGATTTTTTCTTGGCGAATCAACTGGCGGAAAACCAGGAAGATTTTAAAAAATTCACTGAGAAAGTTTATCAAAAACTTTGGATTAACGAATCTTTTTTACCAGAAAATTTCCGCAAAATGTTGGTTCCAATGGAAAAAGACAACTGGCTTTTCAATTACCAAAATGATTGGGGAATCGGTTATAGCATGAGGAATGTGAAACGGAAAGCGAAATATCTCGATGAAGAAATTCCGGTTTTTGAAGAGTTTTTGAAACACAAGAGCCAGATAAAGACCCACTTCAACAATTTCTTTCCCGAACTTGAGGCGTATAGCAGAAATTTCGTCGAAAATTTAGAACTGCTGGAATAGATAACGGTCGGGGTAAGAAAGTTTCTGACTTTTCCTTTGCCCATTCAGGATGATGTGGATAATATTCATCTGATCATCAAAAAGATTGTATAAAGCGCTTACGGCTGCTTCTACCTTTTTGGGTGATTTTACAGGTTCAGATTCTATGTAGACATTTACGGCCTCGCTGTCCTCTTCATAGCCTAAATAATTTATTGCCAGCATTTTATTATTGACTTTCAGTTTAATATAGTCCAAAAAATAAGCTTTCAGAGCTTCATTCATCCTATCCCTGAATTTCTCATCCTGAAAATGGAGCGCTGTTTTATACTTTTTATTCACAGCATTTTCCAGATCATCCAGAAAAAATTTTCCTGTAATTTCAAAAGTCCTGGTGTTTGAATTATAGTTAAATTCAACAGAACCAACATGATATGGATGAGCATCCTTAGCTGAAGCGGAAAAGCAAAGTGTGAGAAAAAAGAATATGGAAAGCAGATATTTCATAGCAGTATGTGGGCTCTTTGATGAGCTGTGAGCCGCAAAGTTAAATTATTTTCGTATTATCGTTCCCCGAAAAAAAAACCTGTAAAACTTAAAATGAGCGATTTCTTATTCTACCTGAAACTGGGTTGGGAACACATTATCTCCTGGGATGCGCTGGATCATCAGCTGTTTGTACTCGTACTGATTGTAGCCTACACATTCAATGATTTCAAAAAACTTCTGATTCTTATTACTGCGTTTACAGTGGGACATTCCATCACGCTGGCTTTAAGTGTTTTAGATTTATACAGGCTTCCTTCAGACTGGGTAGAATTTCTAATTCCCCTAACCATTGTGATTACTGCGTTGGACAATATTGTTTTAAAAGGTAAAATAAAAAACCTGATGCAGGTCAATTATTTCCTGGCTTTGGGATTTGGTCTCATCCACGGTTTGGGATTTGCCAATATTGCCAGAATGTCGATGGCCAAGGAACAGAATATTGCGGTTCCGCTTTTAGGGTTTAATGTGGGTTTGGAACTGGGGCAAATCGTTGTAGTTTTAGCCCTGATGATTTTGGCATACATTGTTGTCACCCTTTTTCGGGTACCGAGAAAAGACTGGATTATGTTTATCTCGTCAGGTGTTTTCGCACTGGCCCTGAAAATGGCTCTGGAACGGATTCCCGGATAAAACAGCTCATTGTAATTAAATAAAATAGCTCTTTACACATAAATTTTCCCGGTTGCTTTTTACGGAAAAAGCTTTCATTTTTTATACTTGAAATTTCAATTATTGTAATAATATTTTTTAAGTTCAGCGTAAACTGTAACAAACACAACGTTTTATTGACAAATATTTTTAATTTTGTCTAAATTCTTATAATTACAATGAAATTAAAGAGCTTTATACTCGGTGTTACTGCTTGCGCATCAACAGTTTACGCTCAAAACCACCAGAACAATCCTGGCAGCAACCACGGCAATAAGTTTGAGCAGCTTGGAACCATCCTGCCCACGCCAAATATTTACAGAACTGCATCCGGAGCGCCGGGGCAAGGCTATTGGCAAAACCGTGCTGATTACGACATTACCGCATATTTAGATGAAGACAACCGTAAATTAAAAGGCTCTGAGACGGTTACCTATTACAATAATTCACCGGATCAGCTGGATTATCTTTGGCTTCAGCTTGATGAAAATGAGCATTCATCCATTAATAACTCGGGATACAGCGCTTCCTCAAAACTTCCAAAGCACATGAATTCAGAAAATCTGAAAAGCTCAGAATTACCTGCCGCAGATAACGGACTGGGTGTCAATCTTGAAAAAGTGACTGACGCCGAGGGAAATCCCCTGAAATATGTGGTGAATAAAACGATGATGCGTATCGATTTGCCAAAAGTTCTAAAAAAAGGCGAAAAATACACTTTTAAAATTGACTGGAACTACAACATTTCCGACCGCATGAAGTACGGAGGCCGAGGCGGTTACGAACATTTCCCTGAGGACGGCAACGATGTCTTCACTATGACCCAGTGGTTCCCCAGAATGTGCGTTTATTCCGATTTCCAGGGTTGGCAAAACCATCAGTTTACAGGACGCGGAGAATTTGCTTTGGTTTTCGGAAACTATAAAGTCTCAATGAATGTACCGGCAGACCACATCGTGGCAGCAACCGGTGAAGGTAAGAACTATAAAGATGTACTCACGTCTGCCCAGTTTGAAAGATGGCAGCAGGCGCAGAATGCGAGTGAACCTATGGAAGTTGTCACTTTAGAAGAGGCCAAAAAAGCGGAAAAATCCAAATCCAAAGCAAGAAAAATATGGCATTTCGAGGCCACGGATGTCCGGGATTTTGCATGGACATCTTCCAGAAAATTTGTTTGGGACGCCATGCGGGTGACCATTCCAGAAAACAACAATCAGGTAATGGCGATGAGCCTTTATCCGAAAGAAGCGTACGGACTGTACAGAAAATTCTCGACTAAAGCCGTTGCTCACACCATAAAAACTTATTCAGAATTTACCATTCCGTATCCGTATCCTGTGGCCCAATCGATAGAAGCTTCCAACGGTATGGAATATCCGATGATCTGCTTCAATTTTGGCAGGACTGAAAAAGACGGAACTTATTCGGAAGGAACCAAAAATGGTATGATCGGCGTCATCATCCATGAAGTGGGACACAATTTCTTCCCAATGATCATTAATTCAGATGAAAGACAATGGTCCTGGATGGATGAAGGATTAAATACCTTTGTGGAATACCTGACAGAAGAGAAGTGGGACAATAAATTCCCATCGCGAAGAGGCCCCGCGCATACCATCGTCGATTATATGAAACTTCCGAAAGATGAACTTGAGCCCATCATGACCAATTCAGAAAACATTATCCGTTTCGGCCCGAACGCTTATTCCAAGCCGGCAACTGCACTGAATATCCTGCGTGAAACGGTGATGGGACGCGAGCTTTTCGATAAAGCATTTAAAACCTATTCTAAAAGATGGGCATTCCGTCACCCGGAACCTGCCGATCTGTTCAGAACTATGGAAGATGCCAGCGGCGAGGACCTGGACTGGTTCTGGAGAGGTTGGTTCTACGGTGTTGACCCGGTTGACATCTCGATTGATAAAGTAACGGTGGCCACACCCGATTTTGACGCACCAGCAAAGCCTTTCGAAAGAAAATATACCGTGGATGAGCCTGAAGTAAACGCTTTTGAGGACATTTCAAAAATCAGGAACAGAGCAGAGAAAATTCAGTTCGAGGTGGACAAAGACAAATCACTGCAGGATTTCTACTACCGCTACGCTCGCGGACAGGAAGAAGTGGACACCAAAAAAGAATATACTTTTAAAGCAGATGTTTTTGAAAATGTGAGTGCAGCTGATAAGGCAAAACTTCAGAACATGAAAGCCTACCAGATCGATTTCACCAACAAAGGCGGATTGGTAATGCCAATCATTCTGGAATTCACTTTTGAGGACGGCAGCAAACTCCGCGATAAGCGTGCGGCGCAGGTTTGGAGACACAACGAGAAAAATGTTTCGCTAACCTATTTCTTTGATAAAAAACTGAAATCTGTTCAGCTGGATCCCATGAAAGAGACGGCGGACATCGACACAACCAATAATTTCTGGGGCGAAGTACCGGCGCCAACTTCTAAATTTCAGGTCTTCAAGCAGAAACAGGGTCCAAGTGCAAGAGGTGCTGGCAGAGGAACATTGAACCCAATGCAGGCGGCAGGAAAGAAAAAATAACTTCCAAATTTAATATTATGTAATGGGTCATTTCAATTTGTTGAAGTGGCCTTTTTTCTGCCAAAATTTCACTTTTCTGTTAAAGTTCGTGCCAGATTTTCAAGGTTCATTGGTTGGCACAATATTGTACACTTCGAGAACAGAATTTAACTTTTAAAAAATAAATATTTATGTCAGTAAATTTCAAACCATTATCAGACAGGGTTCTGATAGAGCCTAATGCGGCAGAAACTACGACCGCCTCAGGAATCATCATTCCCGACACTGCTAAAGAAAAACCACAGGAAGGTACCGTTGTGGCAGTAGGGCCAGGTAAAAAGGATGAACCAACCACCGTGAAAGTGGGCGACAAAGTGCTTTACGGAAAATACTCCGGTTCTGAACTGAAACTCGACGGAAAAGATTATCTGATTGTAAGAGAAGGAGATTTATTGGGAATTCTGGGGTAAGATTTCATCTGTACAATGCAAAAAGTAAAATGTACAGTGCAAAAAAAATACTGGGAAAAAATTAAATAAAATAACACACTAAAGTACTTTGTACATTGTACATCGTACATCAATACATTAAATATGGCAAAAGAAATAAAATTCGATATCGAGTCGAGAGACGCACTGAAAAGAGGTGTTGATGCTCTTGCAAACGCAGTGAAAGTAACTTTAGGCCCTAAAGGCCGTAACGTGGTAATCGAGAAATCGTTCGGTGCACCGCACGTAACCAAGGACGGGGTTTCTGTAGCAAAGGAAATCGAACTTGAAGACAAGGTAGAAAATATGGGCGCCCAGATGGTGAAGGAAGTGGCTTCCAAAACCAATGACATTGCGGGTGACGGTACTACTACTGCAACTGTTTTGGCACAGGCTATCGTTCGCGAAGGCCTTAAAAACGTTGCTGCAGGCGCCAACCCAATGGATCTGAAAAGAGGAATCGACAAAGCCGTTTCAGCGGTGGTTGAAAACCTGAAATCTCAGTCTCAAACGGTTGGGGAAAATGCTGAAAAAATCAAGCAGGTCGCTTCAATTTCTGCAAACAATGACGATACGATTGGTTCACTGATCGCTGAAGCGTTCGGTAAAGTTGGGAAAGAAGGCGTAATTACCGTTGAAGAAGCAAAAGGTACTGATACTACGGTTGACGTGGTTGAAGGTATGCAGTTCGACAGAGGGTATCAGTCGCCATATTTCGTGACCAATCCCGAGAAAATGGTTGCGGAACTTGACAATCCTTATATCCTTTTGGTTGAGAAAAAAATCTCATCTATGAAGGAATTGCTTCCAGTTCTGGAGCCGGTGGCACAGGCAGGAAAATCCCTTTTAATTATTTCTGAGGAAGTTGAAGGCGAGGCTTTGGCAACTTTAGTGGTGAACAAATTGAGAGGTTCTCTGAAAATCGCTGCGGTAAAAGCACCTGGTTTTGGTGACAGAAGAAAAGCAATGCTGGAGGACATCGCCATCTTAACCGGCGGACAGGTAATTTCTGAGGAAAGAGGTTTCACGATGGAGAATGCTACCCTTGAAATGTTGGGTACTGCTGAAAAAGTTTCGATCGACAAAGACAATACAACGATCGTGAACGGTGGTGGCGACGAAGCGCAGATCAAAGGCCGTGTAAACCAGATCAAGGCGCAAATGGAAACCACAACTTCCGATTACGACCGTGAAAAACTTCAGGAAAGACTGGCGAAACTGGCCGGTGGTGTTGCAGTACTTTACGTGGGTGCCGCTTCCGAAGTGGAAATGAAAGAGAAAAAAGACCGTGTGGATGATGCGCTTCACGCAACCAGAGCCGCTGTAGAAGAAGGCATCGTTCCTGGAGGTGGTGTTGCGCTGGTAAGAAGTATTTCTGCTTTGAATATCGACGGAACAAACCAGGATGAAACTACCGGTATCAAAATCGTAAAAAGAGCGATTGAAGAGCCACTCCGTCAAATCGTAGCCAACGCAGGCGGGGAAGGTTCGGTTATCGTGGCAAAAGTTGCAGACGGAAACGGTGATTTCGGTTACAACGCGAAAAACGACGAGTATGTCAATATGTATGAAGCCGGAATTATAGACCCTACAAAAGTAGTTCGTGTAGCCCTTGAAAACGCTGCATCCGTAGCCGGAATGTTGCTGACAACGGAATGTGTGGTAACAGAAATTGCAAAACCTGAGCCTGCAATGCCTCCAATGGGTGGCGGAATGCCGGGAATGATGTAAGGAACGATTCCTTTCGTTATAAATATAAAAATCCGTCAGAATTTTCTGGGCGGATTTTTTGTACAAAATTGTACAGCAAACTGCAGCCATCTTTTGCGTAATTTTGCAGTACACAAACAATGAAAAAAAGTTTAGGAATTTTTTTAATCTGTACTGCAAAGTGCAGATTTTTTTATTTCAGGAGGGGCAGATAATAAGTAAAATGCGTTTTATAAACCAATTTTTTAATCTCTGAAATCAATTCATCTTTTTCCTGATCAGCCGCAATGTTGAGTTTTGCCAAATGGTAAATGATGGTGTAATACCGTTCCCAGCCTATCGAAAGCCTGTCCAGATTCACTTTGTTTAAATAAGAAGCAGCCTGCTCCGCATCGGCCATTTTCGAAAATGCGTAACCGCACATGATATCCCAAACTGTGTCGTGATTTTCTTTTCGGTCCTGCGGAACAAATTCTTTAACATTAAATTTTCGAGTGGTATTATTTTCAATCAAAAACTTCATTTCGTCAAATCTGTCCGTGAAAATCAGATGTTCCAAAACAGAATATTCAAAACTGCAGACTGAATTTTCCGAAGCACTGCGGTAGTTTTCCCTGGCTTTCAACATTTCAGAAAACGTTTCGGCAAACAAGCTGTCATTCTTTGTGTGCGCTGCATACATCATTGCAACGCCATATTTACGTCCGGCAGACAAAAGATTGACATCTTCGGTGAGATTGATCTGATTAATCTTCTGAAAATAAAGATCAATCAGTTCTTCATTTTCAGACAGAAAAGCACCCATAAACAAAAATCCATAAGCAAAAAATTTCGCCTGATTGGCAGGGCTGAATTTAAGATACTCACTAAAATACTGCGCGTAAACTGTGCAAATTAAATCCCTGATCGGATGGTGCTCCATGAAAAAAACCCTCGCCAAAGGGTACTTCATCAGCTTACAATGAACGGTTGGAAGCAGCTCCGGAGATTCCTTCAGTTTCCTGCAAAGATTCTCACACAACCGCCAGTAACTTTCGAGATCATTAGCATTAGATGCTTCCTCAAAAATGTCACTTAAATTGTTTTCAGCAATTCTATTACTGAAATCAAAGTAATTCCTGTAGCCGGAAAATCGCGCAAGAGCATCGAGAGTGTACTCAGAATATCCGCCACTGTAACTAATGATGCCAAAAAACCTCCTCAACGTCTGCGGGTTTAGATAAATGCCCTGTTCTTCCAACTTTGCAGAAAGCTGGACGCAAGCTGAAACCGTACTGACGTTTTTGCCGAATTCTTTTACCACTGCATTTCTGAGAAGAAATTTGTTTACAGCATCAATATTCATCGATTATTCAATTAAAACACAATTAAATTAGTAAAAATTACTGAACTATGCAAAAAATTACGTATGAAATTTAACCGTCTAAAAAATACACTTTATTTACTGCTTTATCCAACTTTCATTTAACATAACAGTAAACCTTAAATATTTAAAGTGAATTAATCAGTTTATAAATCAGTTCCCTGAAATTTTTCTTAAACAATCTTTTAACCATTTTTTATTTCTGTCATCTCTATTATAGAAGGTAAAAGAAAACTGAAAATTAATTCTATGAAAACTCCATTAATCATTCTTTTCACTCTGTTTGTATCATTGCCGCTTTCAGGTCAAAAAATGACCATCAAAGAAAAAGGCAATAAGACCGAATACAATTTTCCCGTTGCTGTAACGGAACAAAACCTCAGCTCAGTGCTGCATCAAAAGAAAGCCGCGTTCGTAGTCCGGGCTTTTCACAATGGATTTGACACTAAGGATTTTGAGGAAAAATATGGCGTGAGGGTGATTTTTTCCAATTGTGTCGGAACATATTTTAATGATGATGCATTGAATAACAGAACAATCGCAAAGTTTCTGACTAAAAAATTCGGTGAGGGTTGGAAAGTGGAAATTCCAATAATGCCGGTCGGATTATAAAATTAAAAAAGCAATCTCATCAACCTGAAATTGCTTTTTTTTAATTAATTCATTTACTGATAAGCTTCTTTAAACCTCTCGATCAGTTCATCGATCTTTTCAAGGTGTACATATACACTTTTCACTTCCTCGAAGCGCGGCGATTTGTAGAAAACTTCATGGAAATCCATATTACCGTTTCCTATTTTTTCGATTTTTAAAACTTCGATGTTCAGTTTCTTGAGTTCGTCCTTCAGGTCGCGAAACTCGTCATTAATTTGTGTTTCCATATTATATTTCATGTATTCCGTTATCCGCGACTTCATGGTTGAGCTGGGCTCTGTAAAGCGTGGCATAATAGCCGTTCTTGCCGAGAAGCTCCAGATGACTGCCTTCTTCCACAATTTTTCCGCCATCCATCACGATGATTTTATCAGCTTTTTCTATGGTGGAAAGTCTGTGAGCAATAATAATTGAAGTCCGGTTTTTGGTAATTTTCTCTGTAGCTCTCTGGATGAGTTTTTCACTTTCATGGTCAATGGAAGATGTGGCTTCATCCAGAATTAAAATTTTGGGATCCGAAAGATAGGCACGCAAGAACGAAAGCAGCTGCCTTTGTCCTAATGAAATAGAAGAACCTCTTTCGCTTACCACATAATCGTATTCACCGGGCAGCTGTTTAATAAAATCATCCACTTCGATATCTTGCGCCGCTTTTTTTATTTTATCTAATGTAATTGTTTGATCGCCAAACGCCAGGTTTTCAAAAATACTTCCGTGGAACAGGAAAACATCCTGCAGCACCACACCGATATGGCTCCGAAGGCTGTAAAGTTCGTAATCTTTTAAATCAATTCCGTCAATAAGTATTTTTCCCGAATTTATATCGTAAAGCCTGGTAATTAAACTGATAATCGTTGATTTCCCGGCGCCGGTTGCACCCACGATCGCAACATTTTCGCCCGGGTTCACAGTGAAGCTGATGCCCTTTAAAACTTCCTGCTTTTCATCGTAAGAAAATCTCACATTCTGGAATTCAATTTTACCGTCAAATTCATTTTTCTGTACGGTTCCGGTGTTCTGCATCGCCAAATCTTCATCCATCAAACCAAGAACACGTTCGGCGCCAACAATTCCTCGCTGTATATTATTGAAACGGTCAGCAATCTGCCTCAACGGACGAATCAGCATAGAGATATACTGGATAAAGGCAATCACCACGCCGGCAGTAATCGTGACATAGCCGCCATAAAACAGAATAAAGCCAATAAACACAGAGGAGATCAGCTCCACCACCGGAAAGAAAAGAGAGAAAATGAACACCGTACGCAGCAGCGCAGCTTTCAGGGTGATATTGATGTCATCAAATTTTTTAAATTCCTGTTCTTCGCGGTTGAATACCTGAATCAGCTGCATTCCTGCCAAACGCTCCTGCACGAAAGAGTTTTGATTGGCAGTCCATGTCCGCTCATCACCGAAAGCTTTTTTTAGCCTTTTTTGGAAAAATCTGGTGATGATCACCATCAGAGGAAGAATAACCAAAGAAATATAAGTGAGGTTCGCATCCGTCTGATACATCATTACCAGCACAAAAATAATTCTGAGGATATCGCCGAAAACCATCAGAAAACCGTCGGTGTACACGGTGGCAATGGTTTCCACATCTCCTACTGCACGCGTAACCAGCTGGCCAATTGGCGTTCTATCAAAAAATGAAGTCTTGAAATAAATGAGCTTGTTGTAGAGCCTTTCCCGGATATCACGAATGACGTTTTGCGAAATATAATTGGAAAACCAGACCAGGAAAAAGTTCAGAAAAGTCTCCAGCAGCACCAGACCCACCAGCCAGTAGATGTGCTTTCTCATCAGGCCCTGATCTTTCAGCCTGATGATGTCATTATCCACAATCTGCATCGTGAGATACGGCCTGTACGTGGAAACCACCGACAGCAGAATCGAAATCACGAGTGCGATGATGAACCACGACCGGAACTTCATCCCAATCGTGAACAGCCTTCTGATGATTTGCCAGGTGGAGGGTTTATTCATAACTCAGCTGCAAAAATACGGGAATCTGGATGAAAGACCAAGAACGACATTTTAAGATTCAAACATAATGGATTTGCTGACAGGAAGGAGAAGTAATTTTTTGGAAATAATTTTTAATCAAAATCATAACCCACATCCACCAGAAAAAGACCGTGAGCCGGAGCTGAAGTTCCGGCTGAATTGCGGTTTTTGGCTTCGATGATATTCCTTAAATCTTCGGGCTGAATTTTCCCGGTGCCGATTTCGACCATTGTGCCCACGATGGCGCGCACCATATTTCTCAGAAACCGGTTAGCTGAAACCGTAAATTTCAGTTCGGTGCCACACTGTTCCCATTCTGCTTTATAAATTTTACAGAGATTGGTTTTGTTATCGCCCCCGATTTTAGCAAAACTTTCAAAATCGTCATATTCAAAAAGGATTTTGCAGGCTTCATTCATTTTACCAATATCCAGAGTGCGCTTCCAGTGCTGCCAGGCAGAGTTCTGTGTAAAAGGATTTTTTTCCAGAGAAATATAATACTCATAAGTACGGAAAGTCGCATCAAACCGGGCATGAAAATCATCTTTAACCCCAAAAATTCTTTTCACAGAAATATCCGGCGGCAGAAAACTGTTGAGCTGGTGCGGCAGTTTACCCGAAATTTCCTGATGAGTGTCGAAATGCGCAAACATTTTTTTGGCGTGTACGCCGGTATCCGTTCTGCCCGCCCCTGTGGTTTTTATGTCTTCGCGAAGAATTGTGGAAAGCGCTGTTTCAAGCTCCTGCTGCACAGAAATTTGTTTCGGCTGAATCTGGTAACCGAAATAATTTTGTCCGTTGTACGAAAACTCAATAAAATAGCGCAAGTGTAGATATTTCTGCAAAAATAATGGTTTCCGGGAAATCTGTTTTAAATAAAAGTCCGGGAAAATTTTGGCTAAATTTGCAGCGATGACAAAGATACTCCTCCTCTCCGACTCCCACTCCTATATCGACGACCGTATTCTGGAATACGCCCGGAACGCTGATGAAGTTTGGCACTGTGGAGATTTCGGCAGTCTTGAGGTTATCGGGGAACTCGAAAAAATAAAGCCTTTAAAAGGTGTCTACGGAAATATCGACAACGACAAGATCAGATTAATTTTTCCCGAAGTGAACCGTTTCACGTGTGAAAAAGTTGAAGTTCTGATGATTCATATCGGCGGATATCCGGGGAAATATTCGCCTTTAGCCAAAAAAGAACTAGCAGATAAAGCTCCGAAAATCTTTATTGCAGGACATTCGCATATTCTGAAAGTGATGTTCGATAAGAGAAACTATCTGCTTCATCTTAATCCCGGTGCTTGCGGAAAAAGCGGCTGGCATAAAATGCGGACCATGCTCCGTTTTGAAATTGAGGGGCAGGAAATCAAAAACCTGGAAGTCATTGAATTAGGACCAAGATAATTCTAAAAAAACTGCAATCTGAAACCTGAAATAAAAAAATGAAAATCGGCGATAAAGTTTCTGTAATCGATGAAGATTTGGGCGGAACCATTACTTCCGTTCACGGAAATACCGTGGTCTTTGCCGATGCCCATGGATTTACACACAAATATCCTTCAGAAAAACTGGTGCAGAAAAATGAGGCGCTTTATGAAGATATCCGTATTGAAAAGAAATTTGAGTACCATAAAAAAATTTCCAAGAAGCATAACCGAAATCATCTCGTGATCGATCTGCATTTTGAAAAACTGGTTGAAAATCCGTTAGGTTACGAAAGTTTTGAAAGGCTTTTCATACAAAAAGAAAAATTGCTGGAAATCATCGAGTTCTGCCGCAAAAACAATCTCAAAAAACTGGAAATCATTCACGGACTGGGCAACGGAACCCTTCAGAAAATGGTTCACGACGTTTTAGAAAGCCAAACCGGACTCGATTTTCACAATAAAGAAATACTTCATCATGAGTCCGGTTCGGTTATGGTAAATTTTGTTTAGTTCTTCTTGGGAACGTATTTGAAGCGGGTTGCGTAGAACTTCCCTTTCCTGATTTCGCCACTCACTACCGCTTTTTTTATTTGGTTGCAGTAGCCGTCGTGTGCGTGAGCATCGCCGAATGCATTTTCGTCAACGCCTTCCACATAATAAAGTTTCCCGTCGATTTTTACGGCCATTGCACAATCTTTGTCGTTTTTTTGTTTAAACTGGCACATTCCGCAAGCAGCGTCTACTGTTTGATTTATTATTTTTTTCTGGGCGAAAACCGTAGCTGAGAACATCAGCATCAAAACAAAAAATATATTTTTCATTTTAAATTATTTCTAGGTTTTAAAGATATGAATTAAAATCAATTGCCGGTTATGACTTGCCTCAAAAGAAACTTCGGCATTCCAACATAATTCTTTAAATTTGCTCACTTCTACGATGGAAAAACTCAGTTTACTTTTCACCAAAGACGGCTTGCAGTATCAGCTTACCAGAAACCGCAATATTCTGGAGGAAAATTCATTTTTTGTAAATGAAGAAACGCCTGCTGATTTTATTTCAGCAAAACTGGATCAGGTTCTGGAAAAGAAATGCCGCGAAATCGCTGTATATTCGGCATTGAGCCATTTTACACTGATGCCGGAAGGTTTCAGCCATCATGATTTGGGGTACGATCTCATCGCTTACAACTCACCTGTTGAGAAGGATTCGGAAGAACTGATGCTTTCGGTAAACAAAAAATTCGGGGTACAGTTTTATTACACTTTTCCTAAAGAATTTTATCAGAAAATCAAAAGTATAAATGTGCCGGCGAAATTCAACTTTTCGGGTGAAAAATTCCTGAATTCCATTTCTTCGAAAGCCGGAAAGGAAATTCACATCAATCTTTACCACCATCAGTGCGAGTTTTTTGCTTTGGAAAACAAAAAAGTCATCCTCTACAATAACCTGGACGTAAATTCGGAAGTGGATTTTCTGTATTTCGTGATGTTCACTTTAAGCAAAATTGGTTTTGGGATCAATGAAACCAGCTTCTTTGTTTACGGTGAAACTTCTGAAAATGAAACGTTTATATCTGAACTGAGAAAATTTGTAAAGAACCTGAAAATTGTTTTCGACAATATCCCGAACCGAAATTTCATCCTGACCTCGTAAATTTACTTTGATCTTCAATTAAAATAATCTTTCGCTACATTTGTGGTCTAGAAAGAACAACAATGTACCGTATTATCAGCGGCAAGTGGAAAGCCAAACGAATTTCCGCACCCAAAAATTTTGATGTAAGGCCAACGACCGACTTTGCGAAAGAAGCATTATTCAGCATTCTGGAAAACCGTTACGATTTTGAGTTTTCCGCCTGTTCTGTATTGGACCTGTTTGCGGGAATTGGCTCAATTTCATTGGAATTTGCCTCCAGGGAATGCCCTGACATCACCGCTGTGGAAATGAACACCAGACACTGCAGTTTCATCAGTTCTACAGCTGCGGATTTGGATATGGCATTGCAAATAAACGTACAACGCGCGGATGCTTATGACTGGCTCAAGAAAAACCGCAGCAAAAAACAGTACGAAATTGTTTTTGCTGATGCGCCCTTCGAAAATACAGACGAGAAAAAATATCAGGAGCTGATCGCGCTGGTTCTTAACAATAATTATTTAAAAAGCAACGGAATATTTATTTTAGAACACCAAAGCCGGTTGAAAATAGACCACCCGAATTTAATGGAAAGCAGAAAGTATGGCAACCTGACATTCTCCTTCTTCAAACCAAACGGGGACGCTTAAAAATTAGAGCGGCTTTAGCTCCAGTTCTATGGATTTTCCGAAGATTTTCTTTGAAATTTTTTCGAAATTTTTAGTCAGATCCGACACAAAAAATTCATATACGCCCTTATGAGAGCTCCCATTCAGGAGGTTGTGCTGCTCCAAAATCATTCTCAGCTGGTTGGCAACGATGCTCGGAGAATCAATTACACGAACGCGGTTTCCATAATATTGACGGATTTCATCCATCAACAGCGGGTAATGGGTACAGCCAAGAATTAAGGTTTCAATATTTTTAAGCTTGCTGTTGCTGAGATAATTGTAAATGATCGCATGCGTGATCGGGTGATTCTTAAATCCCTCCTCTATCGCCGGCACCAAAAGTGGTGTTGCAAGCTCATCCACCTTGATAAACTTATTGTGTTTGCGGATACTTTTTTTGTAAAGCCCCGAGTTTACCGTAGCTTTGGTTGCAATGACGCCAACGTTGTTGTGGATTTCGTAAGCCACTTTTTCGGCAACTGGATTGATCACATCTATGACCGGAACCCGGTTATCAACCGTTTCAAGGACTTCTTTCAGCGCGTTCGCCGTTGCGGAGTTACAGGCAATGACGATCGCTTTGCAGTTTTTTTCTAACAGAAATTCAGTGATTTTGGTGACGTAACCGATGATGGCTTCCTGTGATTTTTCGCCGTATGGCAGGTGTTTGGTATCACCGTAATAAATGAGGTTCTCATGCGGAAGAAGGCGCTTGATCTCTTTTGCAACTGTGAGTCCGCCAACGCCGGAATCAAAAATACCAATCGGCTGGTCTGGCTGCAGGTGCGAATAATCCGGTCTTTTCTTTTTCAATTTGAAAATATTTTAATGCAAAAATACTTAAAATTCAAGATAAAACTTTCTAGACGATGAAAAGGTCGGACGCGATGCCATCTGCGAGAAACCAGTGCTTCTCAGGAATTTTAACGTGGTTGTTCTCAATAATCAATAGGCCTTCTTCTAGCTTGGGAGCTGTTTCCTTTTGATAATGCAAAAAAATTTCATCAGAAAAAATTTCCTGAAGTTTCATCAAATCCACACCCCAAGTGGTGCGAAGCCCAATCATCATCATTTCGTTGAACCGATCTCTTTCTGAAAGGATTTCAGTTTCTGCCGGCAACTTATTTTCTGCCAGAGATTTAATATAGACCACATTATTGGGGACATTCCAGCTGCGTTTTTCCCTGCCGTTGTACGAATGTGCAGATGGGCCAATTCCCAAATATTCGCAGTATTTCCAGTAAGCAGAATTATGTTTTGATTCAAAACCCGGTTTTGCAAAATTTGAAATTTCATAATGAAGAAATCCCTTATCTTTCAGAAAATCAGACATATAATAGAACTCGCGGTTTTGCTCGGCCTCTTTCGGCGGAGTGATCTTTTTCTTTTTGACCCAGTCGTTCAGCGCAGTTTTTGGTTCGACGGTTAGCGCATAAGATGAAATATGCGGTACCTGCAGATCAATGGTTTTGTTTAAATTTTGCTTCCAAATCTCGAAATCCGATGTCGGTGAGCCATAAATCAAATCGATGCTGATATTTTCAAAGCCAAAATCCTGCGAACGCTTTATGGAACTTTCAGCTTGCGAAGCGTTATGTGCTCGGTTCATCATCTTTAAATCTTCATCAAAAAAACTTTGAGTTCCAACAGAAAGCCGATTGATTTCAGTTTGTGCGAGTTCTTTTAAAAATTTTTGATCCAAATCATCCGGATTTGCTTCCAGGGTAATTTCGATATCGCTGCTAAAATCAAATTGCTTCAAAACCTCATAAATCAAAGATTTTATTTCATCAGCGGATAAAACCGAGGGCGTACCACCGCCGAAATAAAGAGACCTGATGGTTCTGTTCGCAAGTTCGTTTTTACGCAGAACAATTTCTTTTTTGATGGCATCGAGCATTTCATCCTTCAAGCTGAAAGAAGTTGAAAAATGGAAATTGCAGTAGCTGCATTTTTGCTTGCAGAAGGGGATGTGTATATAGATCATCAGCCTTAATGCTTTAGTGGAAACCTCGTGTATTGATAAAGTTCTCGAAATTATAGCCTAAACTAAGCATAAAACTGTCTCCCCCATATGTCTGAACATCCGACAATCCAAGATTGTAAACAGCACCGAATGTAAAACGGTTTATCTTTCCCTTAATAACAGGCGAAAGGCTCAGCTGCTGGCTTCCGACGCGGTCTTTGGCAGTGCGGAAGCTTACTCCGGCTTCAAAAAGATTGGTGTCATCATATACTTTTCCCAAAAGATTGAGGTCAAAAGTTCTGGACGAATTGCTATTTAAATTCATTAAAACAGACGGCTCTACCGAAAGCCCATCAGAAATTTGCCAGCCGTAGCCAGCCGTTAAAATATATTTCGTCGGCGAAGGCTCAATCCCATTGATCACCGAAACATGATCAGAAAGCGGAATATCTGAAACTGAAATCCCTGCTGAGAAATTCTTTAAGGTAGCCTGCATGCCCAAATTACCGTAAACCATAAAAATATCGTTGGCTCCTTCCTGCAAAAGCGGATCTCCCTGATCTTTGGGATTGAGCATGGCCAAATCGATATTCATATTATAAAAATTAACACCGGTCCCGAAGGAGAACTGGTCCTTCCGCTCATCATCACTCAAAGGAATAAAATAAGACGCTCCCGCTGTAATACCGTTGGCAGAAATGGGCCCGTTTTGATCACGAAAAAATGACAGCCCCGCTCCTACCCGGTCAAAAACATTGGCATGAATACCGATGCTCTGCACATTCGGCGACTGCTCAAATTTTGAAAACTGTTTCTGGTAAGTACCGTGGAGTACAACATCATCCGTCTCACCATAATGGGCGGGATTGATGAGAAATTTACCGCCAAGAAGATATTGCTGGTACACCGGCAGTGACTCCTGCGAGAAAGCCAAGAATCCAGTGCTTAAGGCTATCAATAATATATATCTTCTCACTAAAGTAATTTTTGAATAAAATATTAAATATGCATTAGTTGCTGCTTAAATAATTACGCCACTTTTCAACAGCGCGCTGCATATCCTCAGGCATCGGGCTCTCGAAGTACATTTCTTTTTTGGTTACAGGATGTACGAATCCAAGCGTGTGTGCATGAAGCGCGTGCCTTGGAAGAACATCAAAAACATTCTGGATGAACTGTTTATATTTTGGAAGGTTCTGTCCGCGCAATGGGATGTGGCCTTCATACCTTTCATCGTTAAAAAGCGTATGCCCAATATGTTTAAAATGCGCCCGGATCTGGTGAGTACGGCCGGTCTCCAACTTGCATTCTACCCAAGTCATATATCGGAAACGTTCAAGCACTCTGAAGTGTGTCACGGCATGCTTACCATGGCTCCCGTCTTCGAAAACGGCCATCTGCATACGGTTTTTAAGGTGCCTTCCGATATGTCCGCGGATGGTTCCTTCGTCTTGCTCAATATTCCCCCACACAAATGCCCAGTACAGGCGTTTTGTTTTCCTGTCGAAAAACTGCTTTGCCAAATGGCTGAGCGCATATTCATTTTTGGCAATGACGATGAGGCCCGAGGTATCCTTATCGATTCTGTGAACCAAACCTACCCTGTCGAGATCCGTTTTTAATCCGTTTTTTTCAAAATGAAAAGCGAGCGCATTCACCAGTGTGCCGTCCCAGTTTCCAAACCCTGGATGAACGACCATTCCGGCCTCTTTGTCTACGACCAGAACATCCTCATCCTCATACACAATATTTATCGGAATGTCCTGCGGAATAATGACATTCTCCCTCGGTGGGCGGGTAAGAAGCACTGAGATTTCATCACCAGGTTTCACACGGTAATTCTGCTTTACCGGAGTTCCGTTTACGATGACGTTTCCGGCGCGGCAGGTTTGTGAAATTTTGTTCCGCGAAGAATTTTGTCTGAAAATAAGAAGGAATTTATCAATGCGAAGGGGCTCCTGTTTTTTATCAACAGTGATGTTGAGGTGTTCGTAAAGGCCGTCACCTTCGTCTTCACCGGAGCTTTCCTGCTCCAGCAATTCATCCTCATTCAATTCTTCGTTGTAATCTTCCATTTTAGCTGAAAAGAGCCTCAACAAAGTTGAAGCCCTTCATTTTTTTTATTAATGATAAACTTATTCTACAATTACCTTTTTCTCTTTTGGTTTTTCAGCAGGTTTCGGCTGATCGGCAGGTTTTGTCGTTGTCGTATTGGTGTTTGCCGGTTTTGGTGTCGTCGGTTTTGGTTTCGGTTGTTCCGCCTGCTTTGGTGCTTCCGGCCTTGGCTGCGTTTTTACAGGCTCAGGATCAGGAATCGGTGTGGGATCGTTGTATACGGGGACTTCCTCATATCTTATAGGTGGCAGAGACGTATCAATTCTCATTCGGTACATAGAATTCAGCTGTTGGATCTTGCCCTGCATCTGGCCCGGCGTTTTCTTGCTCGCCCACAGGTCAATCTGCATTCCCTGGTCGCGGACGGCGCCGCCCTCAGGATCTTGATAGTAAATGATATCCGATTCATCCTGACCGCCATCTTCATGTTCAACCAGTCCTACTTCAAAAAGATTATTCGTGATAATTGCTTTCGCCTCCTGTACGGTTAAACCAACCAAGTTAGGAACCGTTACATTACGTTTAGGACCGGTACCGATGACCAAATCAATCACAGAAAATCTCGGTACTTTTGCACCCGGCTTCAGCATGCTGCCGTTCATCTGCATACGGATCACCGCATCCCGCTGAATGTTCGGTTCATAAATCGTATCACCAACCTTTAGACCAACAGCTTCCAGCTGCCGGAATGCCAAGCCCTTATAACGATCCAAAACATCAGGGACCTGCACCGGCGCCCAAGTTCTTGGATTTACTTTTAAAAGAATTGCCCTGCCTCCTTTTACGCGTGCTCCCGGATTTGGGTATATCTGCAAAACCTGGAAGGGCTTGAATTTGGGATCATATTTAAAACTGTCCACTTCATATTCCAAACCGGCATCATCCAGAATTTCCACAGCTTTGTGCACCGACATATTCATCACATTTGGCACCGGAATTTCTTTACCGTGGTTGGTATGCAGCTCCAGCCAGCGAAACGTAAGCCAAACCAGTCCCGTGAAAACGGCTGCAGCAAGAAGTATATTCAATAAAACCTTCCAGTGAAAAAGAGATTTTAACATAGGTTTTTCTTCGGTATAAAATAATAGGCAAATATAAATAATAATTTCAGAACGTGAATTCGAATTATATCCGTAACGCTTTTACCGTTAATTTATTTTTCGTCTGCCACAATTAACAAAATCATTAAATTTGCGCTTATTGACGAAAAAATTATGGGCAAAAAAAACGTAGCCGTAGTTATGGGCGGCTATTCTGATGAATATGTGGTTTCATTAAAAAGCGGACAGCTGATTTACGAATCTCTTGACCGTGAAAAATACAATGTTTACAAAGTTATTATTTTAAAGGATGAATGGTATTTTCAATCAGAAAATAATGAAAAATTCCCAATCAATAAAGCTGATTTTTCTGTTGAACCGAATGGTGAAAAATTAAATTTTGATGTCTGTTTCAATATCATCCACGGGAAACCGGGTGAAAATGGCGAACTGCAGGCCTACTGGGACACAATCGGGCAAAAATATACCGGTTGCGATTTTTACCAAAGTGCCTTGACCTTTAATAAAAAAGACACTTTAGCGGTACTTTCAAAATATGGAATCCCGTCTGCGAAAAGCATTTATATAAGGAAAGGCGAAACCATCGACAAGCAAAAAATTGTTGATGAACTGGGACTGCCATGTTTCGTGAAACCAAACCAGAGCGGCTCCTCTCTCGGAATTTCCAAAGTGAAAGATATCTCTGATCTTGACCATGCTTTCGAAATGGCCTTTTCAGAGGACGATGAAATTTTGATTGAAAGTTTCCTCGACGGAATGGAGGTTTCCGTAGGCGTGGTTGATTTCGAAGGCGAAACGATTGTTCTGGGAATTACCGAAATTGTACCCACCAAAGAATTTTTTGATTATGAAGCCAAATATGAAGGTGCTTCCGAAGAAATTACTCCCGCAAGAATCGACGATGAAACGAAACACCGCGTGGAGGAAATCGCCAAACGCGCATACAATTCACTGGGAATGAGCGGCTTCTCCAGAAGTGAATACATCATCATGAACGGAACGCCGTATATGCTCGAAATGAATACCAATCCCGGGTTTTCACCGGCTTCCATTCTTCCGCAGCAGGCAAAAATTTACGGAATTTCGATCAAAGACCTTTGTGGCAACGAGGTGGAGAAGGCTTTAGCAAAAAATAAAAAATAATATGAGAATCGCAGTATTTCCCGGATCTTTCGACCCGATAACTTTAGGACATTACGATATTGTGGAGCGGGCTTATCCGCTTTTTGATAAAATCATTATCGCAATAGGGCAAAATTCCCAGAAGAATTATATGTTTTCGCTGGAGCAACGGAAGGAATTCATCAAACAGACTTTTAAAGATTTCCCCAATGTAGAGGTAGACAGTTTCGAAGGACTCACCATTGATTACTGCCGAAGCAAGAACGTTAACTTCATTCTTCGCGGACTCCGGAACCCGGCCGACTTTGAATTTGAGAAAGCCATTGCGCAGACCAACAGAACACTGACCCATGACAATAAAATTGAAACGATCTTCCTTCTTACTTCTGCCGGCAAATCATTTATCAGCAGCAGCATCGTGAGGGAAATCATCAACTTCAAAGGGAATTACGAGCTTATGGTTCCTGATGCGGTAAGAGTATAGGTCATTCATAAAAAATGTATGGATATTCATCAAAATTTCAATTTCGCCATAGAAATTCTCGGGACGATCTCGTTTGCGATGTCGGGCGCGTTTGCTGCGATGCAACGGCGTTTTGACCCGTTTGGTGTTTTGATGATCGCCTTTGTGACTTCCGTCGGCGGTGGTACGGTTCGCGATTTACTGCTGGATGTTCCTGTTTTCTGGATGCACGATCTGGTAATGTGCAGCGTAATTTTCATCACTGCGATCGTAGCCATGATCTTCAAATCTGTTGAGCGGAAATTTCGGGTGACACTGTTTATTTTCGACAGTTTCGGGTTGGGGCTTTTTACCATAATCGGAATTCAAAAAGGACTGAATGCCGAACTTCATCCCATTATCTGCCTTACTTTGGGCACAATTACCGGTTGCGTTGGTGGGATTTTACGGGATATATTGCTCAACAGGATTCCTTTGATTTTAAGGAAAGAAATCTACGCAACAGCCTGTATCGTTGGCGGAAGCTTATTTTTACTAATGGTCAACTACACACACCTGTCTTATGTTTTTGTGCAGGTTTCCACGATTCTGCTGATCGTCGCAATCCGTACGTTAGCAGTAAAGTACCATTGGCAGATGCCAAAATTTTATGGTGTGGAAGAAAATTCTGAAATGTAATGAATACTGACAATCCCCTTTTCGTAACGTTAGCAGTGTGTGGTACAGCAGTAATTTTAACTGGAATTTTTACAAAGATTTTTCCACCGAAAAAAATAAATATCTTTTACGGACACCGCACGCGAACTTCTATGAAAAATCAGAGAAACTGGGATTATGCCCAAAAGCATTTTGCTTCGGAACTGATTAAAGCAGGTGTGCTAATGATATTATTTTCTTTTTTCGGATTAGTGATTACTTCGACAGAAGTTTACTGGATGGTGATTGCGCTGATCTTCATAAGCATTATCCTATTTTATTTCTCCTGGCGCACCGATCGAGCCGTAAAAAAATTTGAAACAAAAAATCCCGAAATCTAACTTCCGGGATTTATTTTTTGCCATTGGACTTAGAAAAACTTTCCTCTCTGCCTCATATGCGGATTGTGCATATGCTTCTGCATACTCGGCATTTTCAGCTGGTCTTTCATCATCTTGATCTGGTCGGTCATCATCCCTGCCGTATCGAGCCTTTTGGCTTCTTCCAGCAGTTTTTGCCCTTCCTGTCTTCTTCCTTTTGAGATGGCAACTGCGGCTAAATTCAGTGTTGCCATTGCGCGGTCGTGCTTCATATTCAAGCCGTATTCAAGAGCTTTTTTCATTAGGGGCTCCACTTTCGCAGGACTGTCCTGAGCCAGCGTTAATCCCGTAAGGTAATGGTAGTAGCCATACTGAGTTTTGTGAAGCTGAGTTCTGTAATTGGTAATGTTTTTAAGATAATCAGCTGCTGTTTCCATGCGCTGTTTTCTCATTTGCCAGAATGCCAACAAGATGTTCTCATTTTTAAAATAAAGGAAAATCGGCAGCGCAGAAAGCAGGAACACAACCACGCCCCAACCGGTTTCTCGGGTGAAAAACATCATATAAATTCCCAAACCTATCAGCAAAGCTGCTACTGCAAGTTTTATGTTTTTGTTCATTATTTAATTTTAGAAATGCAAAGATAAGTTTTTGTGTGCTGCACCACAAGGAGCAAGATATTCTATGTAGCTCTGTTATAATTATAATTAAATCTTCCTTTCAAAAGTCTGGAAACACATATCGTATTCATTTTTTTCATCTTTTTCGAAGCAGGTTTCCGCAGTCTTTTGCCAGATTTTCTCATCAATTTTTGGAAAGAAAGTGTCTGCTTCCAGATTGGCTTTTACCAGAGTTACTTCAATTTTATCCGTCAAATCCATCGTTTGTTCGTAGATATTTCCGCCACCGATGATGAAAATGTTTTCATCGATTTTCTTTGCAAATTTTATGGCTTCCTTAATGTTTCCGACAATTAAAACACCTTCCTGAAACCAGTCTGTTTTACGGCTGATCACAATATTGGTGCGGTTTGGCAAAGGTCTGCCGATACTTTCAAAAGTTTTCCTGCCCATGATGACCGGATGCCCGGACGTGATTTCTTTAAAATGTTTCAGGTCCCTGGGCAAGTGCCAAAGCAGCTGATTATCACTGCCTATTTCATTCTTCAAACCCATTGCCACCACAATTGTTGTCATTTTTTTTCCTTTTGCACAAAAATAGCATATAATTTGTATATTTGGTAAAACGATTAAAACACTTTAAAACACATCAAAAAATTTAAACTATGAGAAATAGAGGTTGTATGAGCGCCGGAACGATCGGCATTGCACTTCTGGTAATTGGGGCTATTTTATTCTTTTGGGGAAAGAACGGCTACAACAATTTTGTTGGAAAAGAGCAGACTGTGAACACCAAATGGTCAAACGTGGAAACGGTTTACCAAAAACGTGCGAACCTGATTCCGAACCTGGAAAGAACGGTAAAATCTTACTCAAAATTCGAGCAGGAGACTTTAACAAAAGTCATTGAAGCACGGTCCAAAGCGACTTCCGTTAACATTGACCCTACCAATATGACCGAAGCAGATATGGCAAAATTCCAGGCTGCACAGGGAGAGTTGTCAGGAGCACTAAGCAGATTGATGGCAGTGGTAGAACAATATCCTAACCTGAAAGCCGATCAGCAGTACATCAACTTCCAGAGAGAGTACACCGCGATCGAAAACAGCATAAGAGCTGAAACCGTAAACTATAATGAGGCGGCTCAGGATTACAACACAACCATCAAGACATTCCCCAACAATATTTTGGCAAACTTCACCAACTTTAAGGAAAAACCATACTTTAAGGCTGCTGCCGGAGCAGAAAGAGCTCCTGAAGTTTTCACGAACTAATGAGTAACTACCTCACAAATCAAGAAATGGCTTCCCTGGTGGAAGCCATTCAAACAGCAGAAAATTGCAGCACGGGGGAGATCAGGGTCCATATCGACTCAAACACAGAGGACAACAATGCTGAAATGGCATTTGAAGTTTTCAAAACCCTGTGCAAAGACAAAACTGCTGAAAAGAATGCTGTGCTCTTCCACGTCAATTTCGAAAAGAAATACTTGACCATCATTGGCGATGAAGGCATCCACAAAAAAGTTCACCAGCGGTTTTGGGACGTAATGCACGATTACATCACCACAGAATTTGCAAAAGGTAAATATTGCGAAGCCCTGAAAAGCGCAATCCTGCAAACCGGAATTGAACTTAAAAAGCATTTCCCGATTACCGGTGAGAACCCTAACGAACTTTCAGATGAGATTACGTTCTCTTAAGATTTTCTGTACATTTTTTTTATTAAGCTGTTTCGGATTCGCTTCAGCACAGTTTGTCGTACCGCAGAAACCTTCGGTTCTGTATCCGGTTTATGATGAGGTGGGATTGCTGAATCAAACCGAGAAAGATGCGCTAAACCAAAAACTTATAAAATTTGCGGATTCCACTTCCACCGAAATTGAGGTGATCATTATACCTACAACCAACGGGGAAGACGTAAATTTCGTTGCGTGGCAGTTTGGTGAGAAATGGAAAATCGGAAAAAAAGATGTTGACAACGGAATTGTATTCCTCATTGCAACCGAAGACCGCAAAATGTCAATTCAGCAGGGGCGTGCGGTTGAGCAATATCTCACAGCATCTGTTGCCGGACAGATCATCGATTATATCGTTGCGCCAAATTTTAAGCAGGGGCTTTATTACGAAGGCATCAACCGAGGAACGACTGCGCTGATGGAAACGGTGCAGGGAAAATTCAAACCGATTGTAAAAGATACCAGTGGCGAAGGAGACATCAGCCTCTTGCAGATACTCTTTATTGCATTCGTTATTTTTCTTCTGCTGAGCTTCCTGTTCAGAAACCGTGGGGGCGGAAGAGGAAATTACAATGATGACGACGATGATGTGATCATTTCCAGACGAGGCCGCAGAACATATCCGGGAGGTTTCTTCCCGTTCCCACCAATGGGTGGCGGTTTCGGAGGCGGCAGCTTTGGAGGCGGAGGCGGTGGTTTCGGCGGTTTCGGTGGCGGTGGAAGCTTCGGCGGCGGCGGCGCATCAGGAGGTTGGTAATGTGAAAATATTGTGGATGAGTGCATTTAAAATTAAGCATTTTATACAATTCGAATAGCTTTAAACGCATCAAACAAAATAAAAAATCAGTCAGTTTTGGCTGATTTTTTTGTAGAATTTACTATTTTTGAGAAAAGTGAAACATTGAAGAAAACTCTCGTTCTCTTTGCGCATCCATTTCTGGAGTATTCTTATTCAAACCGGGAGCTTATCAATTTCTATGAGCGGCACCAGCATTATGATTTCAGGGATTTGTATGAGGAATATCCCGATTTTCACATTGCGGCTTTTAGGGAAAGAAAAAGGCTGCTCAATTATGAGCGAATCATTTTTCATTTTCCCCTCATTTGGTTTGGTATGCCACCGCTTTTACGGCTTTGGATTGATGAAGTATTTGACGGAAACTGGGTCTCAGAAGGTGAAGAAAACCCCATTGAAGGCAAGGAAGTTTATATGCTGGTCACCACAAGAAGCAAGGAAAGATCCTTTGGTAGGGAAGGAAAACATCACTTTACGATTGAGGAACTCATCAGTGGTTTGATCGTCACTTTAAAATGTTTCAAGGCAGATGTAAAGAAGCCATTCATCGTTTACGAAGCAGAAAAACTCACCAAAAAAGACATCATTCTGTACAAACAGAAATTCACCGAATTTTTAGGAAAATAATATGGAGTCTACGATATCAATGAATCTGCTGATCTTTCTGGGCGCTGCCATCATCATGGTGCCGCTGGTGAAACAGTTTGGGCTGAGTTCGGTTATCGGCTATATTCTTGGGGGAATTATCATTGGCCCATTTGTTTTGAAACTAACCGGCAGCGACACAGAAGACATCATGCACGCCACTGAATTTGGTGTGGTAATGCTGCTGTTCATTGTAGGTCTGGAGCTTGAACCACGAAAATTCTGGGCAATGCGAAAGCGGATTTTGGGTTTAGGATTATCACAGGTTCTGATGACGATTGCTCTGCTTTTTGCAATTTTTTATTTTGCAGGCTGGCGTCCAGATCAGGCTGTGGCGGTGGCCATCTGTTTTTCACTTTCGTCCACGGCGATCGTGCTGCAAATGCTGCAGGAACGCAATCTGTTCCGTACTTCAGGTGGCGAGGCTTCTTTTACCACGCTTTTATTTCAGGATATTGCGGTGATTCCGATCCTGGCAATTCTGCCGATTATCGCCAATTATCATCCTAAGGAAGAGGAAACCGAAATTAAGATTTTAATACAGAACCTTCCCGAATGGCTGCAGGCGGGAACCGTATTCTTTGGTGTCGCAGTTCTTATATTATTGGGGAAATTTGTTTTCGTTCCGTTTCTAAGATTTGTTTCCAAATCCGGGATGAGCGAGCTTTTAACCGCTTCGTCGCTGTTCCTTGTGATCGGCGTTTCTGAGCTGATGATTGTAATAGGACTTTCCCCAGCGCTTGGTGCCTTCCTTGCGGGTGTGATGCTTGCCAACAGCGAGTTCCGGCACGAGCTGGAAGCTCAGGTTGACCCTTTTAAAGGTCTGCTGCTCGCTGTATTTTTTGTCAGCGTGGGCGCTACCATCAACTTTCATACAATTAAGAGTGATCCGGTCTTTATCTTTTCGACTGTGATTGTAGTTCTGATCGTAAAATTTGTGGTATTGTACGGTGTAGGAAGAGTTTTTAAGATAGCATCTTTACCGAACATTTTTTATGCACTGGCACTTTCTCAAGTTGGTGAATTTGCCTTTGTCCTGATTAATTTTTCGAGCAAACTATACCTTTTCAGTCCGGTATTCAATTCGCAGCTCATGGCAATTACGGCGATAACCATGCTCACCACTCCGCTATTATTAATTCTATACGACAAAGTGATCATCCCCAGAATGGATAAAAGCAACAGCGAAAGCCAGTTCAGCATAACCGATGGAAACGTCATTCAAAAAAAAATCATCATTGTTGGTTTTGGGCACTTCGGAAGCGTTGTAGGCAGGCTGCTGAAAGCGAGTAAAATTTCAGCCACCATTCTGGATCACGATGCGGAAAGAGTAAAACTTTTAAGAAGCTACGGCTTTAAAGTTTATTACGGTGATGCTACCAGAATCCAGATTCTGCGGGCGGCCGGAATTGCAGAAGCTGAAGTTCTTGTTCTGTGCCTGGACGATGTAGAAGACAACAAATACATTGTGGAACTGGTACGCGAGCACTTCCCGCACATCAAGATTTTTGTAAGGGCTAAAAACCGTATCGATGCTTACTACTACGTCAATCACGGCATTGAAAATATTTACCGCGAAACGCTGGGCACCGCAGTAGATATGGCCGTAGATGTGCTGAATGAAAGCGGAATCCGCAAATATGCTGCGAGGCGCCTGGGCAAGAGGTTTATGAATATTGACAGAGCATCTGTCCGCAAGCTTGCAAAAAGTTACGAAGACGGCGATGCGTCCTTTTTTACACTACACGAGACACTTCGCCGCGAGGAAGCACTTCTGGAATTTGATAATATGAATTTCAGCACGCACGACTGGTTTGACGATGATGACAACGAAGATAGTGAGCAAAAAAACTAGCGAAGGTTTACGCTGCCGCTGCTGCTTTCATTTTTCGTTACCGAAATCTCCCCTTTTCTGTAAACCGTAACATCGCCGCTGGAACTTGCTGAAGCCATCAACTGCCGTGAAACCGCCAAATCAACGCTGCCGGAACTCGATGCCTGCAGAGTTGCCGTTTCAGCAACCAATTCGCTCGCATTGATCTCACCGGAAGATGAAACCTGCATTACCGCGTGTTTGGCTTTTCCTTTCAAATCAATTTCCCCGGAAGATGATGCTTCCGCATTCAGGCTGATTGTCCAGATTTTACCGGAATAATCACCGCTGCTGGAGGCGGCAACTGAAAAATCATTGGCTTCAAAATCACCATTTATACTCCCTGAACTTGAAACGGAGACCGCCATTTTTTCCTGAATAAATTTGTCGTTAACCGTAATGCTTCCGGAAGATGTTGCCTTTATTGAATTAAAATCTTTGGCAAAAATTTTCGCTTTCACGTTTAAGTTACCCGAAAGATTAAAACGCAATCCCGGTTTCATCCTGATATGAAGTTTGCCCCCGGCGTTTTGAACTTCCACATCGTCTATGATATTGTCGGGCGCGAAAATTATAACTTTCTCCACATCGGATTTTATGACCTCAGCATCAATTCCGGTGGAAACCTGAATCTGGTCAAAAGCGAATTCATACTCCCTTTCAGCAGTATTTAAACCTGGTTTCTTAGTATTGACCGAAAAATAACTGGTGGGATTTACATGTCCGTCTTTTGTGGAGCAAGAAAATAAAACTGTAAGAGAAAGCGCGCCGGTGATCAGGATTTTCATAGTTGGTGAATTAGTGGTTTTTCAAAATTAATAATTTTAAAGTATCTTTATCTCGCTATTTTATAATAACAATTGAGCAATGAAAAACATTACATCGCTATTTCTAATTTCATCCCTCGCAGTGTGTACTGCTTGTACTACAATGAACAATACAGAAACCAACCACACCCAGGAAATTCCTGTGGCCGATGCATCCCTGGCCGGAAACCCGTTCATGACGAAGAGCGGCCTGCAATATCAGGCTCCGGAATTCGACAAGATAAAAGATTCGCACTTCAAACCGGCATTTGATTATGGATTGAAGGTGCAGGCGGCAGAATTTGTAAAGATCGCCAACAATTCGGCAGCGCCAACCTTTGAAAACACCATCGTAGCACTGGAAAACAGCGGCGAAGTTCTGAAAAGGGCTCAAATCGTTTTCTTTAATTTAACCAGCGCCAATACTAATCCTGAACTGCAGAAGCTTGAGGAAGAATATGCACCGATTTTCGCGAGCCATTCTGATAAGATGTATCTGAATGACAAGCTTTGGCAAAGAATAAAAGCCATTAAAACTGACGGACTGGATGCGGAAAGCAAGAGGCTTTATGAATATTACAAACAAAATTTTGAAATTGCAGGAGCAGATTTAACAAAAGACAAAAAAGAAGAACTTAAAAAAGTAAATGCCGAACTGGCGACACTTTCCACCCAGTTTTCAAACAAGTTACTTGAAGCCAGGAAAAAAGGTGGTGTACTGATTTCTGACGTGAAAGAACTCGACGGGCTTTCGGCAGACGAAATCGCAGCCGCAGCAGCTGATGCAAAGGCAGCAGGACAACCTGGAAAATATCTTTTGGCATTACTGAATACGACTCAGCAGCCGCTTCTTCAAAACCTGAAAAACCGTGCGACGAGAGAAAAACTCTTCAAAGCATCCTGGTACAGAGCGGAAAAAGGCGATGATGCCGATACCCGCGAAACCCTAGAAAGACAGGCAAGACTGAGGCTGCAAAAAGCTCAGCTGATGGGTAAAAAATCATTTGCAGAGTGGAAACTTCAGGATCAAATGGCACAAACACCGGATAAGGCCATGAACCTTCTCGCGCAGCTTGCCGCGCCGGCAGTAGAAACCGCAAAACGTGAACGAGACGAAATTCAGGCGCTCATCGATGCACAAAAAGCAGGTTTTGCACTGGCGCCTTGGGACTGGAACTATTATTCAGAGCAGGTAAGAAAAGCAAAATACGATTTGGATGAAAACCAGATCAAACCATACTTTGAGGTAAATACCGTTTTGGAGAAAGGGGTATTTTTTGCAGCAGAAAATTTCTACGGAATTACTTTCAAAAAAAGAACGGATCTGCCTGTGTACCATCCGGATGTAGTGGCTTACGAAGTTTTCGACAGAGACGGAAAATCACTCGCAATCTATTACCTTGATTTCTACAGCAGAAGCAACAAGAACGGCGGTGCGTGGATGAGCAATTATGTAGAACAATCGCATCTGCTTGGCCAGAAACCGGTTATTGTAAACGTTTTTAATTATCAGAAGCCGGCTCCGGGGAAACCTTCTTTGATTTCTTACGACGACGTTTCTACGATGTTCCATGAGTTCGGACACACACTGCACGGGCTTTTTGCAAACCAAAAATACATCTCGATTTCCGGAACCAATACGCCAAGGGATTTTGTGGAATTCCCTTCACAGATCAATGAATTCTTTGCGCTTGAACCGGCAGTTTTGAAGAACTACGCGCTTCATTACGAAACCAAACAACCCATGCCGCAATCTCTGGTTGACAAGATTAAAAAAGCTGAAACATTCAACCAGGGTTATTCTACCACAGAAACGGTTTCTGCGGCTACACTGGATATGGCATGGCATTCAGTGACTGATGAGTCACAATTTAAACCAACTCTGGATTTTGAAAAGTACTGGCTGAATAAATTTGGTTTTACACTGAGCGAAGTGCCACCAAGATACCATTCGCCATATTTTGCCCACATTTGGGGCGGTGGATATTCTGCAGGATACTACGCTTATATGTGGGCTGATGTCCTGAACGCTGCAGCATGGGATTATATAGTAAACAATGGTGGGATGACCAGAGCAAACGGTGACCGTTTCCGCCAGTATATTCTTTCTGTCGGGAATTCTGTTGACCTGAACCAGGCCTTCAGAGATTTCACAGGAAAAGATCCGGACATTAAGCCTTTGCTTAAAAATAAAGGATTTATAAAATAATCTGTAAGCAACTTTCAATTAAAAACCGCCCGGAAATTCTGGCGGTTTTTTATTTTTATTTAACTCAATCTTGATTGTAAATTACATTAAACCTAATCTTATTTGTCCTAATGCGCTCCATATATCGGCTACGCCTTCGCTGTTAATGCTTCCTGTAATAAAGGTACTCAACTTCCAGAGAATCGCCAGAAAGTGGACTGAAAGGGAACTTCACAACCCGCTTTTCGTAATATTAAGGAGAAGCAGAATCGGTCACATTTTTCCTGATCTTAGCAAAATTAATTTTCTACTGCAAAAGGCCAACATTGCGAAAAGAAGCAAATAAAAAATTGAAATTATTCTTCATTTTAATTTTTTAAATATTGGTCAAAATAATCGGTCACTTTCTGCATCAGGTGCACCCGATCTTTACCCAAAACATTGTGTGCGTGTCCCGGATACACGAAATAATCCATTTGAATTCCGTTATCCACTGCGGCTTTCAGAAATTTTACGGAATGTTGCCAAACCACGACATCGTCCTGCGCACCATGGATCATCAGTAATTTGCCTTTCAGATTCTGAACTTTATCCAAAAGCCCGGCTCTTTTATAACCTTCCGGATTGGTTTGCGGCGTATCCATATACCGTTCGGTGTACATAATTTCATACATATCCCAATCGATAACCGGCCCGCCGGCAACACCCACTTTGAAAACTTCCGGGTGTTTCAGCATTAAACTGGTCGTCATAAAACCTCCGAAACTCCAGCCGTGAACGCCCATCCTCTCCGCGTCTACAAAAGGCAGTGATTTCAGGTATTCCACCCCTTTCAGCTGGTCTTTCATTTCAGTCTCACCCAGATTTCTGAAAACGGCAGATTCAAATTTCATCCCTCTGTTGCTGGAACCTCTCCCGTCCATAGAAAAAACCACATAGCCGTTCTGCGCCATATATTCGTACCAAAGATTTCCTGAAGCCGGGAAAGAATTGGTAATCAGCTGCAAATGTGGGCCATTATAGAGATACACAATCACAGGATATTTTTTGCTGGCATCAAAATCTGTCGGCAAAATGAGTTTTGCATAGAGCGGCGTCCCGTCGTCAGCTTTTAAGGTAACGTTTTTTACTTCCGGACGGTCGTAACTTTTAAGCGTATTTTCTGCCTGGAAGATCTTCTGAGTTTTAAGGTTCTGAGTATTGATTAAATTGATTTGGCGGGGCGTACTGGCATTGCTGAAAGAGTCATAAAGCCAGTTGCCGTCTTTACTAAGCGTTGCGGTGTGCATTCCTTCAGAAGTATCCAGGCGCTCCATTTTGAAATTATTCCAGTTTACCCGGTAGATATGCTTTTCCAAAGGTGTTTCTTTAGTCGAGGTAAAATAAATTTCCTTTCTTTTTTCATTAAAACCAAGAATATCGTTTACCAGCCACTCGCCTTTCGTAAGCTGCGAGACCAGACCTTTGTCCACATTATAATGAAACAGATGATTGAACCCGGTTCTCTGGCTCTGCCAAATAAAATCTTTCGCAGAATTTGGGAAGAATGTCAGCGGATGCTGCGGCTCCACATATTTTTCGCTTTTCTCCTCGAATAATGTTTTAATGAAATTTCCTGAAACTGCATCGTACTGGTTCATTCGCAAGTGGTTTTGATCTCGGTTTAGTACGCCTACATAAATAGATTTTGAATCGGGGCTCCAGGTAATCGCGGTAAGATACTGCTCTTTGTCCCCATCGATTCTAAGAAATTTTTTCGAGTTGTTCTTGATATCGTAAACTCCCAAGGTCACCTCGTGGGATTTTCCGCCGGCCATTGGATATTTTATATTGGTATTTTTTGCCGGAGTAACCGACCAGTCGATGATCGGGTAATCGTTCACCATCGTCTGATCCATCCTGTAAAACGCTACTTTGTTTTGATCCGGCGCTACAAAAATCCCTTCATTAATACCAAATTCGTTCCGGTGAACCGCCTGCCCATTGATGATATTTTCATTATCATCATTGGTAATCTGGATTGCTTTTCCATTTTCGTAATAGTAAAGGTTGTTTTTAACAGTGTAAACAAAAGCGTTTTTACCGGAAATCAATTTAAGATTTTCAGCATCCGCAGGAATTTCGAGCCATTTTTTTACGGTCCAGTCAGATTTGCCTCTCTCTATTTTATAGTAGGAGTTTCCGTGTTTATAATAAGCGGTCTTACTGCTAAGGAAAGTAATCTGTGGAAACCGTTTAAGCTTCTCGCCTGCGATATTTTTGTTGATCTGATGGAGCGATACCAGCGTATCCGCCTTCATTGAATGAATATCTGTCACCGTATATCCATCTTTCACTGCCTGAATGAACGATTTGCCGTCATCTGACCACGAAAACTGTGAAATATTTTTAATGGCGAGATTGCTTCGAAGGCCGTTCACCGCTTCGGCCATAGTGAATTTTTGTTTTTGTGCGAAGGCAAACTGCGCAGCAACAATCAGAAGTAAAGAAAGTTTATGTAGTTTCATTTTTCAAATTTGAATAGTCAAATTTAAAAAAGTTATTTCAATCGTTAAAGAAATGTTAATTTTTATTTTATAAGACTGGAATTCTGATCATTATAAATTTCAGCAAACGCACCGATATCAGATTTGCGTTTTCCCCAGCGGTAACGGTGCGTCCAATATGCCGTTTTGATTGAAAGAATTCCTAATCCCGCACCGAATAATACATCTGAAATATAATGTTTGTTGTTGACCATCCTCATTACGCCGACACCGCCCGCCACCGCATAAGCCGCGTATGGCACCCATTTATGATTCTGCCCGTACTCTATCGCAAGCAGCGTTGCGCCAGCGAAAGCGTTTGCGGTGTGCCCCGACGGAAACGAGTATTGAGTACCGTCTGGCCGGGTTTCACTGATTGCTTTTTTCAGAATATAAACAGTTCCAAGGTTGAGAATCTGCCCTTTTATCATAATCGCAGTACGGTTTTGCCAATCGGTTCGAGGTATCATTCCGGCCCACTCGAAAGCGTATAATGCCACAAACGGGGCAAACTGGGCATAATCATCAATATGATTGGTAAACCCAAAGAGATGCTCGTTGCGTTCCTCTACAATTTCTTTTTCGATGCTCTTACTTTTTCCCAGGTCTGTTAAAAGGCCACCAACCATCAGACCCGCAGGTACGTAAAGTTTTTTTGGCGCAAATTCAAACCGTTTGTTATGAATTTCTTTTAAGACCAAAGTATCGTTAACCTGGCTTTTAACACCAAAAAAGCTGGAAAAGGTAAGTAATGCGATGAAGAAACTTTTCATTTAATTTTAGAATGAACGATTTAATCCTCAAGCTGCAACGCCAGATCTTCCCAAAGTTGCAGGGTTTCCTCCAGTTCCTTTTTCAACTGATCATACTTTGCAAGTTCAGCATCAGTAGGATTGGTTTTACCAAAAATTTCTTCCAGCGACTGGATTTCCTTTTCGTAACCGTCAATTTTTTCTTCAGCTTTTTTCAGTTTGTTTTGAAGTTGTTTTTGCTCTTTGGTGATGAAGGTGTTTGAAGGGTCCTGATTTTGTCTGGTTTCACTTGAAGTCGTTTGAATTTCAGGCTCGGTTTGGATTAACTCCTCAACTTTTACTTCAGCCTGAGCTTTTCTGTTATCCAGTTTTGATTTTTCTGCGGAAATTTCCCTGATACTTTCTTTTTGACGGTATTCCAGATACTCATCAATATTTCCCAGGAATTCTCTCATCTTTCCGTCGCGGAATTCAAAAATCTTGTCTGCCAGCCCCTGCAAAAATTCACGGTCGTGGGAAATTACGATCAGCGTTCCTTCAAATTTATTTAAAGCCAGCTTGATGATTTCCTTTGACTGGATATCGAGGTGGTTAGTAGGTTCGTCCATGATCAAAACGTTGAAAGGACGAAGCAATAATTTACACAAAGCCAAACGGTTACGCTCGCCACCAGACAGCACCTGCGTTTTTTTCTGTACATCTTCTCCCGAAAAAAGGAAATTTCCTAAAAGGTCACGGACCCTCGGCCGTGTTTCTTCGGTTGCAGCATCTTCAGCTTCCTGCAACACGGTTTTTCCGGGCGTGAGAACTTCTTCCTGGTTTTGTGCGAAGTAACCGATATTCACATTATGCCCAAGATTCCAGGTCCCTGAATAATCCTTTATTTGGCCGGTCAAAATCTTGGCTAAAGTGGTTTTTCCCTGACCGTTTTGTCCAAGCAAAGCAATCCGGTCGCCACGTTCTACGAAGAAATCTACATCATCGAAAATCTGTTTTTCACCGTAGGCTTTACCTAATTTTTCAGCCTCGAAAATCACTTTGCCAGGCACCACCGACTGTACGAAACGGATATTGAATTTGGAAACATCCTCATTATCCATCTCGATTCTTTCAATTTTCTCAAGCTTTTTAATTAAAGACTGTGCAAAAGACGCCTTGGTTGCAGATGCACGGAACCGGTTGATATTATCCTCCATCTGCTTAATTTCCGCATCCTGGTTTTTCTTCGCCTGTTCCAGCTTTTCCCGGCGCTCTTTCCTCAGTTCAAGATATTTGGTGTAATTAGCCTTGTAATCGTCGATTTTTTTATTGTTCACATCGAATGTACGGTTACACACCGAGGTCATAAACTGCTTGTCGTGCGAAACAAGGACGATCGCGCCATTATAATCTTTTAAAAAGTTTTCAAGCCAGATGATACTCTCCATATCGAGGTGGTTGGTAGGCTCATCGAGAAGCATCAGGTCGTTGTTTTGCAAAAGAAGTTTCGCCAGTTCGATCCGCATTCTCCATCCACCTGAAAATTCATCAGTCAACCGGTCAAAATCATCAGCTTTGAAACCTAAACCGAGCAGCACTTTTTCCATGTCGCCTTCCAGATTGTAGGCATCGTGGTGGTGCAGCAAATCGTTCAGATCCGTCATGCGGTGTATCAGGTTATGATAATAGTCGCTTTCATAGTCGGTTCTTGTAGCAAGCTGGTCATTCACATCATCAAGTTCATTTTTCCAACTGTTTATTTGCTCAAAAGCCTGTTTAGTCTCTTCCCAAACGGTTCTGCCTTTCACAAATTCCAAATCCTGTTTCAGGAATCCGATGGTGATATTGCCCTCCGGAACCACATTGCCTTCATAGAAATTGATTTCGCCTGAAAGTATTTTCAAAAGTGTAGATTTTCCGGCGCCGTTTTTCCCTACGAGACCGATTTTATCATCTCTTTTAATGGTAAAATTCACATCTCTGAAAAGATAGTTTCCTGCGTGGTGTAGGCCAAGTCCCTGAACTGATAGCATTTTATAAAAAAGTATATTGATGAATGAGTATTATGTGCTTTTACTGGCTGCAAAAGTAATGATTTTGAATTAGTAAAGCGCCTCCAAATTGTTCGTATTTAATCAAAAAGCAGCCCCTAATGCACTGATATTTCTACGCGTGATCCGCGAAAAAAAATTTATAGGTTTTGATATTTAAAGTCTTGAAAAGTTTCAGGCTGACCCAGCAATAATTTTAATTATGATGAAACTGGTCCTTCAAAATTGCCCGGTTTCATTTCAAGCTGCTTTTGTGAATCGGTGATCACCGTTGGGTTTTCCAAAAGGAAATTTTTTGAGTTCAGCAATTCGGTCATCAGCGTGCGCATTTGTTCGGCTGCAACTTCGGGAAGGTGGGATTTCTTCGCTGCTTCAATGACCTGCTTTTTGCTGTTTTGCTGTATCCGTGCTAAATCATCTTTACTGAAAAGATTAAAGAATTGCTCTTCGATATTGTAGTATTTGTAATCCGTCTCCGTAGAAAGAATTTCCGGAGCGGGAAATTCGGTAAGCCTTACTTTACGGTTAATTTCATCCACTTCCCATTTCAGTTTTTCAAAATCGTAGCCGACCAAAACTTTTGCAGAAACGATGACCAAAGCTTTTTTCTTTTGAGGTATAAAATTGAAAAGTTTGGAAGACTCTTCATAATTATATATCTCGTTGAAATGGCCTTCCGCAGACACTATTTTAAAAACCTTTCGCATACTTTCGGCAATGGTGTGCGAACTTTCCTTCACCACCGGCGGTTCCGGTTTCAGTTTGTTTCCTGCCAAAAAAGCGATCACACCTCCCAATAAAAGGCCGAGAACCAGCATCACCACAATCATCACTCCGTTAGTCCCGGAACTGGGCTGCATCATTTGATAGATAAAGAAAGCGAGTACGAGAACGCCTAAAATTCCGACCGACCAGAGAATGGTTTTTACTTTGCGGGGATTCATTTTTTATAGGTTTAATGGGTGAATTATTATTAGCAAATTTAATGCAATTTCCATCTTTCACTTATAAAAATAAAACATCAGGCCATTTTTGTCGGGGGTGCTGCATTATCACAGCTTTGGCTATTTTGGGTTGCTCCGGTTTTAGGTGGTCTTGTTGGCGGACTGATTTATAAATGCCTTTTGCAACGAGACGAGCACGAAGTTGCCGCGTAAATGAAACTGCTGGCTAAAATAAAAATACCGGAGCATCTCGCTCCGGTATTTTTACTATCTGATCTTTAAAAATCTTAAACTTTCTCAACCTGCATGAAGTTAAGCTCCATCGGTGTTTTTCTACCGAAAATCATTACTGAAACTTCCAGCTTTTTCTTGTCTTCAAGTATTTTCTCAACCGTTCCGTTGAATCCGTTGAAAGGTCCGTCGATTACTTTTATGCTTTCACCAACCACGTACGGAATTGCCATATCTGTCGCGAATTCTGAAAGCTCATCCATTCTGCCCAGCATCCTGTCCACTTCAGATTTACGCATTGGCACAGGGTCGCCACCTTTAGTTAAACTTAGAAAAGATATTACCCCAGGAATGTTTTTAATGACGTGAGGTATCTCGCCCATAAGGTCAGCCTCAATCATCAGGTAACCTGGGTAATAAGGTTTTTCTTTTGGAACTTTCTTACCGTTCTTCAGCTGTATTACCTTCTCCATAGGTATTACCACCTGCGTCACATACTGTTCGAAACCCAAACGCTGGATTTCGTTTTCAATATAGGACTTCACTTTGTTTTCCTGTCCGCTGATGGCTTTCAATACATACCACTTCAAATCACTCATTGCCGTCGGTTTTTATTAGTTGAACAGGTTAATTAACATTGCTAAAGCGTTCTCGATAAACTTACTGAACAAGGTATCTACACCAAAAAGAAAGATAGATAAAAGTACAGTTGCTACAGCAACTACAATAGTAGAAGACTGCAGGTCTGGCCATTTCGGCCACTCCACTTTATCTTTAAATTCAGTATAGGAACCTTTTATAAAATCTACAAATGAACTCATAATTGCTTTTTGCACGGGCACTAGGATTCGAACCCAGATCAACGGTTTTGGAGACCGGTATCCTACCATTGGACGATGCCCGTAGAAAAAAGTTCCGCAGTTTCCCTACGGAACTTTAATTTATTTTAAGACGATTAGTCTAAGATTTCAGTTACCTGACCTGCACCAACTGTTCTACCACCTTCTCTGATCGCAAATCTAAGACCTACGTTAAGAGCGATTGGCTGAAGCAATTCTACAGTAATAGTAAGGTTATCACCTGGCATTACCATTTCTACACCTTCTGGCAAGAAGATCTCACCAGTAACGTCAGTAGTTCTTACGTAGAACTGCGGACGGTACTTGTTGTGGAATGGAGTGTGACGGCCACCTTCTTCTTTAGAAAGGATATAAACCTCTGCTTTGAATTTTTTGTGTGGCTTCACAGAACCTTGCTTAGCGATTACCATACCTCTTCTGATATCAGTTTTTTCGATACCTCTAAGAAGTAGACCAACGTTATCCCCAGCTTCACCTCTGTCAAGGATCTTACGGAACATCTCTACCCCAGTTACAGTTGAAGTCAGTTTTTCTTCACCCATACCTACGATATCTACAGGATCACCAGAGTTGATAACACCAGCCTCGATTCTACCAGTTGCTACAGTACCTCTACCAGTAATAGAGAATACGTCTTCGATTGGCATAAGGAATGGCTTATCAGAATCTCTTACCGGCTGCTCGATCCAAGTATCTACTGCATCCATCAATTCTTCAACAGTTTTAACCCATTTTTCCTCACCGTTTAGCGCTCCTAGTGCAGAACCCTGGATTACAGGAGAGTTATCACCGTCATATTCGTAAGTAGAAAGAAGATCTCTCAATTCAAGCTCAACAAGTTCAAGAAGCTCAGCATCATCTACCATATCCACTTTGTTCATGAAAACAACGATTCTTGGTACGTTTACCTGACGGCAAAGAAGGATGTGCTCTCTAGTTTGAGGCATTGGTCCGTCTGTAGCAGCACACACAAGGATAGCGCCATCCATCTGAGCAGCACCGGTTACCATGTTTTTCACATAGTCGGCGTGACCAGGACAGTCTACGTGAGCGTAGTGTCTGTTTTCTGTTTCGTACTCAATGTGAGCCGTGTTAATTGTAATACCTCTTTCTTTTTCCTCCGGAGCAGAGTCAATTGCAGAGAAATCTTTTTTTTCTGCTAATCCTTTATCAGATAATACTTTAGAGATAGCAGCAGTTAAGGTAGTCTTACCATGGTCAACGTGACCGATGGTACCAATGTTCAAGTGCGGTTTGTTACGATTAAACGTTTCCTTTGCCATGATTTAAATTATTTATTTAATTAATTATTTAAAATTTTCGGTGTGCAAATATAGTGTTTTTTTGAAAATCAAAACTATTTTAATTAAAAATTGTTTTAACATCAATTTCAGCAACTTGCAGCGCCGCTAATCTATTATGAAAGTGGAATGCAAAATTACAATAATTTTTCTTTTGCGAAAATCCTGATTTTATTTTTATAAATGTTTTAACGCTTTTGCTTCATTATGGCTTAAAAGCCGATTTTCACGTGCTCCAACTCTTTACCTTATTTAAACAAAAAAAGTTTCCCAGAAACTGAGAAACTTTCAAGAGCCAACGATGAGATTTGAACTCACGACCTCTTCCTTACCAAGGAAACGCTCTACCCCTGAGCTACGTCGGCAAAATTTAAATAAAAAAATCACAGCCGCTTGGTGTGATTTCTTAGAGCGGAAGACGGGGGTCGAACCCGCGACATTCAGCTTGGAAGGCTGACGCTCTACCAACTGAGCTACTTCCGCATTTTTGTTTGTTGGTAAACGGTTTGCAAATCTACTAAATTTCCTGAAATCTAGCTTTATAAAATGTGGGGAGAGCAGGATTCGAACCTACGAAGCCGAAGCAACTGAGTTACAGTCAGTCCCATTTGACCGCTCTGGAATCTCCCCAATTTTACAAAATGAGCCTCCTGAGGGATTCGAACCCACGACCCCGAGATTACAAATCACGTGCTCTGGCCAACTGAGCTAAGGAGGCAAATAGATTTCAAAAGAACTCTTTCTCTTTTTGCGAGTGCAAATATAAGGTTGTTTTTTTGAAATCTACAAATTATTTAATCAATTTTTTTTAAAAAAATTTTAAGCCAGCTCTTTTTTCTTGATTAGCAGCTTTTTAGCAGTATCCACACATTGGTCCAAACTTTCCTCAAAAGTGGCTGATGTCTTCTTCACCACGATATCATCACCCGGAACCACGAGCTTAATCTCTGATGTTTTATTTTCTTTTCCGGAAATATTCTCTACTTTCAGGTAAACCTTGCACTCCTGGATTTTGTCATAAAACGTATCCAGCTTGCTTACTTTTTTATCGATATGCTCTTCTAATGGTTGGTGCGGCGTTAATCCTATCGCCTGAACTGTAATTTTCATAATGATTTTTTTTAAAATAAATTTAAACCTCCGGACCGCTCCCGTCCGCTCCATTTTTTTTGGCTCTGGGGTGAGCCCGGTTGAATACTTTTTTCAACTGTTCGATGTTGGCAGTGGTATAAACCTGTGTTGACGCCAAACTCGAATGTCCAAGAACCGTCTTCACTTTAGAAATTTCAGCCCCATTTCCCAAAACGTGTGTTGCAAAACTGTGTCTTAAGATATGAGGGCTTTTTTTCTGTTTCGAAGTTATAGTACTAAAGTAGCTATTTACGGTTAAATAAACAAATTTCGGATCTAGTTTTTTACCCTTATTCGAGACAAAAAAGTACTTTTCCGCCTCTTTTTCGGGCTTGCGAAGCGCGTTAAATTTTTCTAAAAATTCAAGGAGGCTATCCAAGATGGGAACAATTCGGGTTTTATTTCCTTTACCAGTTATGCGCAGTTCCTTTTTGGAAAAATCTACATTTTCGTGAAGCAGATTACAAAGCTCCGCCTTTCGCATACCGGTTTGGTAAAGCGTTTCTATAATTGTTTTCTTAAGGAAATTTTCTTCGGAATTATAAAGATCTGTTTCCTGCAGCGCATTCATTTCATCCTCAGAAAACGGAATTTGTTTCTCGGCGTAAAATTTTAATGCTTGAATGCTTTCCATCGGCGAAGTTTTTATTTCACCAATTTTGAGCAGATACAGGTAGAAACTTCTTAGCGTAGAAAGTTTGCGGTTGATGCTGCGTTTAGCCATTTTTTCCTGGCTCAGCCTCACCATAAAATTCCGGATCACTTTTTTGTCAATTTTCATCAGATCATCATGGCCTTCCGTTTCAATAATAAACTTCAAAAAGTCTTCCAGATCCTTTCTGTAGCTGATCAGGGTATTTTGGGTGTAGCGTTTTTCTATGGCGATGTATTCCAGAAATTTCTCAGTCATATAAAAATAAAAATCACTTCCCAAATATAACATTTAGAAAGTGATTTTAGTATAAGTGATCTGCAAAAGACGGCTTATGCCTGCTCCTCTCTGCTGGCTACTCTCTGTTTGTGAGCTGCCTTTGCTATTTTAGCTCTTTTGGTTACAGAAGGTTTTGTGAACTGCTGTCTTGCTCTTAGTGAACGTACAACACCAGTTTTGTCAAATTTTCTTTTGTATCTTTTTAGTGCTCTGTCGATAGCTTCGCCATCTTTTACTGGAATTATTAACATATTTTACATCTCATTTTGGACTGCAAAAATAAAAATAATTTTTTAAACCAGCAAAATGTTTTTTGACTGAAGATTAAGATCAAGTCGGGAAGCAGTGAAATGGCAGCATAAAAAAACCTCTACAAAAGCAACATTTCGTTTTAAAAACAAAGTAAAATCCCGCTTCCGTTTTCGGGCAAATTTCCATAATTTGCAGAACCTATGGAAAACACTAAACAATATACCGCCATCAACGCGTCTGCCGGCTCCGGGAAGACTTATGCCCTGGTGCTGCGGGTGCTGATGATATGTCTGCGCTACGAAAGACAGCATGATGCCATCAAACATATTTTGGCGCTGACCTTCACCAATAAAGCTGCGAATGAAATGAAGGAAAGAATTTTGCAGTGGCTGAAAAATTTCACCAAACCGGATTACGAAAACAACGGTGATTTGAAAAACATTCAAACTGCTTTGCGCGGCCAGGGAATTATGGTGACCCTGGAGGATCTACACCGCCGCTCGCAGAAGGTCTTGGATTATATTCTGCACAACTACTCTACCCTGAGTATTGGGACGATTGATAAATTTAATGCGAGGCTTGTGAGAAGTTTTTCTTACGAGTTAGGCCTGGCGCATCAGTTCAATCTTGAAATTCAAAGTGAACCTTTTCTGATTGAAGCGGTCGATAAAATGCTTGACGAAATCGGGGAAAACGAGCAAATTTCTGAGGCGTTCATGGATTTCATCAATTATAATCTGGATAATGACGAACGGGTGAACCTCAACAATTCGCTTTATAAAAAGGCAAAAAATTTCATCAGCGACATCCATTACGAAGATTTGAAAAAAAATTCGGAGTTCGACTGGGAATCGTATGAAAAAGCAAAAACAAAACTGAGACAGGAAATCCTTAAGCATAGAAAAACGGCAAAAGAAACGGCACAAAACATCATTACAATTTTACAAGAAAAAGGACTGGAAATTTCAGATTTTGCCGGAGGAAACTCCAACAGTATTGCTAAGTTTTTTTATGAATACTTAAAGTTCATTAGTGGTAAGAGAGATGTCTTCCCATTTCCGGCGGATGAAGAAAAAGCCATCCAGAATTTCAGAAAAGGCACCTCCGGAAGTGGCAAAGGAAAGGAACAGTTGGTAGATGAAGTCTTAAACTTTATGATTGAAAGCCGGGAATCAGTAATTTCAAATTTTATTTCGGCGGAGAGAAAATCAGCGATTCTCTCAGAACTCTTACCTTTAAAAATAAATAAAGAAATCCAGGAAAAGCTCAATGAAATTGAGGAAGAAAACGATGTGGTGCTGCTCTCGAAATTCAATGTCATCATTAATGAAAACCTGCGGAATGAGCCTTCGAGTTTTATCTATGAAAAGATAGGGACGCGGTATCAGCATTTCTTTTTTGATGAGTTTCAGGACACTTCTAAAATGCAGTGGAACAACCTGTTACCACTGAAAGACCACACGGTTGCCTCTGAAGGTAATTCTTTTACACTCGTAGGCGACCCCAAACAGAGCATATACCGCTTCCGGGGCGGCGACAGTGAGCTGATGCTGAATGTTTTAAACAAAAAAGATGAAAGCCCGGTAGAAGTTTTTGTAGAAGTGCTCGGCAGCAACTGGCGAAGCGCAAAAAACATCGTGAATTTCAACAATGAGCTTTATGATTTCCTTTCTAAAGGTTTGAATACCGAACATTGCGAACTGTTCTCGGAAAAAGCCAGACAGATTCCGCAGAAAAAATTTGCCGGAAGGGTGAAAGTAAATCTTGCGCCTTATACCAAGGGAAACGAAGAATATTTCACGGAAGTTGCCGGGCAAATGCACCGGAATATTCAGGAGTGTCTGAATAACGGATTTATATTTTCCGATATCACGATTTTGTGCCGCAGCGCGAAAGAAATCCAAAAATATGCCCAGCTTCTCGGCAGGGAAAAAGTGATTTACAATGGTACGGAAACTTATATCAAAACCATTTCGGAGAAAGGGCTGACGCTGGATTTGTCTTACACCTTAAAGGCATTGATTGAATTTCTGAACTGGGAAATCCAACCAAAGAACAGGCAGTTTATGGTGAAAATGCTTTATTACCTGAATGAGCTTGGCCGCATAGATATCCCTGAATTTTCCAATGAAATCATGGCGCTGCTAAAAATCGAAAACCACGAGAAACTGATTAATACTATTGAGGAAAGATTTTCATTAAAACTAAGTCAAAAAGGTATTCCACGCCTTAATCTTTACAATTACATCGAATTTTTTGTACATGAATTTTCGGTGAAAAATAAGGAAACCGATTACCTGCTGAACTTTCTGGAAAACCTGTACAATTTCACGCAAAATGCCGGCATGACGGTGAAGGATTTTGTAAAACTTTGGGATGAGGAAGCGCACAAAATTTCGATTCAGGCGAGTGAAAATGTGGATGCTGTCAATATGATGACCATTCACGCCGCAAAAGGACTGGAGTTCCCTGTAGTTTTCCTGCCGATGAAAAATGCCAATAAAGACGCTGAATTTCACGAGTGGTTCGATCTGGAAAATCTGGGCGAACTGAAATCCGTAAATATCAAAGGCTTCAAAAAAGAAATGGCCAATTATGATAAGGATTTAGCCAGCTTCAATGAGGAGAATTCCTACAAAAATAAAATCGACCGGTTTTGTATTCAATACGTGGCAACTACGCGTCCGGTAGAGCAGCTTTTTTTATATATCCAAAGGCCGAGCGCATCGAGCAACAATCTCGAAATTTTTGATTTTATCAAAACAAAAAATCCGGAAAACCTGGATGAATTTGATATTTATCCGGAGGAAAACGAATCGTTCAAAAAACAGAGAACGGAAGAAACCGCAGACCGTAAAACTTTGGACATCACTTCTCTTTCTGAGAACACTGAACATATCAGCAATATTAAAATTGCGACGCCTTCAAAAAGTTACCAGAATACGAACGAGTCCGTACGAATCGGGATTTTTGTGCATGAAATTCTAGAAAAAATCAACTCTGAAAAGGATATTGAAAATGTTCTGCAGCAGTACATTCTGGAGGGCATCATTACCGAAAATGAAAAAATTGAAATCGTGGAACGCCTTCTTAAAGTGCTCCGTAATGAAAGATATGCACAGTATTTCGATGAAACCCTGAAAGTGATTAACGAAAAAGAAATGATGATCACCGAAAACGGCAGCACCGAAACCTATCGTATCGACCGCCTTGTAGAGACCGAAAACGGCCTGGTCATCATTGATTTCAAAACCGGAGCCGAGCGCGAAAAGTATGAAAAACAGGTGAGCGCCTATCGTGAAGTATTGGAAAAACTGGGCAAGAAAGTCGCCGGAACCGAAATTATATATGTTTAAAAAAACGCTCCGCGACTGGAGCGTTTTCCTATTATTTTCCATTTTCCGGCACAAACACCCTCTGTGAGAGCTCCTGATCGAACAGGTAAAGCGCAGACGGATTGTCTTTCACCATTTTTATTTTGGAAACCAAAAGCGATGCCGAAGATTCCTCTTCCACCTGCTCGTTGATAAACCACTGCAGGAACGACGTTGTAGCAAAATCGCCTTCATCATTGGCAGCCTTTACAATATTAAAAATACTTCTGGTTACCACTCTTTCGTGTTCCAGGGCTTTTTCGAAAACATCCTGCACATCTGCAAAAGTATGCGGTGGTTTAGGGATTTCACCGATTACAATTTCACCGCCTACATCGGCCAGGTAGTCAAACATTTTGTCGGCATGCATCAGCTCTTCTTTGCTTTGCACCCGGAAGTAATTGGCGATTCCTTCCAGATCACGGCTGTTGAACCACGCCGACATTGAGAGATAATATTGTGCTGCATACTGTTCTTTTGCAATCTGTTCATTGATTAGCTGGGCTATTTTTTCACTTACCATAATTCATTTTTTCTAACTTTTAAAAGTACTTAAAAATTTGATGTCTGCCAAAAACATAATAACTGATCACAAAAAAAAAGAAGAGCGGAGAAAATCCGCCCTTCAAACCATTAAAAAAATAAAATTATGAACTTGATTTTAGCAAAGAATGCTTATTTGTTTTTTTCTTTTTGTGGCTGTACCATTTTTTGGCCGCCGTGCGCAGAATGCTGTCCCCATTTCCTGTCTTTCCCGGTCTCCATCAGTTTTCTTCTCTGTTGCATCATGTCCTGTTTTTTCTGCATATTTTCCTGCTTTTTAGCCTGCCATTTTGCATATTGCTCAGGAGTCAAAACTTTGCGGATTTCGTCATCCATCTGTTGTTTATCCTTCTTATAGGCTTCCATTTTCTGCTTTCTCAGCTCCTGGTTCTTAATTCTCTCCTGCTCGCGCTGGGCCTGATGCCTGTCCTGGATCGCTTTGATCTGGGAAACCTGTGCTTTGGTAAGGTTCAGTTCCTGCTCCATTTTCGCCATATGCTGAACTCTCTTCTGCTCCATCATTTCTTTTCTTTCCTGCTGGTCTCTCATTGGCGGCATTTCACTTTTCTGTGCCATTGCAAAAGTACCTATTGCCATGCATGCTAACGTGTAAACTATCTTTTTCATATCTATATTATAAATTGCGAAACCTTTGTTTCTGTCTTTTGGATAAAGAATAAATATTATAGTTAAATGAAAAAGTCATAAAGTTTGTTAAAATTTGTTTCCGTAGGTATTGATCAGTCTTTCAATGATTTGAGCAGTCTCATCAGGAAAATTTACCTCAATGATTTTATCACCTTGAACCCAGTTCTGAAGTTTAGGGGCAAATTCGCGCTCGTTCCAGATCACAGGAACACCCATATTTTCCATTGCCAACGCATTACACTGTTGCTCATACTGGTTTTTCATTGGAACAGCCAGAACTTTTTTCTTTAAAAATAAAGCTTCTGCAGGGCCTTCAAAACCTCCTCCGGTGAGCAATCCTTCACACGAAGCGAGTGATTTCTGAAACTTTTCGTTGTTAATTGGAGTAATTTCCGCGTTATCCGTGGAATAAGAATTTTTGGAATGTTTAGAAAAGATTTGCCACTTGATATTGCTGAATTTTTTAACCTGATTTATAATAAATTCATCGGAATACGCCGGAAGATAGACTGTGTAATGCCCAAGATTTTCAGTGTTTAAATTCCTGATTTCTGAACGGATGACCGGTGTGTTGATAAAATCATCATAACGCTCAAAATGAAATGCCACATGTGCATTGGTGGGAGCGTAGTGGTTCATAATGATCTTTCCCCAGTGGAAGCCTTTCAGTTGCGGTGTTTTATCCGAAACAAACGCGGACTGATGGCTGAGTGCGACATTTTTTTTCCCTTTCAGCTTACAAGCCCACGCACAGACCGGCTCGAAATCATTGATCACCAGATCATAATCCTTTACCGGAAGTTTTCTAACATCACTTAAAAACTGGGCCGTATTAAACTGTTTCCAGGTTTTAAGGAAATCAACGCCGCCTTTTTCCCCAAAAACAAACCCGAAGCCATGGAACCTGTATTTTACCTCATCGTCCAGATCCACCTCAGCCTGAGTTCCACTGACCAGCAGATCCACATCTCCGTATTTTTTTAAGTGGGGAATGATTTCACGGGCGCGGCTCACGTGTCCGTTTCCAGTACCCTGTATTGCGTAGAGAATTTTCATAGTATCACGAAGTTATTACAAAAAATATCAAGCCGTTTTCAATTCACCAATAATTAACAAAACGTTTAAATAAAAAGACGGAGAAAATTTTCCCCCGCCTTTCGGTTTCGATAAAATATATTGAAGATTTTATTTTTTTCCTTTGCCGTGAGAAACTGCTTTACCGTTATTCCCCTGATTCCCTTTAGCTTTTACTGCTGCTGAATTTCCGTATTTTTTGTTTTGGTATCTTTCGGCAGCGGTTGATCTGCTTTTTACAGCCGATTTACTTTTTACATTTCTGTTATCAGAGTTGTAACTTTTTGTTCTCGTACGGTTTATTATTGTTTTTATTTCTGTTGTAAACTGCTACCGGATTTTGGCCTTTGTAATACCTGTTTTTGAATTTGGTATATTTTTCCCGACCTAAAATTCTTTCCAGCTCCCCGTATCTGTCAGTTCTCCATCTGTCCGGACTGTTACCGTAAACACGGTTCCAGTCATCATAGTTATCAGATCTGTTATTTAAGGCAAAAAGCTGTTCTTTTTGGTATGGTGTCAGCAGGAGTTCTGCGGCCATTGTCTGCCAGTTGATACCTGAAATACTGCTTCTGTAATCGTTATAGTATGACGATTGCGAATATCCAAATGTAATAGCACCCACCACGAGGGCGCCGAAAAATATCTTTTTCATAACTTTAAATTTAAGTGTTAATAACTGATTTTCAATCTTTGCGCCATTTAGATCAACTGTAGTGGCTTTAACAGAAAATAACGCATTTTAACAAAAAAAGGAGCAGATATTAACCTGCTCTCAATCACTTAATTACACTAAAGAACTTTATTATCTTCCTCCGGTTCTCATACCTGATGAACGCCCGGAACTGTTGTTACCGTTCCCTGAATTATTTTGAACGCGTGTTTCCTGCCTTGGCATCTGCATTGTGCGGCCCTCATTTCTTGGTTCAATATTTCTGAAACCTTCATTCTGTACTCTGCCTGTGTTTGAGCTTCTGTCTTCAAAAACCCGGTTCGATTCCCTGCGTACTTCGGAAGTTCTCATTCCACTGTTTTCCGGCATTCTGCCAACATCATTTCTCTGAATCCTTTCCGGAGTCTGATTTCTTAAGCCACCACTTCTGTTGGCTGAACTCTGTGAGTCAACTCTGCGGACTGTATTGTTATTCTCCCTGATTCCTCCTACCCTTTGTGTGTTGGTATTTCCATTTGAGGTGTTTCCGTTTCTTCCAGAATTGTTACTGTCTCTTATAACGCCCGGATTATGGGGATTTCTTGGCTGGTTCCAACCGTATTTATTTCCAACCGACCTGTGATAAGCGGATCTGTCAACGCGGTAAACATTTACATTGACGTTTCTGTATCTCGGAATTACATAATAGCTGTAATATTTTGGCCTGTAATAATCTCTCCAATAATTGTTATAATAACTTACAGGATTGTAACCGTTGTAATAGGAATTTTGATAAAGCGCAAATACTCTTGATCCCAAAATTCTTTCCAGTGCATAAAATCTGTCGTAGTACCAGCGTTTTGGGTTAGTTCTGTAATAATCGCTCCAGATGTAGAAACTTGGAAACTGATTATTCAAATCGCTGATGGCTTCAATCTGCCATCTGTTTAGATTCATTTCGCGGAAAAACCGGTACCAGTTCACCATATCGATGCTCCTGCGGTAATCGCTGTAGAAACTGCGGTAATAATCATCGGTATAATAATCGTACGGATATTCGTAATAATAATCATCCGGAAAGTAATAGCTGTCGTCGCCATACCAACCGCTGGTGTTGCTGTAATATCCGTCGTTATTGTTCGGATAGTACTGAGCTGTGCAGCTTGCTGAAAAAAGCCCCAAAGCCAAAAATAAAATTAAATTTTTCATTACTACTCTGCTTTTAATTTAAACATCATTTGATCCGCCTTCATATTTATTTGTTATCTGCCATTTGGATATATAAAACAAAAAGAAGTTAAATCCGCAGACTCAACTTCTTTACATACATTTTGATATCATATTGAATATCAAATTCAAAAATTCTATCTCCTACCGGAATCCTGCACCCAATAGGCGATTTTATTATTAAAATCCGTCTGGTTTTTCAGGTCTTCTACATTCAGATGCATTCTGTAACGCCAGTAATGCGGGAATACTGCCGGGTTGTTGATTCTTTCATTATCAACATGATCATTCCTTAAGCTGTAATCTGTAGCCAGGAATTCCTGAAGAGGGAAAATCGCCAGCATAGCATCATTATAAAAGTGCTGCAGCATGATGATTTCTGCAAGTTCCGGAAGAAGTTCGCCGGGTGCTGTTCCATACTGTTTCAGCTGGTCATTGAAATACTTTTGGGTTAGTCCACGGTCTTCGAACCACCACTGCCTAAGGGTAGAACTGTCGTGTGACGACGCGGTAACCACATTCATATAACCGGCATTTTTCGGGTCATACCAAAGGATATTTTCTGAAGGCATTCTCTGAACTTTCAACGCCGTAATGGCCAGCCTGTCCATCACTTGCGGCACACAATCCGGAACCAGGCCTAAATCTTCACCACAAATCAGCATATCTGTAGAATTCAGGATTACCGGAAGCTTCTCCATCGCGCTCTGGTACCAGAGACCGTCCTGACGCCTGAAGAAATAATCTACATAAAGTTCGTAGATCGCTTTCTTTTCCCAATCAGACAGGTATTTGTAGGAATCGGTTTTATGCACATTAAATCTTGGGTGGTAAACGTATTCGCCTCCGCCTTTGTCTTCCTGCAGGAACAGAACGTTAGCGCAAAGTGAAATCAGCTTATCTTCTGCCCAGTCGTGCGGATGCTTATCGAAATAATCACGTAATTTTCTTTGGGTATCAAATTCTTCTTTGAAAGAGTAAGTTCCATTGAAATGATTGTTCATAAAATGGTTGTGAATGGTATCTCTCTCATGCCCAAAATAATCCCAAAGAATCTCCTCGTTGATATATGGCTTGCAGTATCGGTCGAAGTTGAACGGAATATTTCTCGAATGAAATTCCTCCATCCTAACCGGAATTGCCGGGTAAAAATATCCCAAAATCCCCTGGGTTGCAGAAACCGGCATTCTCCAAATCCTGAAAAATCCAAGAATATGGTCAATACGCATGGCATCAAAATACTGTTCCAGGGCTTTGAAACGGTTTTTCCACCATTTGTAACCGTCTGCCTTCATCGCTTCCCAGTTGTAGGTCGGGAATTCCCAGTTCTGCCCTAAATCTGTAAACTGATCCGGCGGTGCACCGGCCTGAAAATCCATACCAAACAGTTCCGGCTCCGTCCACGCTTCAACCGAGTGGCGGTAAATACCGATTGGCAAGTCGCCTTTTACAGAAACCCCCAAACTGTGCGTGTAATCAATGGCATCTTTCAGCTGCAAATGAAGCTGGTATTGCACCCAACAGTGCAGCATCGCTTCAGAATAGTCCTTGTGTTTAGCAGCGAACATAGGAGTGAGTTTTCCGGCGATGTATTTTTTATGGGTTCTCCAGTTGTTGAAATTCGGTGTTTTATATTTATCTCTTTGCACACAAAATGCCGCATACGGATAAAGCCACTCTTCATTTTCTTTCTGGAATTTTTTGAAGTTTCTGTCCTTTAAAATTCTATCTTTATTTTCCCTGAATACTGCGCGAATATATTTCCATTTCCCGGAAATCATCTTTTCGTAATCGATAAGATCGAGTTTGTTGAGTTCCTTTTTTTTAGCATTGAATTCATCAACTAGATTTTTCGGCAAAGAATATTCAAGACTGTCAATCGACAAATACTGTGGGTGAAGTGCGTATACCGAAATCGCGGCGTAAGGATATGAATCCGTCCAGGTATAATTCGCAGTGGTATCATTGATCGGAAGAATCTGAATGATTCCCAAATTGGTTGCCTTTGCCCAGTCTGCGAGTGCTTTCATATCTGCAAATTCACCCACGCCGAAACCGTTTTCACTTCTCAACGCAAAAACCGGAACTGCAACTCCAGCGGCGTGATACATTTCAAAAGATTTGAATCTGAAGAAATGATCTGCCTGAATCTGCAATATGTTTTTATCCGTATTTGGCAAAGCCAAGCGGTCATTCCCGTATTCCACATCGAAAACTTCGCCTGTAGAAGTACTCATGACACCATATTTATATTGAATAAATTGGTCTCCAGGCATTTCAACCGCCACTTCCCAAACGCCAAAATCAGTCTGGATCATTGGTATGGTTCTCAGATATTCCCAGTTACCAAGTGCCTCAACATTACCCAGAAGTACCAATCTCCAGTCCGGATTATAAAGTGGTGCTTCAATTCTGAACAAATGTGTATGCTTTTTCAACACCGCAACTTTCTCGGGTTTAAAACCGCTCAACTTATTTTTTAGAATTTTATTGTTGAGATAATTTTCCGGGAAATTTTTCAAGTTCCAAACATCGTAGATCCGGTATTCGCTGTAGCTGTGAACCAAATTTAAATGGTGAAGCGAAAACTCCTGATCCAGGATATTTCCACCTTCGTCCGTCAGTTGATATTTGTAAGAAATTGATTTTGAAAAATAATCGACTTCTGCTTTCCAGTTCCCGTTTTCAGTGTAATGCAGGAAGTGAATTTTGGGCTCCTGATTATGTTCAAAGATCAAAAGCTGCAGTTTTTCACCAACTTTTGTGTTGAAATTCAGGCTAAAATAAAGCTTCATAACATTGTTTTATTAAGGAGCTGCAATTTACCAAAAAACTCCAAGAAAGCAAATGATTTTTCAAATGATTTTAAACAGTTTATCAGTTAATTTTCAATACATTACAAAAGCAAAGCTTCAGCACACGCTGAAGCTTTATATTCAATCTGATATTAATCTTATTTTAATTAATCACATAACTCGTGCCCTCTCTACCATCTTTAAGTTCAATTCCCTCAGCAAGCAGTTTATCGCGGATTTGGTCAGAAAGTTCAAAGTTTTTTGCCTTACGGGCCTGGTTTCTCAGCTCAATTAAAACCTGTAGTGTAGAATCCAGCTTTTCGCTGTTGCTTTCTTCCGGTTGCTGAAGGCCAAGAACATCGAATACAAAAGCATTTAAAGTAGATTTTAAATCGTCGTGATCCTCCCCAGAAATCTGCTCCTTCCCGATTTTCAGTTTAAAGATAAAACTCACCGCTTCAAATAGATGCGAAATCAAAATCGGAGAATTGAAATCGTCCGTCAAAGCATCATAACATTTTTCTTTCCAGGTTTTCAGATCAAATTGAGACGCTTCTCCATCGCTAAAAACCACATTTGTAGTGGGTTGTGCCGGACTGATTGTTGAAAGCAACTTCACCGCTTCCATCAATCGCTGGAATCCTTTCTCGCTGGCAACCATAGCCTCGTTGGAAATATCAAGCACACTTCTGTAATGCGCCTGCAGAAAATTGAAGCGCACTACTGCCGGGTGAAATGGCTTTTCAAAAAAATCATTTTCACCGGTAATCAACTGCATTGGCAGAATAAAGTTTCCGGTAGATTTACTCATCCGCTGTCCGTTCATGGTCAGCATATTAGCATGCATCCAGTAGTTTACCGGCGCGGTTCCGTTGCAGGCCGTACCCTGGGCAATTTCGCATTCGTGATGCGGGAATTTCAAATCCATACCACCTCCGTGAATATCAAATTTTTCACCTAAATATTTGGTGCTCATCGCTGTACATTCCAAATGCCAACCCGGAAACCCTTCACCCCAAGGCGAAGGCCATTTCATAATATGTTCAGGCGATGCACTTTTCCACAGGGCAAAATCCTGCGGATTTTTCTTTTCGTCCTGCCCATCCAGATCTCTGGTGTTGGCCATCAGTTCATCAATATTCCTTTTGGAAAGCTCGCCGTAATTTCCGCCTTTTTCATTATAAGCGCGTACGTCGAAATAAACCGAACCATTACTTTTATAGGCATAACCTTTATCCAGCAAAAGCTTCGTAAGCTCCAGCTGCTCGATGATGTGCCCGGTTGCTGTCGGCTCGATATTCGGCGGTAAAAGGTTGAAAATCTGCAAAACTTTATGGAAGTCCACCGTGTATTTTTGCACGATCTCCATCGGTTCCAGCTTCTCAAGCCGCGACTGTTTTACGAACCGGTCGTTGTTCACATCACCGTCATCCGTTAAATGCCCGGCATCGGTAATGTTTCTTACATATCTTACTTTATAACCCAAATGCTGAAGCGTGCGGTAAATAAAATCAAAAGACATAAACGTCCGCACATTCCCCATATGAACATTGCTGTAAACCGTCGGCCCGCAAACGTACATCCCAACATTGCCATCGAGAATGGGTTTGAAATCTTCTTTTTCGCCGGATAGAGAGTTGTATATTTTGAGTTGCATGTTGATAAGTTCAATTGGTTAAAGTGGTGAAAAAGTTCAAATCTCATTCAACAGTATTGAACATTTGAACCGTTGAACAATATTGAACAGATAATTAATCCAATTTTGCGTGGCTGCCCACATAATGCAGAAATTCCTGGCGCGTAATCGGATTGGTGCGGAAAATTCCGCTCAATTCTGCGGTTATGGTGGAGCTTGCAGTGTCCTTTATTCCGCGGCAGTTTACGCAAAGGTGTTTCGCATCAATGATACAGGCAACATCTTTAGTTCCGAGCGCTTCCTTCAAAGCATCTACGATCTGCATGGTCAATCTTTCCTGGACCTGCGGCCTTTTTGCATAATAATCAACCAGTCTGTTGATTTTTGAAAGACCTATCACTTCGCCATTGGAAATATAAGCCACGTGTGCCCTGCCTATAATTGGCAAAAAGTGATGCTCACAGAAAGAATATACTGTAATATCCTTTTCCACCAGCATTTGGCGGTATTTATACTTATTGCTGAAGGTTGAAATTCCCGGTTTATTTTCAGGAAGCAGCCCGCCGAAAATTTCGTTTACATACATTTTGGCTACACGTTTTGGTGAATCTTTAAGGGAATCATCAGTCATATCAAGGCCAAGTGTTTCCATAATTTCACCAAAAAGTTTCTCTATTTTTTCAACTTTCGCAGAAGGCGACATGTTAAAAGCGTCACTTCTCAGTGGTGTATGGTCTTTACCTGTGAAAACATCGTCGTCGTTTTCAAAATCAGTCATATTTAATGATTATTTAGAGGCAAAAATAAGGATTTAAAAATTCACTTCGCAGATTTCAAATTCATTATCAAACAATAAGTTTTTTTTATATCTTTAATTTTTCAAAAAATATGGAAAAAAGTATAAATCGTTAAGATTTTTTTATATTTGCACCAACTTAAACAATAATTAAAAATTTGAATATTATGTCAGACATTGCATCAAGAGTAAAAGCTATCATCGCTGATAAGCTTGACGTTGAGGAAACAGAAGTAACTCCAGAGGCTAGCTTCACAAACGATTTAGGAGCTGATTCACTAGATACTGTAGAGCTTATCATGGAATTTGAAAAAGAGTTCAACATCCAGATTCCTGATGACCAGGCAGAAAAAATTACTACTGTAGGTCACGCTATCGCTTACATCGAGGAAGTAGTAAACAAATAATCTATTTTAGATCATTAAAAAAATTTATGGAATTAAAGAGAGTAGTTGTAACAGGATTTGGTGCAGTAACACCGATTGGTAATAATGCAAAAGAATACTGGGAAAGCCTTGTAGAGGGCAAGAGCGGTGCAGCTCCAATTACTCTTTTTGATGCCACAAACTTTAAAACCAAATTTGCCTGCGAGGTAAAAAATTTCGATCCGCTTGCCCATTTCGACAAGAAAGAGGCTAAGAAAATGGACCGGAATACCCAACTTGGGATCGTAGCTGCCCGCGAAGCAGTGGAACATTCCAAAATCCTCGAAGGCGATTTGAACAAAAACAGAGTCGGCGTGATTTGGGGCTCAGGAATCGGAGGCCTTGAAACCTTTGAAACCGAAGTTCTGGGCTGGGCAAATTCGGAGATTCCGCGTTTCAACCCGTTCTTTATCCCAAAAATGATCGCTGACATCACTCCTGGCCATATTTCTATGGAATATGGTTTCCACGGGCCAAACTACACCACCGTTTCTGCCTGTGCTTCTTCTGCCAACGCTATAATCGATTCCAAAATGCTGATCCAACTCGGAAAAGCTGATGTTATCGTTTGCGGAGGTTCTGAAGCTGCCGTAACCGCCAGCGGTGTTGGAGGCTTTAACGCAATGATGGCCCTTTCCACAAGAAATGATGATCCGCAAACGGCCTCAAGGCCATTTGATAAAGACCGTGACGGTTTTGTTCTGGGTGAAGGCGCCGGATGTATCATTTTAGAAGAGTACGAACACGCTGTAAAGCGCGGAGCTACAATTTATGCAGAACTGAAAGGAGGCGGTATGAGCGCTGATGCGTACCATATGACGGCACCGCATCCCGAAGGTTTGGGCGCATACCTGGTAATGAAAAACTGTCTGGAAGATGCCGGTGTAACTACTGATGAAGTAGACCATATCAATATGCACGGTACGTCTACGCCATTAGGCGACATTGCAGAATCCAATGCAATTTCAAAATTATTGGGCGAGCATGCTTACGACATTCAGATCAATTCCACAAAATCTATGACCGGCCACTTACTTGGTGCCGCCGGAGTGATCGAAGCTATTGCAGCACTGCACACCATCATACACGGGATCGTCCCACCAACCATCAATCATTTCACTGATGATGAAAATATCGACAGCAGGCTGAATTTTACCTTCAATAAAGCTGTAGAAAAGCAAGTGGACATCGCCATGAGCAACACTTTCGGTTTTGGCGGGCACAATGCCTGTGTACTTTTTAAGAAAATCTAAATTCCTCTGAATGGAGTTGCAGAAATACTTTTCTAAATTTCTCCTAAAACGAAGAAAATACCTCTCTGAAAAAGACCTGATGCTGAGCACCGGGATTTCTAAAATCATCGGTCAAAATATTCAGAACATCACTCTTTATCAGGAAGCATTTTCTTTAAAGGTTTCTTCTTCCAAAAAGGCAAAAAACTACGAGAGGCTTGAGTTTTTAGGGGATTCCATTTTAGGATCTATTATTTCATGCTATCTTTTTGAGGCTTATCCGGCGGCAAATGAGGGTTACCTCACGCAGATGAAATCGAAAATCGTAAACCGAAAGAATCTGAATAAAATCGGTGACGACCTGAAACTGACAAGTTTCATTCAGAATGAAGGTTCATCAATCCTGAGCGAGAATATTTCAGGCAACCTGTTTGAAGCGCTGATCGGTGCGGTTTATCTGGACATCGGTTATGAAGCGTGCGAGAATATTGTTCTGCAAAAGCTTCTTACAGCGGATGAAATCCTTAAACTTGAAAATAAAATCGTAAGCTACAAAGGTTTACTTCTGGAATGGTCGCAGAAACGTAAGGTACAGCTTCGCTACGAAACTTGCGAGGAAGAACATGGAAATAAAAACACCGTCTTTCGCAGCTTCGTTTGGCTTGGCGATGAAAAAATATCAAACGCTACCGAAACTTCAAAGAAAAAAGCGGAAGAAAAAGCAGCTCAGCGCGCATTTTACACTTTAAACAAAAAAGAAAATATTCTTGAAAAGCCTAAAACTGTTTCTTGATACTGCTGATGAGGACGACCTCACTCTGGGACTGATCCGGCTTGCCAAAGAAATACCTGATTACGAGCTTTTTTACTATATCAACAGGATTAATGATTCGGAATTTAAACGGATTGCGGATATCGTAAAAATCGGAACATATTACGATTACTATCATCCCCGTTTTGAGGCTTATCATAAAGAAACCAAAGCCTGCATACAGTTTATCGCAAACAAATCTGTACAAAGCAAACAAAAACAGGAAGTAACGGAACTTTTTGCGGACGAGGAGAATGTTAACTATCTGTTACCAAATGATAAAGATGTAGATTACCTATTGAAAAGCAGCGATTCATTTGTTGATTTTTCCGTAATTTTGCTCCCTGAAAGCCTGATGTTCCAAACGCAGGAATACGAGTTGAGTTCACAAGATGAGCTCTTCCAATTAATTCAATATTATGAATAAATATCTAAAAAAGACTAAAATCATTGCTACACTCGGCCCGGCTTCTTCTAACAGAGAAACCATTACAGAACTGATAAAAGCGGGTGTAGACATCTTCAGAATAAATTTTTCGCACGCCGATTACGATCTTGTAAAAACCAATGTAAACACCATCCGCGAAGTCAATAAAGAGCTTGGAACCAACGTTGGGATCCTTGGAGATTTGCAGGGCCCAAAACTGAGAGTTGGCGTTGTGAAAGAGGGTTCCTACCTCAATCCCGGTGATATTTTAACATTTACCAATGAAAAGATCGAAGGCGATTCCACGAGAGTTTATATGACTTACCAGGAATTCCCGAATGATGTAAAAGTTGGTGAAAGAATACTGATTGATGACGGTAAACTGGTACTCCAGGTCCTTGAAACCAATGAAAAAGACACAGTAAAAGCAGTGACCATTCAGGGAGGCCCGCTTAGTTCTAAAAAAGGTGTCAATCTTCCGAATACCAATGTTTCACTTCCGGCGCTTACTGAAAAAGATATTCAGGATGCGAATTTTATGCTTGATCTGGAACTGGACTGGATTGCGCTCTCATTCGTGCGGCATGCTCAGGACATTAAAGATTTGAAAAAGCTCATTGCAAACCACCCGACCAATAAACAAAAAACACCTATCATCGCTAAAATTGAAAAGCCGGAAGGTGTAAAAAATATCGAGCAAATCCTTCTGGAATGCGATGGCTTAATGGTTGCCCGCGGCGATTTGGGTGTTGAAGTTCCGATGGAAGAAGTGCCGGCAATCCAGAAAAATCTTGTGGAAATTGCAAGAAAATACGCGAAGCCAGTGATTATTGCGACCCAGATGATGGAAACGATGATTACCAGCCTTACACCAACCAGAGCAGAAGTGAATGACGTTGCTAACTCGGTGCTGGACGGTGCTGATGCCGTAATGCTTTCCGGTGAAACTTCTGTAGGAAAATATCCGGTGGATGTGGTGAAAAATATGTCGAAGATTGTAAAAAACATTGAAAGCACACATTTTTACCAAAACAAAAATGCACCTATTGAAAAGGAATTCAACTGTATCGACGACCGTTTCATCACCAACAGAATTTGTCTGGCGGCAGTAAGAATTGCCAAGACCACCGATGTGGAAGCGATCATTACATTAACACATTCCGGTTATACGGCATTCCAGATTTCTGCACACAGGCCTAACTCGCATATCATCGTTTTTAGTTCCAACAAGCGCGTCATTACCATGCTGAACCTGCTTTGGGGCGTGCGTGCTTATTATTACGACAGCGACAAATCGACAGACGAAACCATTATTCAGGTAAATAAGATGACCAAAGAACTGGGTTATGTTGAGGAAGAAGATTTTGTAATCAACCTTAATGCGACACCTGCGGATGAGTTCGGAAAGACCAATACATTGAGGCTCACCACGATTTAGGCAACAATCAACCCAATAAAAAGTTCTCTGTGTTTTCCAGAGAACTTTTTGCTTTTAAATCTCACCAATAATGGATTTTTTTATGGTAAATTCGTCCAACGCATAAAGAGACAGTTCCGTCCCATACCCCGAATTCTTTCTGCCGCCAAAAGGCATCCGCCAGTCCGACCGGAAAATCTGGTTGATGGCTACACTTCCGCTTTCAAGGTTTTCTGCAAAGTACATCGCTCTTTTTCTGTCTTTGGTGTACACGGCGTTTGCCAGTCCAAACATCGTATCATTCGCGATTTTTAGGGCATCATCATCATCTTTTGCTTTAAAAACCATTCCGAGCGGCCCGAAAAGTTCTTCCTGAAGTACGGGATTTCCTTCATTCATTTCTATTAAACCAGGTTCAAAAGCCATATTTCCAACAGCGGTTAACGGAAGCAAAATTTCTGCACCGCTTTTGAGGGCTTTTTTATACTGTTTTTCTAAATCCGAAGCCAGATCTTCGCGCGCCATGAGTCCGAGTTTCGTTTCCTTATCCAGCGGATTTTCAGGCTGGAACTTTTTATATTCTGCAATAAATTTCTCCAGAAATTCTTTATAAATTTTTGAATGAATGATGAAGCGTTTCCCGGCAACACACGTTTGCCCGCAATTCTGAAGCCTGGCTTGCGCGGCATCTTTTGCTGCAGTATCCAATTCGGCATCTTCCAAAACGATAAACGCGTCGCTTCCACCTAACTCCAGGACGCATTTTTTAAGGTTTCTTCCGGCAGTTTCGGCGATCTTCCTTCCGGCACCTTCGCTGCCCGTTAACGAAACTCCTTTGATGACCGGGTTCGCAATCATTTCTTCAACCTCATCGTGCGATACTTTGAGGTGAGTAAAAATACCTTTCGGGAAACCCACTTCCACAAAAAGTTTCTCCATGGTATCGCCACTTTTATAGCAGATCGAAGCGTGCTTCAGCACAATTACATTTCCGGCAAGGATTGCAGGAACCGCAAATCTCAGTGCCTGCCAAAACGGAAAATTCCACGGCATAATCCCGAGTATAACACCCATTGGTTCGCGGTGGATTTCTGAAATTTCATGTCCGGTTTCTACCTGCTCAGGTTTCAACACGTTTGCTGCTTTGGCATAGAAATCACACATTCCGGCGCATTTCTCAATTTCGGAAACCGACTGCGCAATCGGCTTATTCATTTCTTTGGTGATGATTTCTGCAAAGACTTCTTTTTTTTCCAATAAAGTTTTTGAAAGTTTGCTCAAAAGTTCCTGCCATTCCGCAAAAGGAACGTTTTTCCATTTTTTAAATGTTTTATCTGATTCTAAAAGTTGAGTCTCTATTGATTTTTTCATAATTGTAAAATTAACAAAAAAAGCACCCTTTTTGGAATGCTTGCAATTTATTGCGTCTTTACAAGTCATTTGACAAAACTATGATTCACGATAATGGTTCATAAACCATTCATTGACAAGGCTTGCGGCCAGTCTGGCAGTCCGTTCACCAATGTCGTAAACTGGGTTTACTTCCGCAACGTCCATGGCAACCAACTTTTCATTCTTAAGGATATGCCTAAAAAAATGCGTAAAAACCGTATCGGCAAAGAGCCCGTTGTATGCCAGCGCAGAAACTCCCGGCGCGATTGACGCATTGAAAACATCCATACAGACCGTAAGGTACATCACATCGACCTCAGCAAAAAGTTCATCAATCCTTTGGTAAACCGAAGGCAGATTTTCAAAGAAAAGTTCGTCGGCCAGAATGTATTTCATGCCGTAGCGATGCGCCGTATCAAACAGTTTCAAAGTATTTGAATTTCGCTGGATTCCGATATGCAGCGAGTAAATTTGTCCATCCTGCGCAATTTGCCAGAAACCGGTTCCGGAGGAGGCTCCAACTCCAATTTCGGGCTCACGGTTATCGAAATGGGCATCGAGATTGATAATTCCAATTTTCTGATTGGGAAAAGCTTTTTTAATGCCTGAATAATGCGCAAAAGTAACCTCGTGCCCGCCACCCAACACCACCGACTTTCCACCTTTACCTAAAATACCAGTTACTTTATCCGCCAACTCCTGTTGAGCGTTTTCCAGATTCTGATTCGCACAATAGACATTTCCAAAATCCCTTAAGATAAAATCGGGAAATACTACCGGGAAATTGGACATGTTTTTTCGGATAATGTCCGGAGCATCCTTTGCCCCGACTCTTCCTTTGTTTCTCTTAACACCTTCATCTACGGCGAAACCGTGCAAAACGAAATCTTTAGGTGAAATATTTTTATCAAAACTAATTCTTTGGAAAACTCGGTGGTGTAAAGCCTCATCCCCATCGAATCTTCCGCTCCAAATATTTTTATAATCTTCCATAAGATTTTTCTCCATTAATATAAACTGCTTCCGGCGCCAAAGTACCCTGTTTGTACAGCACATTCTGGAAATTATTGGTTTTATAAGTTACAAAATCGGCTTTCCTGCCAGGTGCTAAAATCCCGCGGTCTTCCAAACCTAAAGCATATGCCGAACGGAAAGTAATTCCCGCCAGAATTTCTGCCGTAGAAAGTTTCTCATATGTTGCCAAAATGCTGGCCTGTGTCATCAGGTTTCCCATAGGCGCCGAGCCCGGATTCCAGTCGCTGGCAATTGCCAAAATAGCTCCAGCATCCAAAAGTTTTCTCGCCGGAGTGAAAGGTTCGCCTAAACCTAAACTCGCTCCCGGAAGGGCAACGGCAACAGTGTCTGATTGCGCTAAAATTTCAATATCTTCGTCAACGGTCGCTTCCAGATGGTCTGCAGATTTGGCACCAACTTCGACAGCCACTCTCGAACTGCCCGGCGTAAACTGATCTGCATGAACTGTAATTTCGAAACCTAAATCTTTGGCTTTAAGCAGAAAATCTTTACTTTCCCCGGGTTGAAAGGCAGATTTTTCAATGAAAATATCAACTCTTTTGGCTAAATTTTCTGCTTTAACTTTTGGTAAAATCTCATTTAAAATATAATCAAGATATTCCTGACCGGAACCCTCCAAATCTCTTGGCTTCATATGCGCTGCCAGACAGGTCGCGATGATTGTCGCGCTGGTTTTTTCCTTTGCTTTCTGAATGACTCTCAACATTTTAAGCTCTTGAGCAGCATTTAACCCATATCCCGATTTTATTTCAATCGTGGTTATCCCCAATGATATTAAATAATCAATTCTTTCCAGCAAAGTATTCAATAATTCTTCTTCTGAAGCATTTCTGGTATGCTCTACGGAACTCCAGATGCCACCGCCGGCCGCCGCGATTTCGAGGTAGGTTTTGCCGGCATTCCGCATCGCAAAATCATTGGCGCGGTTTCCACCGAAACAGATATGGGTATGGCAGTCGGTAAAAGCGGGTAAAACCACGTGTTCCTCTTTCATACGGATGACTTGAGATTCCTGGCCATTGTTCATCAAGACCGATTCCAGCTCCTCAAAATTTCCGATTTTCTCAATCTTATCTTCGTGAAATAAAATACCGCCGTCTTGGATGATCTCCAGTTGGTCATCTGAAAGTTTTCCGCGTAAAGGCAGGTTTGCGAGGGTGACAATTTGCTTGAAAGGTCCGATTAGTTTCATAGTTTGAGGTTGGAGTTAAGGGTGAGTTTAAGCATAACAACTGCTCAAAATGCCTTTGGGTTATGCTAACAAAATTAACTTAATTCCGCAGATTAAGCAAACCGTCTGTTTCTTCGCTTTACCTTTGCGCCAACATCTACCTTTTATTATCTTTGACAAAAGAACACCGATTAAATGCCTGATTTTTTACACCCAGATAAGGAGAATTACTCCGATGATGAGCTGATGCAGGAAGAAAAAATCCGCCCGCAAAGTTTTGATGATTTTGCCGGACAACGAAAAACGCTGGATAATCTTGAAGTTTTTGTTGCGGCCGCCAAAAAAAGGGGAAATGCGCTGGACCATACCCTTCTGCACGGGCCACCGGGATTGGGAAAAACAACTTTAGCCCACATCATCGCCAATGAACTGGGCGTGAACTGCAAGGTCACTTCGGGGCCGGTTTTGGATAAACCCGGAAGTTTAGCAGGCTTGCTCACGAATCTGGAAGAAAACGATGTGCTCTTCATCGATGAAATCCACCGGCTTTCCCCGATTGTGGAAGAATACCTTTATTCTGCGATGGAAGATTACAAGATCGACATCATGCTGGAAACAGGGCCCAACGCACGTTCGGTACAGATCGGTTTGAATCCTTTTACTTTAGTGGGTGCGACAACCCGCAGCGGAATGCTGACCAAACCGATGCTCGCCAGGTTCGGAATACAAAGCAGACTGGAATACTACACGGTCGAATTGCTTTCTACGATTATCCAAAGAAGTGCCAGGGTTTTAGGCGTGAAAATCTACGAGGATGCAGCTATTGAAATCGCCCGAAGAAGCCGCGGAACCCCGAGAATCGCCAATGCACTGTTGAGGAGAGTCCGCGATTTTGCAGAAATAAAAGGCAACGGCGAGATTGAAATCAACATCACGAAATTTGCTTTAAACTCTTTAAACGTCGACGAGTTCGGGCTCGATGAAATGGACAATAAAATCATGCGGGTGATGATTGAAAATTTCCGGGGAAGACCTGTGGGAATTTCGGCGCTGGCAACGTCTATCGGCGAAAATCCCGAAACGCTGGAAGAAGTTTACGAACCGTTTTTGATTCAGGAAGGTTTTATCATACGGACTCCGCGAGGAAGAGAAGTGACAGAGAAAGCGTATCAGCATTTGGGGATTTCGAGGCCGCGGAATCCTGGGGAACTGTTTTAGAGGGGTTAGTGGTTAGTGGTTGAGTGGTTGAGTAGTTTAGTGGTTGAGTGGTTGAGTTTTTTAGTTGGGCAGTAAAGTGAGATTGATGCTTTTTTTACATGCTCTACACCGCGTGAGGGATGGTAAGGGCGCGACCGAAGGGAGCGGTGCGCAGTGAAACGGAGCACCGAAACGAAGTGAAGCCCTGAACAGCCCGGCCCGAACGAGGGAACGGAGGCGCGCAGCGCCGGAGTGACCGAGTGAGGGACACGCCCAAAAAACCGTTCTCACAATCGTATCTTTAAGAAATTTTATTAATTTTATTGAAAATATTCGATATGAAACTCTACCCCATACAGTGCGGAAACTTTAAACTGGACGGCGGCGCGATGTTCGGCGTGGTACCAAAATCTTTGTGGCAGAAGACCAATCCGGCAGACGAAAAAAATCTCATCGAAATGGGAATGCGCTCCCTGCTCATCGAAGACGGCAAAAAACTGATCCTGATTGACTGCGGGCTCGGACAAAAACAGGATGAGAAATTTTTCGGCCATTATTCGCTTTACGGCGATGACTCGCTGGAGAAAAATCTTTCCAGGTATGGTTTTGTAAAAGACGATATCACCGATGTTTTCCTGACGCACCTGCATTTTGACCATTGCGGCGGCGCGATTGAATGGAATGACGACCGAACGGGTTACAGGCCGGCTTTCAGAAATGCCCAGTTCTGGACGAATGAAAACCACTGGCAATGGGCGACAGAGCCTAATCCGAGGGAAAAAGCAAGTTTTCTGAAAGAAAATATCTTCCCGATGCAGGAAAGCGGCCAGCTGAACTTTGTTCCTTTGCCGACAACAGGCAATTACGGCTTTGCACCGGACCTGAAAATGGATATAATTTTCGTGGACGGCCATACTGAAAAACAGATGCTTCCGGTCATTCAGTACCAGGAGAAAACGATTGTTTTTGCGGCGGATTTAATTCCAACCGCGGGACACGTTCCGCTGGTGTATGTGATGGGCTACGACACGCGCCCGCTGCTGACGATGGAAGAAAAAGAAAAATTCCTGAAACAGTGCGTGGACAATGAATATCTGCTGTTCCTGGAACACGATGCGCACCACGAACTTGCGAGCGTGAAAATGACAGAGAAAGGCGTAAAACTGGATGATACTTTCAGTTTTAATGAAGTTTTTGGGTATTAAGATGGGAAGCAGAAGGCGGAAGATGGAGTTGTACGGCCGCTGCAGGTTTAGCGAATTTTGACTTCTGGCAAAATTATTATCTTTGAGGCATTAATTAATCAAAATTATGGACACAACAGAAGGCGGGACGACATCGCCTGAGCCCGAACCGAGGATCATCGGTCTCACCGGAGGAATCGGCTCCGGAAAATCAACAGTTGCAAAATTTATCGAGGATATGGGGTTTCCGGTATATTACTCGGATATCCGCGCCAAAGAAATCGTAAACGACAACGAGATCCTCAAATCAAAAATTGTGGAACTTCTGGGCTCCGAAGCTTACAATGAAAACGGCAATTACAACCGTAAATATGTAGCAAGCCTGGTTTTTGGGAATGATGAACTTTTACAAAAACTCAATCAAACGATTCATCCTGCAGTACGGGCAGATTTTGAAAACTGGGTAAGCCGACAGAGTTCTGAATTTGTTTTTAAGGAAACCGCACTGCTTTTCGAGTTGGGTTTAGATAAGGAATGTCATCAGTCTATCCTGGTGACGGCGGAGGACAATCTGCGGATCAAGCGTGTGATGGACCGCGACGGAAAAACCTACCGCGAAGTGGAAACCATAATGGACAAGCAAATGCCGGAAAAAGACAAAATCCGGAAAACCGTTTTCATCATTTACAATAATGACGGGCTTGCAGAGCTCCGTACAGAAACAGAAAAGGTAATCAACAAATTAATAAGGCAGGAAGAAACTGCATAAAAAACCTCCATAACGGAGGCTTTTTTGTTTATTTCTTTATGATTTTAATTGCTTTCTGTCCCGTAACCGTCAGCAAGTACGTTGCAGGCAGCAGCGCAGACAGGTCAATTTTATTCAGCATTATTTCCCCAGACCTGATCAGCCTTCCGGACATATCATAAACTTTGTACGGGGTACCGTTATCAATTTCAGTCGTGTAGATATAATCGGTAAACGGATTTGGGTAAGCAATTACTTGATCCTGATAAAATAACGGGGTATTGCTGATAACAACTCTATAATCTTCAACTTCACCAAAGGCAAACTTTTCGCACGGCAACGGGATTGACGGTTCTGCTTTTAAAGAAACCCTCATTCGTACTCCACCCGGATCAAGAAAAGCGGTGGCTGGAACTGTAAATGTTCCCACGACTTCTGACGCTGTTGTATTTGCTTCAGCCAAAATCTGTTCAGTGGACGAAAAAACCCCGTCTCCATTATAGTCAATCCACGCAGCGACACTTACAGGCGCTGGATCGCCCATCCATTTCGGCGTTACACGAATGCTGTAAGTTTTCTGATTTTGATTCAGATAAATAAAATTTTGATTTAAATCTGAAAAATCCGAATAAGTAGATGCACCCGAACCATTTTCAAACCGGTCCACTTCTACTTTTTGAATAAATTCGTTAGTTCCGCTGGTTGACGATGATGCGCAGTTAATTTCAAAAAGTGTAGTAAAAGAAAAATTAGCGGTGTAAGCGGATACGGACGCAGAGCAGGAACTTTTAACCCTGAATTCATAAGTTGTCCCCGGTTCCAGATTGGTAAGCGTAACAGAATTTGTTTTTAGTTCCATTACCGAGAAAGCCGGATCATCCGCTTTTTTATATTCAAAAAAATAAGAATTTATCGCTGGGATGGCTTCCCAGGAAACCGTGGCTCCGGTATAATTTATATTTGAAATTTTGATGTTCTGAGGAACGGCTGCAGTACAGGAAGATTCAAGGACAACATTGGCTTTCGGCGAAACTGCATAAAAAACATTCCCCAAAGCCTCTACCCTAAACTGTAAATTTGATTGCCCAACTAAAGAAACCGGAACAACAACAGTTTCAGAGCCATCATTGGGCGTGCTGGCTGCCAAGTCTGCCCAAGCAGCACCATTATCAACTGTGTAGCTAATTTTCACATTAGCAACATTATACGGCGCTGCATTGGTGTTTGCCACATCCCAAGTGAGTTTGGTAGCTGCGCCGCCGTAGATGTTTTCGCCGCTTACAATATTTATTTTAAAAGGTCCATCACTTCCAACAGCGATTTTTTGGTTGGCAAAACTTGTTTGCTGCTGCTCCTTAACCGGATGATTATCCCGTACCGTGACTCTGTAGTTGCTGGTTCTCGCTACATTTGATACACTTTCCCAATCGCTTTGGCTGGTTAAAATTCCGGCCATGACCAATGAAAATTTAGGAAAATATCTCGTTGGATTACTTACAGGCGGCAAAGACCTGAAAAGTGCTCCGGTCACATTGCTTCCCGTAGTAGTGATTATGGGTGAAGCAGCATCATCAACCTGTTCCCAAGTGTAGGTGAGTGGATCGTTTTCCGCATCGGTGGCATTAGCTGTAAGCACAAACGCTGTGGACCTTGGGACAGTATAATCCGGCATCGCTGAAATAACGGGCGGACTGTTGGCGATGGCCGTTTCCACATCGCAGGTTTTTGATATTAAATTATTTTGAATCTGTGAAATGCTGAATCCATGGAAATAAGGATCGGTATTCTTCTGCACATCCGCAGAGGTAATTCCAGCATATCCCATCAGCGTGGAACCAGAACCCGGCTCGATATTGGAACCGTAACTTTCAAGCTGGTGCGAAAATGTATGCGTCGCTCCAAGCTGGTGCCCGATCTCGTGAGTGACATAATCGACATTGAAAACGTCACCAAACGGCTTGCCATCGGCCGGTGAAGTGTAGGCACTGCCTTTGTAACTGGTAGGATATCCGTTGCCGTCTACACTCAAATCGTTGGTACAGATACAGCCGATGCACCTCGCATTACCGCCGCCACCGCTTGCCCCAAAAAGATGTCCTATATCGAAATTATCATCACCCACGCTGTTGTGCAGCGTGTTCATCAGTTCCGTGGACCAGATACCTGTGACTCCCGTAGAAGCCGCTGAATACGGATCAGTTTCCGGATCGGTAAAGATAATCTGCGGCAAATCCTGAAGAATAAGCCTTGTTGCCACGTCCCTTTCAAGAATTCCATTAACGGTGGTCAGTGTGGCGTTAATGGCTGCAATAGCCTGCGGAACGCCGCCAAAATAGTTGGTGTATTCGGCAGTTGTGGAAATTGCGAGTCTCAGAGTTCGGAATTTTCTGTCGGAAGTTGCCGCAAAATTTGTGCTTTCGAGTTTTGCCGTCTTATTACCGGAAAATAAATTATTAAGCTGTTGCTTGGAAAGAACCGATTCATTCGTGGAGCAGACAAAAGGTTTCCCGGAACCGGTTTTTGAAGTTTTGGGATAAACGCCAAAGACAGTCTTCGACTGATCTACAGGCTCGATAAATTCGTACTGCCCGTCTTTAATCACCATTGACTGGAAATCTTTTCCCGAAATACTGAAACGGATATATTTTCCGGGATCATCTATCCCAACGCCAACATAAGAACCCAAGTCATATCTTTCTGCCAAAGAAGGAACGACCACCGGCGCACTGTAAACCGCGAAACGCTCTACAGAACCTTCCAAAGTCGGAACTTGAATTTCAACCGGTTTTGCATTTCTACCGGTTTCAGAGGCATTTTTTAGTTTGGCTTTTAATTGAGAAACATCGAGGGAGTAAAATTTCTTTACATTTATCTCCTGACGCATTTTCGCTGTGCTGGTTGCAACAGGATTCCACTGCGCAAATGAAACGCCGAAAACAAAAACGAAAAGGAAACTGATCAACTGTTGATTCACTTACTGGCTTTTAGTTGCAAAATTAATTTATTCCGTTGAATGGTTTAATTATTATATACTTTGTTGAGGCTCCTTTCTCTTAAACATAGAAACAAGGTATCCCGCATAAACACCGGCCAGAAATAACCTCAGAATACTGATTCATAAATTTTTAATGTTTAGACGTTCCGTTCCGTAAATAATTAAAATAAATTATATCCCAGCCGAAAAAAGACGAAATATGGATCGCAAAAAGTCTTAGAAAAGCACTTATAATCCGGTGCAAAAACCTAAATTTATAAAACTGCTACAGCGGCATCACAGTTACAAAACCTTAAAACAGCACAGACATTTTTGATAATTTCATTTAATTAAAACCGATAAGCAATGTTCCATGCAAATCCCATATTGAACTTAGCCGACGCACGCCCAAAACCAGGCACGATCATGGGCTTTATATCCTCCTGTTTTTTGGTGTAAACCAAATATTTAGGCTGCACATTCACATCGATATAGAAATTGCTGCCGAAAAGCTGAACTCTGCCGCCAATTCCCGCTTCCAACCAGTACGATGACTGCGTAGAACCCGGAAAACTCAGATAAGAATCACCGCCCTGCTGCCCACGCACCGGAACCTGCATATATTCCTGATTATAAAATGCCGCTCCGATTTTTGGCCCGGCGTAGAAACCGTTGAGCTCATTCTCAGGATCTTTCATCAGCATATAAAATCCGCCGGCTTTCACAAACAAACCGCTGGCTTTGGCATCGTAACCGTTCTTTTGGTAAACATTGCTTTCAAAACCAAGATCAGCCACGGCATGAAGGTCTTTTTTAATTTTAGAAGAAACAAATCCCTGAAAGACTTTTCGTTTGGAGAATACCCCCAAACCAGCATTCAGCACATCAAAGCCCACCATGAAATTCGGTTCGTATTTCGGTTTTGTGATTACCGAATCTGAATCCTGTGCAGAAAACACCGAAAACAGAAAACTAAAAAATAAGGTATAAATGCGTAGGGTTTTCATTGATGATTTCGGTTTTAATTTGTTCGCTCGATGTCACTGGATTTGGCGTAACCAAAGTAGCAGAAACGTCTTTGTAAAGTTTTTTGAAACCACAGGCCGGCGATACGTATTGCGACTCCGATGTGTAATTGATCCTGATTTTTGATTTCGGACCTTTTTCTTCTGTTTGAATGAAAATATCCGTGTAGAGATTATTGTCAACCCGCAAAGGAATCAGCACCGAATCTACTGCGGTTGTGCTCAGAACCGTTTTTTCGCCTTCACCATAATCTACGCCTACAATCAGTTTATTAAGCTTCAAAAGTTTGTTGTTTTGGCTTTCTTTAAATTTCATTTTCAGTCTTGGTGTCGCCTCGCCGCTTACGCAGATGTCATCATCAGAATTACAGCTGACAGCCAATATTAAAGTGATTAACAGTAACCGGAAATTTTTCATATTGTTTAAAATTATTCCTGTGATTATAACCACAGGAATTAGATTTTAGTATTCAGAATTAAATTTTAGGATCCAGTGCTTTTTGAATTCTATAACTCAGATCATCGTAATGGTAGCGGTTCATCTGATCAGATGAAGCGGCTTTCTGTTGCAGTTCAGCCTGCAAATCTCTCAGTGTACCGCGCACAACTGCCTGAACATCAGAATTTTCAGAAACTGAAAGTGACATTCCTCTGCCAGTAACCGCAGGTGCAGTCGGTTTTGGGGCAAGTAAGGCAACCATATCGTTAATGTAATTCCTTTGTAAATTCCTTCTGTAAATATCAGGATTTGAGCCCACGAAAATAACGTTTTTCAAATCGTCCATATATTCGAAAAGCTGGTAAGCATTGGGCTCAACCGACTGCGAAACATACATTTTCTGAAGAACCATCGGGCTCAAAATCCTGCTGAGAACACCATTCTGTAAATTTTCAACCACCTGAACCGGTGATTTTGTTGTTTTGTCGAAAACATCCTTTTTAAGCAACCAGGTCGGTGTTTCAAAAATATTTCTGTTTAAGAAATCGAGCGCTCTTTTCTGCTCAGTTTTTGAAACCACCTCATAAACTACACCTGACTGATCGGTTGTTTTCGGCGTTTCCATCTCACCGCCGATATATTTTGAAACGTGGCCTAAATATCTCGCAAACTGCGTGGTAACCTGATCATACATTGTGGAGTAATCGTCGTAGTTTTCATTTGGCCGTTCTGTCCATTTATCAAGGTGATCTACAATCCTCTGAAGGTTTTTGATGCCGTAATTTCCGGCAAGCATCGCATCGTCACCAATTTGCTCGCTTTGGGAACGGGGATCGAACGGATTGCTTTCCGTACCGAACCAGAGGCGTGGGTTTTCAAGTTTGTTGATGACCCACTTATTGAGATGAGCCTTTTCAGCTTCCGGCGAACTGTCCTGCGGGAATCTTCTGTAGCCCCACTCAATCGCCCAGTGGTCGTAATCGCCGATTCGGGGCATCATTCCACTGTCAGGGATCTTATCTTCCGGTTGCGCAACGTAATTGAAACGTGCATAATCCATTATTGACGGCGTATGCCCGTTTTTCTCGAGCCATTTTTTATCTCTTAATTTTTCCACAGGAACTGTTGAGCTGGAGCCGAAATTATGCCTTAAACCAAGCGTATGCCCCACTTCGTGTGAGGAAACAAACCGGATAAGTTCGCCCATCAGCTTTTCATCAAATTCCATTTTTCTTGCTCTGGGATCGCTTGGCGAAGCCTGGATGAAATACCAGTTTCTCAAAAGATTCATCACATTATGGTACCAGTTGATATGGCTTTCAAGAATTTCACCAGTTCGTGGATCTGCGATTGACGGTCCGGACGCATTAGGCACATCGGACGGTTTGTAAACGATTGCTGAGAATCTGGCGTCTTCAAGGCTCCATTCAGGATCGTCTTTGGCGTTTGGGATTTTAGCATAAATTGCATTTTTGAAACCTGCTTTTTCAAAAGCGGACTTCCAGTCATCCACGCCCTGCATCAGGTACGGAACCCATTTTTTTGGTGTTGCCGGATCTATATAAAAAACAATCGGTTTTGCAGGTTCTACCAGTTCGCCGCGCTTATATTTTTCTAAATCCTGTGGCTTTGGCTCCAGCCTCCATCTTTTGATCACTGATACTTTTTTTACGCCTTGAGGATCAAGGTCGAAATCGGTATAACCTACAGTAAAATATCCCACGCGAGGATCATAATACCGCGCCTGCATTTTATTTTCAGGAAGAAGAACCAGGGACGAGTTGATTTCCACAGTATAATTTCCGCTGACTTCCGGTTTTTCTACGCCCGGCGGAAACGTCACATTACCAAGCGTTTTGGCAAATGTTTTTGTGGTATTGATTTCAAGGTTATTCGGAAAGGATTTAATGAAATTTACAAAGGATTTATCTTTCTGAAATGCGCCGACTTTGAAACTTTTCTTGTAACCGGCTTCAAAGGAAACCAGTTCATTATCAGCATTTACAAAATCTGAAACCTCTATGACCGAAGATTTTTTGTCATCGTTGTACGCTTTGATGTCAAAAACCTGCACAATTGCCTGCGTATTGTTCCGCATCACAGAATTGTACATTTCCGATTTCGAATCAGCAGCATAATCGTCGTAGGAAATAGACCGTATGAAAATCTTGTCCTGAGGGCCTTTCTCGAAAACCACTACACTTTGAGAAATCTGGTCTCCTGCATAACCGATGAATCCCGAGCGCATCCCTGCGGCCGCTTTCGTAAGCCTGCTCACAACCAGAAAATCTTTTTTCAGAACGCTGTCCGGAATTTCAAAATAGTATTTATCCTCAACCTTATGAACGGTAATTACGCCCTGGTCGCTCACCGTTTTTGCGGTGATGATTTCTTTATAAGGCTTAATCTTTTCAGGCTTTTTGTCTTTTGCAGCAGCGTCTGGAGTTTTCGCTTTTACAGTATCTGTTTTTGATTTTTCAGTCTGCGCAAAAGCGCTCGGCGAAGCTACAGCAAGCACCAGTACCGCCATCAGAGTATTAAGTTTCTTCATATCACAGGTAAATTTTGTTTAAAGATAACAAAAAAACCTGTTTTTCGACATTTACAGAAGAACTTAAACCTAAAAAATCAAGATTTATATCAGCTCCAAAAGTGCGATGTTTTCCACGTGATGCGTTTGCGGAAACATATCAACCGGAAGGATTTTCACCACGCGGTACATATCTTTCATCAAAGCCAAGTCGCGCGCCTGTGTGGCTGAATTACAGCTTACATAAACGATTCTTTCCGGGGCAAGTGTCAGGATTTGATCTACTACTTTCTGGTGCATTCCGTCTCTTGGGGGATCGGTGATCAGTACATCAGCTTTTGGATGGCTTTCAAGGAATTCTTCCGTGAAAACTTCCTTCATATCGCCGCAATAGAACGTACAGTTGGTTAGCCCGTTGAGTTTGGCATGTTCAGTGGCTGCATCAATCGCTTCCTGCACAGATTCGATTCCGATGACCTGTTTTGCATTTCTGGCAACATACTGAGCAATGGTTCCAGTTCCGGTGTAAAGGTCGTAAACCACTTCATCACCTTTAAGATCAGCAAATTCGAGGGTTTTGCGGTAAAGATTGAGCGCCTGTTTATAGTTGGTCTGAAAGAATGATTTTGGGCCGATTTTAAATTTCAAGCCATCCATCTCTTCCATTAAGAAGCCTTCGCCAAAATAGGTCTGCACCTCCAGATCGTAGATAGAATCGTTCTGTTTTGGATTGATGGCATACACTAATGTCTTGATCTGCGGGAACTTAAGAAGCAGAAAATCAAAAAGTTTCTCGCGGTTTTCCTTTTCTTCCCGGAACAGCTGGAAAAGCACCATCCACTCGCCTTGTGACGTTTGGCGCATCATCAGAGTCCTCAAAAAACCTTCCTGATTTTTAACATCGAAAAACTCGAGGTTATTTTCTTCAGCATACTGTTTTACAGCGAGGCGGATTTCGTTGGACGGATCCTCCTGCAACCAGCATTCCTTTAAATCTAAAATTTTACTCCACATGCCGGGAATATGGAACCCAAGGGCATTTTTATCATCAATATTTTCTGTAGAATTTACTTCATCCAAAGTCAGCCATCGTGAATCTGAAAAAGAGAATTCCATCTTATTCCTGTAAAAATACTGCTCGTCTGAACCCAGAATCGGCAATGTTTCAAAACCGTCAACACCACCTATTCTGCGGATATTGTTCACCACTTCACTTTCCTTGAAATCAAGCTGTTTTTCATAAGAAAGATTCTGCCATTTGCAACCGCCGCAGACTCCAAAGTGGATGCATTTTGGCTCAACTCTATAAGGCGATCTTTCTAAAATTTCTACGGCTTCAGCTTCAAAATATTTTGATTTTGCTTTCTTAACCCGTGCATTCACCACATCGCCCGGCACGGCTCCGGAAACCAGAACGGTTTTTCCTTCTTCAGTTTTTCCCACTGCAACACCTTTCGCGCCCGCAGAAGTGAGTTTTATATTTTCAAGAATGAGATTTCTTCTTCTCTTTGACATTTAAAAATTATTTTTTTCTTTTTTGATGATAATTTGATCCCGGTAAAACAGATAAAGAATGGAGGCTACATTGCCAAAAAACAGGAAAGCAATTATCCACATAAAAGGGTTTTTCACGCGGTTCCGTAATGCGTCCGCTACTACAATAAACCAGACGAAAAGCAGCACTCCTGTCCCAATTCCTAAAATAATATTTGATGAAATTCCGAAAAAATCCTGATGACTGATCTTGAAAAATCCACCAGTAACCATCATTACAAAACAAATGATTGCAAGTGGCAACAGGATTTTCCTGGGAATGATTAACGGGTACATTTTTAAAGTTTATTTTCAAAATTAAAAAACCTTGTCTTAAAAAATGACAAGGTTTTAAATTTTTGTCTGTAAGGAATTATTTCACAGCAGCAGAATCCACTTGGGGAGCCTTCTCTTGTGGAGCTATTTCCATTTGTGGCTGTGGCTGTGCCTGAGGCTGCATCTGTGGTGCCTGGATACCGGTGAGCTTGGTCATAGTTTCCACGAATTCCGGGTCACCAAGATTGAAATATGGTCTTCCGAGCAATTTACCGTCTTTGTCTACGATGATATAGCTTGGAATTTTGAATCCGTAAAGTCCGAATTTCTTCGCTTCAGCAGCATTGATTCCACCGTCAACCCAATAGTGGCCGCCATTGAAACCTTTCAGCAAAGCAGCGCTGGTTTTGGTGAACTGCTCTTTTGTATCATCAAGGTTTACGTAAGCATAATTCATTTTTGCTTTATAGAATTCCGTCACTTCCTTTAAAACTGGGATGGTCATTAAGGCAATATTCGGGTTCCAGGATGCATAAAAGGTCACCAAAGTGGGCTTACCTTTGAAATCTGACAACGACTGAACTTTGCCGTCTTTAGAAACGATTTTCATATCGGGTGCCGTTCCTGCTCTGAAGCCCATCAAAACCTTCTGAAGCTCTTTCAGGTCTTTTTTTACGGTGCCGTCAGTCACATTACTGTCGATCAGTTTTGTAAGCTTGTCGTAGTTTTTAGCATTCATAAAATTCAGGTCGCCCTGTGCCAAAACGTACCCAAAGAAGTAATCTTTCGCAGTGTTCGACAAGTCTTTTCTTGTTTTAAGGTAATTGGCGAAAACCTCAGAAATCATAGGCTGTTCCTTTTGGTTTTGCGGCAATGTTGCCAAATATTTCTGGAAATCAGGCTGTATTTTTGAAAGTTTATACTCCCTGTACATCGGGAAATCCCTGATGAGCCTGTCATCATTTTTTTGTAAATCCTTCTGAACCTTCTTGAAGTTTTCACTCACTTTGAAGCCTGGTTTTGCCGTAGCTGCAGCGTGCTGCTCCTCGTAAGCATCCAAAAGGCCCATCAGCCTTGCGGTTGCTTCATCTTTTTTATAATCAAGAGCATCGCCGTCTGCATTCAGTTTTTTGGCACTGGTTTCAAGAAGTTTGTTCACATCTTCCTGAATTTTTTTGAACTGAGCAAGGAAAGCAGCCTCGTCTTTAGAAATTAAATCCTGCATTTGAATTTTTGAAGCATACGTTTCAAAAGCTTTCTGCGAGTCTTTCAGGAAATCGTTGTTCGCCTTGGCATCGCCTGTAATAGTGAATTCTGCAGGGAAATTCTGCGCATTCCCTGAAATATTAAGTGCCTGTCCACCTTTTAGGTAAACCATATTAGATTTTCCGCCGTAAGTAACCACATAAAGTCCGTTTTTCGGCGCTTCAAAATTTCCGTTAAATTCCCCTTTGTTATTCACACCAAGGTTGACAAGCGGTAAAGTGCCAACTCCCGATGCTTCAATAATTTCAATCCTTTCAAGTGGCGAGCCGTTGGAAACCCGTCCTTTTATTTCAACCTTTTTCGAACATGATACTGCAAAAAATGCCAGTATGAACAGTAAAAAAAACTTTTTAACCTTAATTTGTTTGTTGTTTTTTTGGAATGATTGAATCTGCGATTTCATTGTCTGATTTTAAAACTTGGCAAAAATAAGTTATTCAAGCATTTAAACGAAATTTAAAACTATAATTTGTGAAAAGATTAACACGAAAAAACGCCTTCCGAACTGGAAAGCGTTTCATTTATATTTTAAAATAAATCTAGAGTAAAAAGTTATCCCTGATCTACTTTAGCAGCCATAAACTCGCGGTTCATTCTGGCGATTACTTCCAAAGAAATTCCTTTCGGGCATTCCACCTCGCAGGCACCGGTGTTGGAGCAGTTTCCGAAGCCTTCTTCGTCCATCGTTCTCACCATGTTCAGAACTCTTCTTTTCGCTTCTACCCTACCTTGCGGAAGTAATGCGAACTGCGAAACTTTTGCCCCTACGAATAACATCGCAGAACCGTTTTTACAGGTTGCAACACACGCACCGCAGCCGATACACGCTGCAGCATCCATTGCTTTGTCGGCATCATCTTTCGGCACCGGAATCGCGTTGGCGTCCAAAGTATTTCCGGAAGTGTTTACTGAAATAAATCCACCTGCAGCCATAATTCTGTCGAAAGCACTTCTGTCTACAACCAAATCCTTAATCACTGGGAAAGCGGCACTTCTCCAAGGTTCGATGGTTATGGTTTCACCATCTCTGAACATTCTCATATGAAGCTGACAAGTGGTAATTCCTGTATCCGGACCGTGGGGACGTCCGTTGATGTACAGTGAACACATACCGCAGATCCCTTCACGGCAGTCGTGATCGAAAGCGACAGGTTCTTTACCGTCATTGATCAGGTTTTCGTTTAGAATGTCCAACATTTCAAGAAATGATGAATCTGTAGAAACATCAGAAATCTTATATACCTCGAACTGTCCTTTTGTTTTATTGTTTTTCTGTCTCCAAATTTTCAGAGTCAGATTAAGTCCTTTTTTTGCACTCATTTTCTTTACTGTTTTTGGAGATTAATTTTTTACGGGTTTATCAGCATCAAAAAACTTCATATCAGGAGTAACAACAAGTATTTTCTTTTCCTTATCATTAGAAAACTTCTGATATTTTTCCATTGCTTTTTTTACCATTTCTTTATCATTTTCAAGAATGACTCCATCAGCATCTACTTTTTTAAATCTTTTAACCACCTGATAAAACAGTTTTTTGTCACGGAACTCATTTGGATTAAAAACCATCATTTTTGCACCAGCAGTCAGTGCGCCAACAACTCCAAACATCAACGCTGAATCCTGCGCCTCCAATGCTACAACATAGGTTGAATTTCCTTCGAAATTTCCTTTAAGAAAGTTAACAGGATTTTCTGCTGTCCAAAAAATATGTTCGCCGGGTTGTACATTATAAATAGTGTAATATCCGGCTTTAAGGTTCGTTATTCGTTTTTCCGCATCGTAAATATCGAATTTCCTTGTCGAACCGTTAACAATGTAAACATTGACTGTTCCATCTGTAGGTATCTCGATACTCTGTTTTTGTGCATTTAACTCAGTGGAAAACAAGAAAGCACAAAAAAACAAAAAAACACCAATAATTTTCATTAATCTATTTTCCATTTTATTTATAACTTCTTTGTTTCACTTCAATATTTTCATAGATCAAAGGTTCCTTGTGCATTACCTCAGCATTGATGTCTGCACCCTGGTATTCCCAGCAGGCGGCGTACATGTAGTTTTCGTCATCTCTCTCGGCTTCGCCTTCTTCAGTGGCGTGATCCCAACGGAAGTGTCCGCCGCAGGATTCGTTTCTTTCCAAAGCGTCTTTCGCCATCAGTTGGCCCAATTCAAGGAAATCGGCAACTCTGAATGCTTTCTCCAGTTCCATATTCATCTCGTTGGCATCTCCCGGAACTTTTACATCTCTCCAGAATTCTTCGCGAACCTGGGCAATTTCCGCAATCGCTTCTCTTAAACCTTCTGGTGTTCTGCCCATTCCAACCTTGTTCCACATTATGTGGCCCAATTTTTTGTGGAAATGATCCACAGAATATTTACCGTTGTTGGTAAGGAAGAAATTGATTTTCTCCTTCACCTCTTTTTCTGCAGCATCAAATGCTTCAGAATTGGTCGGGATTGCACCGGTTCTGATGTCTGCAGAAAGATAATCTGCAATTGTATAAGGCAATACGAAATAACCATCGGCTAAACCTTGCATTAATGCGGAAGCACCCAGTCTGTTCGCACCGTGGTCGGAGAAATTCGCTTCACCAATCACGAAACATCCTGGAATTGTGGACTGTAAATTATAATCAACCCAAATACCGCCCATCGTATAGTGAACTGCCGGATAGATCTTCATCGGCGTCACATAAGGGTTGTCTGCGGTAATTTTTTCGTACATCACGAAAAGGTTTCCGTATTTTTCTTCAACCCAAGCTTTTCCTAAATCATAAATCTGCTGCTGCGACGGATTGTGAATATTCTTTTCAATCGCGGCTTCTTTACCTTTTTTCATAATTTCTGTAGAGAAATCGAGGTAAACACCTTCTTTGGTATCATTATTTTCGATTCCGTATCCGGCATCGCATCTTTCTTTTGCCGCTCTGGAAGCCACGTCACGGGGAACAAGGTTTCCGAAGGCAGGATATCTTCTTTCCAGATAATAATCTCTGTCTTCTTCTTTAATATTTTCTGGTCTCAGCTTACCTGCGCGAATAGCCTCTGCATCTTCAATATTTTTAGGAACCCAGATTCTTCCGGAGTTTCTTAAAGATTCAGACATCAAAGTCAGTTTCGACTGCTGCGTACCGTGAACAGGAATACAGGTCGGGTGAATCTGTACGAAACAAGGATTTGCGAAATACGCTCCTTTTTTATGAATTTTCCAGGCCGCAGAAACATTGGATCCCATTGCATTGGTTGATAGGAAATAAACGTTTCCGTAACCACCGGATGCTATGACTACAGCGTGTGCAGAATGTCTTTCGATTTCGCCGGTAACCAGGTTTCTGGCGATAATACCTCTTGCTTTACCATCAACAATGACTAAATCCATCATCTCGTGACGGTTATACATCTTGATGCGGCCTTTCCCGATCTGGCGGCTCATTGCGGAATATGCTCCAAGTAAAAGCTGCTGTCCGGTTTGACCTTTAGCATAGAAAGTTCTTTTAACCTGAACCCCGCCGAATGAACGGTTATCCAGCTGTCCGCCGTATTCTCTACCAAACGGAACGCCCTGCGCCACACACTGGTCTATGATGTTTGCAGAAACTTCTGCCAAACGGTAAACGTTCGCCTCTCTTGCACGGTAGTCGCCACCTTTAATAGTATCGTAGAATAACCTGTAAGTGGAGTCGCCGTCACCCTGATAGTTTTTAGCAGCATTGATACCACCCTGAGCCGCAATAGAGTGCGCTCTTCTCGGTGAATCCTGGTAGCAGAATGCTTTTACGTTATAGCCCTGCTCAGCCAAAGTTGCTGCAGCAGAACCACCCGCCAAACCTGTTCCTACAACGATGATGTCGATCTTGTCACGGTTGTTGGGCGCAACCAGGTTCATATGATTTTTATGATTAGTCCACTTTTCCGCTAAAGGACCGTGTGGAATTTTTGAATCTAATTTGCTCATTTTTTGAAATTTTAAATTTTGAATTTTAGATTTTAAGTGAAATTAAAACTTAAAATTACTGAGTTAAAAAGTGAAACAGTGCGATGAAGATAAAACCTGCAGGAATAAGGATTGAATACCAGTTTCCTAAAGTTTTAATCACCGGCGTATACTTTGGATGTCTTGCCCCGATGGACTGGAACGACGACTGGAAACCGTGCGCCAGGTGAAGCCCTAAAAGCACAAACGAAATCACATAGAAACCAACTCGTAGCGGATCCGCAAATTTCTCGTGAAGTTCGCCCCAGAAACGTGTCATATCTGTAGGATCACCTTCGCCCGGCACGTATTTGTACGTCATCTCGTGCATCCAGAAATCGTACATGTGCAGCGCCAGAAATGCCAAAACTACAGCTCCTGAAATTATCATGTTTCTCGACATCCAGGTAGAGTTGGCCTTACCGTTGTTCACGGCATATTTTACCGGTCTTGCTTTGTTGTTTCTCGTCTCGAGGATAAAGCCCATAATGAAATGGAAAAATACAGCGAAAATCAGGATCGGCTGCATCAGAAACTGGACTGCGGGATTGTAGCCCATAAAATAGGATGCCGCATTAAACGGTCCGTCTTCCCCAAAAACGGAAAGCATATTAACCGAAAGGTGCATCACAAGGAAAATCAGCAAAAACATTGCAGACAATGCCATTGCATACTTTCTACCGATAGTAGAACTCGTTAAACCTGCCATAAATATTTGATTTTTATTCTAGATTTGAATTTTCACAAAGTTAAAGAAATGTTAATATACCCAAAAGTGAGAATTATCAGAATTTGATAGTTTGTAATCTTTCTAAATAACAAGAATAAATGAAGCCTTGATGTAGTTTTTAAAAATACATAAAAAAGCAGCTGCTTCAAAGAAACAGCTGCTATAAAAGCGACTGAAATTTTAATACTATTTAACGATTAATTTCACAGAAACGCGCTTTCCATTTTGATCAACAGCATTCAATATATAAACTCCTTTTCCAAAACGGGTAAGATCAAGATCGAGTTTTCTTTCTTTGGATTTTTTGTCCAAGATCAATTTTCCACCCATATCGTAAACTTTAGCGTCTAACGCTGTAACACTTGCACCTCCATCAATAATAAATAATCCGGAAGACGGGTTTGGATATACTACAAGGCCCGCTTTATCAACTTTAATATCATCGGCCGCAAGTGTGGTTAAATCCACTATAACAGTTTGTGGCACAGATGTTTTTCCATCGGAATATACCGCATAAACATCATATTTCACTTGCCCCTGCGCTCCATTAACATTATCAGTTGCAACTGTAGTGCTGATATCACGAATTTCTTGTATAGTAACGTCGTTTTTCTTCACATCATATCCAAGAAGTTCAGGATATTTTGTGGCTGCGAAGGTTACTGGCTGGCTATTCTGGCTATTTTGAACAAATTTTTCGTCGGCCGACAGTGTAATTCCTTCTTTTACCTTTTTCATTTCAGCTTTCGTTTCATTCAACTGTTCCACAACTTTTTTTGCGTTTTTAGAAGCCCCAGTTGCCGGAAGAGAATTATCATAGCCTAGTGTAATATCATCCACCGCCAAATACCAAGCGTCTGCCTCCTTTTTGGTTTTATGGTAGAAGGCTAGGAAGAAATCTGAACCCGTCTTCGATTTGATATTAACCGTTACATCTTCAAAATTCTCATTTTCAAATCTCTGATCCAATACTTTATGTCCCGCCTTTACCTCGTCCAGCGTTGGGGCGCTGCCAGAAGCCGGTGCTGGCACCACGTAAACTTCTACGTCTTCAGGAAACGGAGCATAAGCACTGAATTTCAATATCTCTGAACCCTTTTTCAATTTATCTGTTATCATCCAGTTATCTGCATCAATGGCTAAGCCTCCGGAGTAAGAATAAGACACCATCCCGTAGGTTCCTGTTTTCGAGTAAATAAAGGATAGGCCCCCACTTACAGTATTAGCTCTGACCACCCAGTTTTTACCGTCTTTATTTTCATCGTAGAAAGTATAGCCCGGCGTGACCGCTCCTGCATTTTCAAAGCTTTCAAAGTAATTATTCAACATTTCCGGTCTTACCCAGGTTAGTTTTACATCTTTTGTAGATGAATCCAATACGTGCGACAGGTTTCTCACCGGGCTATTATAAGAATCTACGGTGATATAGTCTTTTTTCTCCACGGTGTCTTCGTTCATTAAGGATTTTGCAGTAAGACTCACTGTATAAACACCTTTTTTATTGAACACTACAGTTGGGTTTTTAGATGTTGAAGATGAGCCCGCAGCATAAGTAAATCCTGTGGATGGAGTAATATTCCAAACGTATGACGTAGGTGCAGGATTTCCCGCGGAGCTGTTGCTGAAGGCTACTTGCTCTCCTTCAAACAGATAAGTTTTGTTCGCAGAAAAACCAGCCGTGGTCGCCGTATTTTTTACCGTTATATAGGATGTTTTGGTTAACTCATCGCTTCCAAATGAATTAGTTGCCTTTAGTGTAACAGCATAAACCCCTTCTGCGTTGAATTTTATCGTTGGCGATGCTGTATTTGCATTACCAGTAATATATTCGAAAGTGGCAGGTGCAACCGTCCAGCTATAGCTTGTTGCCAACGAAGGCGATACTACAGTTTCATTATTCAAAATGATATTTTCGAATGACGTTGGATTTGTTTTGCTTGCAGTAAAGGCGGCGGTAGGCTTATCTTCAGCTCTTTTAACCACTACATCATCTACAAAAACAGCATAAGACTGTACATTTGTATCTACTTTCTGCTGGAATCCGAAGTGATAAACCCCGTCTTCCGTAGGCATAACCTCATAAATGTATTGTTTATAGGTTGATTGTGCCTGAATAACCGGACTTACCGCCGTAAGCATTGCGGCGCTTTTCGCTTCTTTACCGAAGAAAACCTGAAGCGGTTCCGCCATATCTCTCAACTTACTTGCGTGGAAAGAAATCAAGTATTTAGTATTAGCTTTCAATCTCAATGGATTAGAGAACAACCAGTCGTTGCTGCCTTTGGCTAGGTTGGCAAAATTTATTGCAAAACTGCTTCCATTTTTAGCAAATGAAGCTCCATTGTACTTATACCATGTTCTTCCGTTTCCATCGATATCTTCCGAAGTCCATCCATTCAGAACAAAATCATCTTCAAAACCGAAAGTGTGCATTGTGCCTTGAGGAACTAAATCTACTACTGTGGTATATGCGGACGTATTTGCGTAATTATTCACCTCCACTTCATCATTTGCAAACTCTGCTTTTGTCTGAATTTCATAGGCAATGAACGGCTTTGAAAGATCCAGCTCTATCGTTAAAGTTTGTTTTTCGCCAGCAGCCAAATTAGCGACTGGTGAAGTGATGGTTGCCAAAACCTCACCACTTGCTTTATTTTTTAGAGTTGTAATAATGTTTGCCTCCTGTACAGGCAATGCGCCAATATTAGCGTACGAAATTTGAACCGGCGTTTTAGTAGAATACTCAGTACTTTCTGCTAACACTTTCACTTCGCTTACTGCCAAATCCTTCTGGACATCTTTTTTAATTCCGGATGCTACTAAAGAAAAATCTTGCGAAGCTGCATCTACTAATTTCACAGTGTTTAGTGTGCCTAACTCGTTTTTCTTTAATATCCCTTTATGAGAAACCACCAGTTTATAAGTTGCTCCCGGCGTAGGATTATTAATGACGATTTGCTCCACATTGTCTCTTACGTTATCACCCGTTGTTGCTGGTGCAGCAGGATTGGCGGGATCCAGAACCCAAGGCCTGTACTCATTGGTTCCATCGGTAATCTTTATATCTAAATCATTTACCAACATTTTGGCAGGGTCATCCAAAACACTTGGATTAGATAATACTGCAGGTCTTGGATCCGTCCAAGCAATCGTCACCTTTAATGGTTCATTTCCGGAAGCCACTAAATCTATCTCTTTCAAGCTTCCGTTTTCCAATGTTTCTTCTCTTAGTAATGAATATTTGTTTCTTACAGAGATAACTTCTGCAGCTTTTTTAGAATCTAATAAACCCCAACCATGTTTATAATCTGGCCCCGGGGCATCTCCCGCTTCTTTTGCCGTATGAATTACCAAAGCTCTTGTAGTTGCACTCTTCATAAACGAAGCATTTAGTCTGTTGAAGTGCTGTTGTAACAAAGCGATATTTCCTGTAACATTTGGAGATGCCATAGACGTGCCGCTTATCGAAAAATAATCTGCATTTCCGGTGGAATTGGTGGAATATAGATCAACACCAATACCTGTAATATCCGGTTTTATACGTCCGTCATCTGTGGGCCCAAATGCACTGAAAGAGGCAATTTTCACATCTTGCGGATTTCTGTAGCCGTAGGGAAGCTTTTCTGCAGCTGCTACAATTAAGGTGTTTTTAGAAGTTGCGCCTTGGTTTACTGTATCAAATCCATCTACACCGCCGTTTACCTGTCTTACTTTAGTAGAGGTTTTCCATACGTATTTACCGTTCTCTAAAATCCTTACATAATGCAGACCTCCTGGTGCGGGGCCGTCTCCTCTTGGGTTTCCGGCTGCTTTTACAGGTAGATAATAAGGATTCCGGGTAAGTAGAAAATCCCAGTCCCCGTCGGTAGTCCGGTATTGTCCGAAGCCAATAAATTCAGTTTCGGAATCATCTCCCATCCAATGCCAACCTGTATTCCCGGAACTAGAACCGTAAGAAAACCCTCCGGTAAATCCATAGGAGTGGTTAGACATTAACATAGCGTTGTTTGCCGCTGCTGCCGCCATTTCCGTTAAATCGGAAGTCCAGTCATAAGCCTTTAAGTTAGCTTTGTAAGCCATTCCTTTTGCTTTTTTGTCCACACCGGCTGCAATAAGGGTTCCCGCAACGTGTGTAGCATGGTCACTTGTGCTTAAGGGAGAATCCATCTGTTTGGCGCGTCCTCCAAATTCCTGGTGGGCTACGCGCACTGCGCCGCCATCCCACTCAAAGACATTTACTCCTTCCCCATCCAATTTATAGGGCCCCGATAGATCATTAAGTACATCGGCACCAGTACCGGCGGCTGCACCGGCATTTGTGGTTTCATAATAAAGCGGCATTCCTTTCTCATCAAACCCAACCAGCTGAAACATTTTCCCATTATATTCATCAGAATATTTAATGTTCATTTGTTTAGCTTTTGCCATCAGCTCTTGTGGTGATGGCATTTCTTTTTCCCTAATTTTCTGAAAATTAACCGTTTCCGCGGTATTACTAAGGCTCCTAATTTTCCTTGCTTCGGTTTCAGTTTGTGCATACATCACTACAGAAAGAAGAGAGCTGGCAAGCAGTAATCCTCTTTTTCTTACCTTGATGATACCCAGAGTAGAGTTTGTCATAAAATTTAATTTTTAATGGTTAATAAAAATTCTTTTAAATTATTTAATGATTAGTTGCCTTCAGGTATTTCACTTAAATAGAAATAAGAAGGCAGAAAAATAGAATCGTAATTACTACAAAGTAATCATTGAGCTGAGAATTATTTCCGCTCTTCTACAGACACTTTCTGAGATTGACCCTGAATATCTTTTGTTGTGTAATAGATAGGCATCCCCGTATGCTCATCGAAGCTGTGGAGCTCATACATCACCCCGTTCTCTTCTTTTCTGAAGGGAATATTCCTTTTTTTGGCTTCAGCCATCAGCTGTTCCTTGGTAGGCTGGCGAGATTTGAAGTAATCCAAAACTTTATCAGATTTATTATCAGGCTCTGATTGGGATGCCTCTTCTTTCTTGGGAGGCTGCTGGCAGGCAGCAGTGAGAATTAGTAGTAAGAATAAAAAAATAGATTTTTTCAATGTCATAAAATCGGTGATTAGTATTACAGTCTTAAAAAATTATTTAATTTTCCGGAAATATAATAATAAATAAACCTAGTAACCAATTTTTTCTTATACAAAATAGAAAATGACCACTATATTCGCAATAAATATTATTACCTAATTATTAATTTAAAACATGGGTACACAGTACAAACTTAAACATTGATGCCAAATTAACAAATTTTTTACAAAAATAATAATCAATATTTGATAATTAATAAAAGCAATTAAGTGGAATTTTCTTTGTTTTTGCCAAAAGTTTTTATGAGAAAACACGCTAAAATTCAGAAGAAAACGCAAAAAAAACAGTGTTAATTTTCCCTTTTTTTCATGTAAACTGTACTGATTCATATTAATATTTGAGTAAAAACCAAAATTTTTGCTTATTTAGGATTAAGCACATTGGGGTTTTTGAGCAGTGTCCTGTCGGTATTAATCATCTAATTTATAGACTTTTTTTCCAATTTTTACAGCTGAAACATTAGGCTTTACTGTTTCAATTTTGAAATCTTTAATCCGGCGTGAATTCAAATACGACTCAACGATATACTTTTCAATTTTGTCCGGTTTCGATTTTTCCCTAATGTAAAAGACAGCCTCGCCATGATGTTTTGAGACTAGAACAATATCCCGAAAATAACTTGTTGCCAATACTTCATCCCTTTGGTAATGATAAAAATTCAGGGAAATCCTTAAGGCAAAAAATATGAGCATGCCATAACTGAAACGTACTGCACTTTTAAAATCTTTTTTCAATAAAACATCTCTTAAAAAGTAAAAGGACAGCAGCAATAAAGACGCTTCCAGCAAAGTCATCGGAATATTTTTAAAGAAAGCAAAATCGAGATTCGCAAACCATTTTATCGCTGAAAGAAGCGTATTCACCATAAAATCATAAATCAAATTAAATAATGAAAAATCAATTTTAAAAACTAACAGAACGGTCATAACGAGCGAAGAAATGATAATAATTTCCGAAAACGGAATAATGATCAGGTTCGCCAAAATTGAAACCAGAGAATACTGATGGAAATAATAGATCACCAGCGGCAGGGTGGCAAGCTGTGCACTCAAACTGACTGAAGGAATATTCACTAAAAAATTCTGGAAATTGTTTTTGGGTTTAGGCAGATATCTCAAGATCGGCTGATTGAGCCAGTAAATCCCTAAAACAGCCAGAAAACTCAATTGAAAACCGACATCATAAATCTGATTGGTATCAAAAATTAAAATCATAAATCCAGCCAACGCCAAAGCGTGCAGCAGATCCGATTTTCGCTGCAGGAGCACAAACACGTAATATGCCGTAATCATAATGCAGCTGCGCAAAACCGAACTTCCATAATCAATAAAAATGGCAAAAAACCAGATGAAAACCAATGCTAGAATTATTGATAAATTCTTGAATTTCAATGGGATTAATTTCCTTAGAACCCATATCAGCAGCCAAAAGATAATCACCATATGCGTTCCCGAAATGGCCAAAAGATGCACCAAGCCAGACTTATTGAAATCCGAAACTGTTTCGTCGTCCATCTCCGTCCGGTCAGCGAGAATGATTCCCTTTAAAAATTCCTTATTTCTTGGCTGAAGGGATGAGTGATCAATATTCTGAAGAGCATTCAGCCTTTGCTGCTTTATTTTTTCAGAAACGGTGAGGGTTTTTTTGGGAACTGTAATAAGCTCACCATTGATAAACGCCTGATGGAAGATGTTTTTCCGGCTTAAATATTTGGCATAATTGAATTGAAAATTGTTATTAGGCGGCTCAACCCTGTTGATATAGGTTTCCGTTTGATAATATTTTGTAAAATCCAGCTGCTCGTCGGCTTTCGGAACTGAAACAACGGCATTGAACGGCGCTGAGTCAGAATTTACAACCTTTAAGATCTCCACTTCGTATCTTCTGTATTTCTCACTGGAATTCAGTTTTTTCCGCAGCTGAAAAACCATGTTTTGTTTGCCGTCAAAAGTAGGGATCTGTGGCTTTTTAAAATTCAAAAAATGTGTAAAGGCTCCTAAAACACAGAAGAAAACAACTACCGCAAAGCTCCTGAATTTTTTGAACTGGAAAATTGCGAATCCTAAAGTGATCAGCGATAAAGCCAGCGCATTATAGATGTAAAGCGAATCCACCGGAAACCTGTCGTAAAGAAGAATCCCGACAATAAAGCTGACCAAAGAAATGAGTAGAGGTTGTTTTCGCAAATTGTTAGTTTTCAGATAAATTTAGATATTTTTCTGAAACGGAAACAATTATTTTTTTGTGGTGATAATTTTTGCAGCATTTTCGCTGGCACCTTGTCCACCGAGCCTTTCGCGGAGTTGCTGATAATCGTTCAAAATCTGTCCCCTGCGGCTTCCGTCAAGTATTGATTTTAATTCACCGACCAGGCGGTTTGTATTTAATTCATTCTGAATCAGTTCCGTCACAATTTCCCTGTCCATAATTAAATTGACGAGAGAAATAAATTTGATATTTTTCACCAGGCGTTTACCGATTTCATAGGAGATTCTGCTGGATTTATAGCAAACCACTTCCGGCACGTTCAGCAGAGCGGTTTCCAATGTCGCTGTTCCCGAAGTGACGAGCGCTGCCCTGGAACACCTTAATAAATCGTACGTTTTATTGGAAACAAAATGCACGTTTTCATCCACATATTTTTGGTAAAAACTTTTTGGCAAACTTGGCGCGCCGGCAATCACAAATTGGTAATCCCCAAAATATGGACGGACCGAAAGCATTATTTCCAGCATCTTTTCAACTTCCTGCTTTCGGGAACCCGGCAGTAATGCGATGATTTCCCTATCGTTAAGACTATTTTCTTTTTTGAATTTTTCAGCATTAATTTCCGACAAATCTGAAATCGCGTCCAGCAACGGATGTCCCACAAAATGCGCATCAACGTCATGTTTTTTATAGAAATCTTTCTCAAAAGGCAAAATCACCAGCATATCATCAACGTATTTTTTGATGATTTCAACGCGGCCTTCTTTCCAGGCCCAAAGTTGCGGTGAAATGTAATAAACTACCCTTATTCCCAATTCTTTGGCGAATTTGGCAATGCGAAGATTAAATCCCGGATAGTCAATCAATACCAAAACATCAGGCTTATAATTCTTAATATCTTCTTTGCAGAATTTTATATTTGTGAGAATGGTTTTCAGGTTCATCGCCACTTCCAGAAAGCCCATGAATGCAAGATCACGGTAGTGCTTTACGGGCTTTTCGCCGGTAACTTCAGCCATTAAATCGCCGCCCCAAAATCTGAACTTGGCTTCTGGCTCCTGATTTTTAATGGCTTTCATTAGATTGCTTCCGTGCAGATCTCCGGAGGCTTCTCCCGCGATGATGTAGTATTTCATAAAGGACAGCGATAAATTGATTGACAGATGATATGGGTGTGATTTTCACACTCAATTTTCATCTCCGAAATCTCAAATTATAATTCGTTAATTTTGTTTCAAATATAATTATAAAATGTCTGAAGATTTTGAAATAAAAAATAAAGTGGCTGAGAGCGGTTTAATAAATTTCGACCTCTCTTCTCTCGTACCAAAAGGGGAAAGAATAGGTATTGACCTGAAAGATTTTCTGTACGAAGGCCTGATTTTAAAGGAAAAGGACTTTCGTGAAAAAGTAGCTGCGGTTAATTCCCAAGATTATAACGGGGCTTACGTATACATTTACAACTCTGCAGAAGCAATCGTCCCGCTTTGGGCTTACTTTCTGCTAACCGCAAAACTTACGGACAGCGCAAAAAAAGTGGTTTTCGGCAACCGTGAAGATCTGGAAGTTTTATTGATGCACAGTGTAATGCAAACCCATGATTTTTCTGAATTGGAAGGAAAAAGAGTCTTGGTAAAAGGCTGCAGCGACGAATCAATTCCGGAAAATGCCTATATCGAACTGGTGGAACAGCTGAAACCACTGGTAAAATCGCTGATGTTTGGGGAGGCGTGTTCTAATGTGCCGATTTTTAAGAATTAGTTTAACAAAACTTTATAAGTTCTGGGGGTGACAGAAGGAACGTTTTTTGATAACCTTATAGTTCATTTAAAAAATAAATAAACAAACTATGAGTTTAATTGATCTAATCACAGGAAATGCCGGCACACAGGTAGCTGAGCAGGCAGAAAACAAATTCGGAATTCAGAAAAATCAGGTGATCGCACTTTTGGCAGTGGCGGCACCACTGGTAATTTCTTATCTTAGAAATAAATCTCAGGACGCTAATGAAGCTGAAGCTCTGAACCAGGCGCTTGACAGAGACCACGACGGTTCTGTTCTGAACGATCCTTCACAACTGGAAGCAAGACAGCAGGAAGGCGGATCAATCCTAGACCATATTTTCGGTGGGCAAAAAGCACAGGTAGAAAATTCTCTTTCTGAACAGACCGGAATTTCCATGAATAAAATCGGTCCAATCCTGGGGATGCTGGCTCCGCTGATCATGGGTTACATTGGTAGAGAAAAACAGTCTAACGGAGTAAATTCCGGAGGTTTGGGTGATTTACTTGGCGGAATTTTGGGCGGCGCTCAAAACCAAGCTCAGGCTCAGCCTTCAAATCCAATCAATGACATTCTTGGTCAGGTTCTGGGTGGCGGGCAGCAACAGCAGTCATCCGGAAATCCTTTGAATGATATCCTTGGCCAGGTTCTGGGTGGCGGACAGCAACAGCAGCAACAGGGCGGACTTGGCGGATTGCTGGGTTCTATTCTTGGAGGAAGATAATTCTTTAAAATAAATAAAAAAGTACCGTTGAAAAATTCATCGGTACTTTTTTTTATAAAGTGAAAATTCTTATTTCTTCTCCTCAGCAGATTCCGGAAATCTTTGCGCTGTGAATTCTCTGGAAATAGCGGCTTTTTCAAACTTCAGTTTTCCTGAAAGCGTTTCAATTACTACACCGTCTTCGTGGATCTGGGCAATTCTGCCGTGCATTCCTGAGGTCGTCACTACCCTTTGCCCAACTTTTAGTGAACCCTGAAAATTCTGCTCTTTTTTCTGCTTCTGCATTTGCGGACGCAGCATTACAAAATACATAAAAACAAAGAAAAGGCCGAACATTAAAAGCGTTGGCATCATCGAATCTCCTGCAGCAGCCTGCAATAATATAGTCATCATAACAGTTTATTTTACTACGTTAGCTGAAAATGTGAGAACGATCGGCGCCTTTTCTACGTTAGCATACACCTCTGCCTGCTTGTTTTGCAGTCCGTCAAAATTGGAGGAGTCGAATTTTAAAGTAATTTGGCCTTTTTGCCCGGGCATAATCGGTTCTTTGGTATAGTCCGGCGCAGTACAGCCACAGCCTGGCTTCACCTGAGAAATCACCAACGGATTGCTTCCCGTGTTTGTAACTTCATAAACATGCTCTACAGATTCACCTTTTTTTACATCCTTGAAATCCCAGTGATTTTCGGACAATGCTAAAGAGGTTTGCGGCTTATTTTTAGTTTCCTGGATCAAACTTTCCTGAGACATGATCTCCGGCGCTGCCCCCGGCATTAGTACATCACCTGACGCTTGTGTCACCGGTTGCGTGGTAGCGGTCTCCTCAACCAGTACATCAGCTTGCTCATTTTTCTTGCATGAAGAAAAAGCCAAAGCCAAAACCGAAAGGATTAAGATATTTTTTTTCATATTTCTAATTTATTCTGTTAGTATCTTTTGAATATTTGTCTAAAATTCCGTTAATGAAAATGTTGGATTTATCTGTAGAAAACACTTTTGAGATCTCAACATATTCATTGATAATGATTCTTGAAGCGGTTGCTTTAAAGAAATCAAATTCTGTAATCGCTGCAATCAGGATAATTTTATCCATTAAAGAGACCCTGTCCAAATCCCAGTTTTGCAGCCTTTCCTCGATCTTCTTTTCGGCACTATCCCAGTTTTTGATGGCTTCCCAAAGGAGTTTTCTGGCAAAAGATTTATCGTCTTCATCCTTAATCATTCTGATCAGCGTGTGGCTCGGCTCATTCTCTTTCATAAAGCCAATGGTTTTCTGCACCATCGAATTTCCGATATGTAAGTCGTCTGCCCAGCTCATTTCCTTTTCTTCCAGCCTGTCGTGGAAATCTTCATTCTCAGCAACATACCGGAGGAAAAGCTTTCCAATGAATTTCTGATCCTCTTCGAAAGAATGGCCATCCTCCATCATATAGTCCTGGTAGCGCTTTCCAGCTACGATTCTCTGGAACGTTTTTACCAAAAGCTCATCATGGAGTTCCCATTTCAGCTCTTTATGTTTGGAAGTAAAATTCAGGCGCTCTGTATTTTGCTCTAGCTGCTTTAAAATCTGATTGTTGATGAATTTTTGATTAGGATTCAAATCCGCATCGCTCTTTATATATTTTTGCTTACCGATTTCAATCTGCTTTTCAGCAAGGTCCTTTAGTGCGACCAGAAAATTGAGCTGATAAACATAAAGATTGTATATTTTTTCGATGTCGGAAAACATATTTTTTTCCAAAACTTCGTACTGAATAGGATTTTGATGGTAAGCATACAGGCTTTCTATCACTTTCTCACGAATTTGTCTTCTTCCTAGCATTCAAAGAACTTTTATTGCGGCAAAGATAATATTTTTTTGGCAAACTACTTTTAGTGGTGAGTGTTAGCAGGATAACTTTCTTTATCAGGTAAAAGATAATATCTATCAACAAATCACTATTTTTGCAGCGCAGCAAATAACTGAAAAGCTGAAACATGAACGCACTGAAAACCCTCAATCCCTATTTCTGGAAACACAGATTACTGTTGTTTTGGGGTTTCCTGTTTATTGTCGCAAGTAATTTTTTTAATATTTATAAAGTTCAGTTCGTAGGAAAATCAGTAGACGAACTTTCCAAAAACGGACATTTGGGCTTCAATAAACAGGTTCTGATTTATGTTGGAATTATCGTGGGATCTTCACTGCTAACCGGATTTTTCACATTTATGATGCGCCAGACCATCATTGTAGCATCCCGCAGGATTGAATATGAACTAAAAAACAAGATCTACCGCCATTACCAGGAACTTTCGCTCACAGATTATAAAAAAACGACGATTGGTGACCTGATGAACCGTTTAAGCGAAGATGTCGTTGCTGTGAGAATGTACCTCGGTCCGGGAGTGATGTACGTGGTGAATCTGCTGGTGCTGATGATCATTACCAGTATTTATATGCTGAAAACGGATGTTGAAATGACATTGTGGACCCTGATCCCGCTGCCGGTCCTTTCCTTTATCATCTATAAAGTAAGCTCGATCATCAACAAAAAGTCTAAAGTCATGCAGAAAAGCCAGTCGGCCATTTCGACCTTCGTGCAGGACAGTTTCTCGGGAATCCGGGTGGTGAAATATTTTGCGAAAGAAAAATATATTGCCAAAAATTACGGCATCAGGGTAAAAGACTATCAGGAAAAAGCGCTGGATTTAGCAAAAACCGAAGCCTATTTTTTCACCATAATCCTTTTTGTAATAGGCCTTCTGAATGTTGCGATACTCCTTATTGGCGGGCAAAAATATTTGGCAAATGAAATTTCGGTGGGTAAAATCGCGGATTTCTTTCTTTACATCAATATTCTGATCTGGCCTTTCTCTATGGTGGGTTGGGTTACCTCCGTCAATCAGCGCGCAGAGGCTTCTATGAGCAGGATTAATGAGTTTTTGGGTAAAAAATCTGAGATCGCCAATCACAACCTTGAGGAATACCCAATCAAAGGCGACATCGAATTCCGCAATGTTTCGTACGTGTATCCCAATACCGGAATTAGAGCTCTGGATAATGTCAGCTTTAAAATCAATGCCGGTGAAACTTTGGCAATTATGGGCAAAACCGGCAGCGGAAAAACCACCATCGCCTTACTCCTGGCCCGTTTGATCGATCCAACCGAAGGTGAAATTCTTATTGACGGCAAAAACCTGAAAGACCACAATCTTCAGAACTACAGAAAATATATCGGCTACATCCCACAGGAAAGCTACCTGTTCTCCGACACCATTGCCAACAACATTGGATTTGCAATCGACAACCCCACCGAAGAACAGATCGTCGAATATGCCAAAAAAGCCGATGTCCACAAGAATATCGTAGAATTCAAGGAACAATATCAAACCCTGGTCGGCGAACGGGGCGTGATGCTTTCCGGCGGGCAAAAACAAAGAATATGCATTGCGAGAGCCTTAATCAAACAGCCTGAAATCCTTATTTTCGACGACTCACTGTCTGCTTTGGATACGGAAACCGAAGAAAATATCCTTCAAAACATCGAGAAAGACCTCAAAAACGCAACCTCCATCATCATCACCCATCGCGAGAGCAGCGCAAAACGCGCCGATAAAGTTCTGAACCTCAGCGAAATAAAGGATATCAAATCTGCGTAAATGATCAGATTCGTTTCAATGTCCACCACCAGCTGCCTGATTATGAAAAATTTATTTTGAGATTAAAAGAATTCTTTTATATTTGTTAGAATAAGATTTCTAAAACATCGTACAAAATGAGTGATTACAAGGAGCGACACGAGAATGAGATATTCACAAAGGTGTTAAAAGCAGGGCGAAGGACGTATTTTTTTGACGTGCGCGAGACCAAAGCAGGAGACTATTATCTTACCATTACCGAGAGCAAAAAGAACTTCGGAGAAAACGGGGAAGCAACCTTCGAGAAACACAAAATTTACCTCTACAAAGAAGATTTCAAAGCGTTTCAGGAGATGTTCAACGAATCTACGGACTTCATTGTAAACGAAAAAGGTGAAGATGTAATCTCAGAAAAGCACGACAAAGATTTCAAATCCCGTTCATTTACCATAGAGTCGGACGAGGAATTTTAATAAAGGACAATAAAGACATTCACAGGAGTGTCTTTTTTTTATTTGGGCAATCCCCTCGCCTCGCCTGAAGCCAGCACCGCGGGTCGCTACGTCCACTGCAAGTCCTCGTGCAGCAGCTAGGCCATCGCAAACTGCGGGCTTTCCGTTACCATCGCTATTGCAGCAGCCATCGGAAGAAAAAATTCAAACAAAAAAAACGCACTGAATTTCAGTACGTTTTTGGGTGGCTAACCGGGATCGAACCGGCGACCTTTAGGACCACAATCTAACGCTCTAACCAACTGAGCTATAGCCACCGTTTTGTGGGTGCAAATATAATGTTTTTAGAATAATTACAAAACTATTCCCTCGAAATTTTTCAGGGCAATCATTTTTTCCGCAGTAAAGCCCTCTGCATAGGTACAGCCGGATAAGCGGCCGAGGTTCTGAGCTCTGTATGTAAGGCTTTCCAGAAAATCCTTGGTCGCAATCGGTGTCACTGGCTCCTTAGATTCCGGATTGTAAAACTGAGTTTTGTATGCCATACATGCTTCAATTTTCTTTTCCATAAAATTCGAGATATCAATCACGAAATCAGGCTCAATTTCCTTCCACTGGATAAAATGGAAAACGTGTTTTGGACGCCAAAACTCCTGATTTTTGCCATCCAGTGCCGTTTCAATTTTCTTTAATCCTGAGAGAAAACACGCATCCGATACCAGCTTTGCAGCTTTGCCGTGATCCGGATGGCGGTCATCTGTCGCATTGGCCAGTACGATCTCTGGCTGGTATTTCCTGATCATTTTTACGATTCGCATTTGATATTCTTCTGAGTTTTGCAGGAAACCGTCTTTCATCTCAAGATTCTCTCGTGCAGAAATCCCTAAAATTTTTGCGGCATCAGCAGCTTCTTGTTTTCTGGTTTTATCAGTTCCGCGCGTGCCGAGTTCGCCCTTGGTGAGATCGATAATTGCAACAGTTTTCCCTTCGGAAATCATCTTTGCGATGGTTCCGCCGCATCCCAGTTCCACATCATCGGGATGTGCGCCGATTGCGAGTATATCTACTTTCATATTTCAAAATTAGTGAAAAAAAATCCCTCTCTTTCGAAAGGGATTCATTTATATTTCTGAAAATTACTTTTTCATCAACTGATTGTTAAGCGTCACTGCATCTGCATAAGCTGGGTTCAGTTCCACTGCTTTCGCCGCATATTCTTTAGCTTTTGCGATATTTTTATCCTGGTTGTAGAAAGCTACCAAATAGTAAGCGTAAGACATTGTTTCTTTATTCTGCGCCTGTTCTTCAGCGGTTTGTCCTTTTACCACGGCAATGAATTTCTCGTAAGACGCTTCCGCCATATCGTGGTTACCAAGCTGTTGGTACGCGGATCCCTTTGCATAGTGGGAGTAAGCCCAGTTTGGTGACAAGGCTATCATTTTGTCCCAGGTCATAATGGCACCGTTCCAGTTTTGAACTTCCTGATAAGCTGTACCAAGCTCTACCAAAGCATTAACATCTTTTGGATTGGCTTTTATTTTAGCTTTCAAACCTTCAACCTTAGGGCTTGTTGGCCCAGCATCTACAGAAGCTGCGTTAATGGCACCGCCGCTCTGAATTTTTGAAAGTTCTGCATCCCAGTCCATAGTTTGGTCTTTAGCATTTTTTGCAATGGCAACTTTAGCAGTAGCATCCGACATCATCTGAGCTTTTTTGGCTGCATCTTTTTCATCTTTTGCCAAAGCTGCGATAATCAAACCTTCTAAACCTCGGTCTGCGGGCTGTATTCTTTCTTTATCTTTTACAGAAGAATTGAATTTATTTAAGTTTTCCTGTGCTGAGGCATAATTTCCGTCCGCACTGTAATCAAGATATGCTTTCAGTTTGTATTTGATTGGGTCATCAACTTTGTCAAAAACTTTGTTTAAAACGGTTTTAGCATTATCGTAGTCATTGTTAATGAAGTGAAGTTTTGCAATTTCAAGCATTGTATAACCGTCTTCATCAGCATATTTGGTATAATCAATAAGGTTCTGCGTTACCTTCGCATTCTCCTGAAATCTGAAGTTGTACGCCGCCAAAGCTTTGTAAGCAGGTGCGTAAGTCGGATCCACTGCAATCGCTTTATCGATATTTTCCTTTGCCTGCTTCCATTGTTGAGCTGCCATCCAAAGCGTACCCATTCTTGTGAAAACAGAAGCCTTATTCTTAGCAACCGCAGATGCTTTGTCATAGGCTGTCATTGCATTTCCAGGATCTTTTTTCAATCTGTATGCATCACCAAGAGAATAGTAGTAATAAGCTGGCACACCACCTTTCTGAGCTTTTTCCACAGCTTTTGTAAGATAACCGATCGCTAAATCAGGTGAGCTTGCCTTTTCAAACATTGTTAGTGCTTCTGCCGCTCTGTAAAGTACTTCAGGATCTTTCTCTCTGGAGTCTGTTACAATTTTTTGAATCTCCGCGATTGCGGATTTGTCACCTTTAGCTAATTTAACTGAAGCTAAACCGATTTTATTAAGGTAGCCTTTGCTGTCCAGTGCTAAACCTTTCTTGAAATATTCTTCTGCCTTTTCAAAGTTCGGATCAAACTGAGAAAGATATGAGTTACCTAAATAGAAATAGTTGGATGCGTCATTCGGTGCTTTTGTAATCATATCGCCAAAAATCTGTTTTGCTTTGGCGTATTTGTGGCTGTCTACATTGGCAATTCCCTCCTGTACCGTCTGTGCAAACGCAAAGTTTGCAAAAACAACCCCGGCGCTTAAAACAATTTTCTTCGATAAACTGATCATATTTTTCATTTACTTTTTTTTATTTAAAATTTTGTTTCATTCATTAGACAATTTCCGTTCCAAAAAGTTAAAATTAACTATTAATTCATTTGAACTTCTCTGCGGAAAATATTGTAAGGCTGAAGCCCTTCTTTTTCTACGACCATCTGCCCAAGCTGTGTGCACGCAAAGCGAATGATGCCGTTCGCAATACCAAAGTTTCCTTCGTTGGTAAGCAGGTATAAAATTCGGGTAAAAGGATACTGCAGCTGCCTTAAATTTTCAGCAGTTGGCTCAAACATTTTTCCGTTTTCTGTTACAGGAAGTATTTTAACCATCTTCCTTAAGTTCTGTGCATCGGTTCCGTATGGCCTGCTAATCGTGTTCAGGCTTATCGCACCAACTTTTGAGGGATATTTGTTCAGTTCTCTAATGACATTAGCATTTCCGCTGATGATAGAAAACTGGAGATCAGAAGGTTTTTTGTTGAATTTCTGAGCTACAAAGTTTAGATTCCCGGAGTTGGTTCCGTCAAATATAATCTGCTTTTCCGTGGAACTAAGCATTTGTTCAATTTCCTTCACATCTACGCTTGTCCTGGAAGAATTTATCGGCGCCACGAAAACTACGGCGTCTGCAGCAAATTTTGCCGGATTAAACTTTAAATCGATTACCCTTTCATATTCAGCGATCTCTTGCGGTGAAAGACTACGGGACATTACAATAAGTTTGGATTTATTTTTAAGCAAATCCAGAAAAGCCATGTCTTCTTTCTGCACTTTTACGCTCACAGAGGTTTCAGGATAGTTAATCATATACGCATCAGCCATCGCCTGCGTTACACTTTTGAACGAATCATCTGTAACAATAGCGACTGATCCTTTATTATACCCGATCTTTTCTTTGGGTTGTTTCTCTTTTTTTGAACAGGATATAAGGACTATTGCTAAAAGAAAAAGCAGTAATTTAGTCTTCATTTTTATTTTCTCGTAATCTGTATACAGCTCGAAATATACGAAAAAAGCCGTAAACAATCATAAGGCCTCCTAAAAGATAGGAAACCGTCGGATCAAGTGTTATTACGAAAAATTTGTAAATGATTACAAAAATTCCCATAACAATATAAAAAAAACCGGTAACCAGTGAAAGCCAATTAAACATCATATCGCAAATATAAAAAAAGAGAAGCAATGCTTCTCTTTTTTTAATAAATTTTATGACTTTTATTCAAAGTTCATTGTAAGCGGTAATCTGAATCTGTAACGTACGGGCTGGCCATTGATCTTGGCTGGAGTCCACTTGTTTCTGATAGATTTTACAGTTCTTTCAGCTTCCCTGTTGAAGTCTGCATTAGGACCTGTAGCTTTTACCTGAGTTAAAGAACCGTCTCTTTCAACTACGAAGGTAATCTCTGTTCTCAGAGTTCCTTCGCCTCCTTCCATTGCACCAGAGTCAAAATTGTCTGCTACCTTGGTTCTGAAAGAGTTGATACCTCCTGGGAAGTCCGCCTGCTGTTCTACTTCTGCATAAATTTCAGTAGTACTTGGAGCTGGTTTTGCTTCTACAGTCGCAACCTTAGTACCTGTTGATGGTGGTGGCGGCGGTGGTGTATAAGCCGGAGCTTTCACGCCCTCCTGGTTTTGCAAACCGGTAGTAGTTTTCAGCTGCTCGGTAATTGGCGGCGGTGGAGTTTCCACTTTTGGCGCTCTTTTCGGTTCCGGCACCACGTTCTGGATCACCTCAATTTTCGGAGGTTCTACTTTTGGCGGCGGTGGCGGTGGTGGAGCTTCTTTTTCCTCAGGCTCTATGATCTTATCCTCCTGAAGTACCTCCACAAGCTTCGCATCAACTTCGGTTGTTGCTTCTTTGTTCATTTGCTGAATCTTCATTACGATGAATGGAGCAACAGCTAAAAGTATAAAAAGAAGAGTACCGATAATGAAAGCCTTAGTTAATATCTTAGGATATTTTGATCTTAAATCATAGGCACCGTATTCTTTATTACGGTTTTCAAATACAATTTCATCTAAAGTAAGATTATCCTTGTATGTTGTTTCGTCTGCCATTTCTTAATTATTTAAAAATTAGTTTGTTGCTGCAGGCGCAGGTGTTGCTGCACCGGCTACTTTCCTGTCGTAAACAGCTTTTTCCCAAGGCTTCACATCGGTTACACCGTATTGTTCACTTTTGGTAATAGCCATTTCATCAAGAATATCAACAAAATTTTTATATACTGCATCGTCAGTCGGCTTAATGATCACAGTAAATTTACTTTGATCTGCCGCATTTGCTTTTGCCTGCTGAATTACTTTTCTAATCCCTTCTCTGTCGAAAGTAGTTTCGTTTAGGTTAGCATCGGTAAGGGAAGTGTTATCCTGCTGATGCCAAAATACTCTGTTATCTTTTCCGATAAGGATTGAGACTGAGTTAGAAAGTTTAATTTCTGTATCCGGAGCTTTCTGGTTTTCTTTCGGTTTTGCCGGAAGCCCCAAATCCATTACGTTCGGTTTACTGAATGTAGTGGTAAACATGAAGAAGGTTATCAAAAGGAAACCCAAATCCACCATCGGTGTCATATCTACCCTCGTACTCTGCTTTTTCGAGCGGACCTTCCCGCCCTTATCGCCTTTTTCCTGTACTTGTACTTCTGCCATTATTTAGGTTATTCTGTTGGTCCAACTTCTTGTGATGTTATAAGCCAGAATTTAAGAAAATCAATATCTCTTAAACCTTCAAACAGGCCTTTAATTTTCGGATACTTAGTGTCTACGTCGCCCTTAATTGCCAATTTGTAATCAGGATTTACTGCAAGACTCTGCTGTACCCAGTCAATTAATTCCTTTTTTGTAGAGTCCATCGGAATACCTGTAGGACTTTTATACGCTTTTTGCTCCTCTTCCGGCATTTTCAGGAAGCTCTTCAGCTGCGTCATAGGAACGCCCACTGCCTGAACTTTTGTAAATGCTGCTTTTTCCTGGTCTGTAAAGTTCATTCCGTACTTCTGCCCCATGTTATCAAGCAACTGAAGCCTTTCTGAACCATTTTCTACAGGTGTGAAATAAAATTTACCGTCTTTGGTTGCATCTATAGTCATAAGACTGGCATCCGGTAAAAGTTTTTCTGAAATGGAAGATGGCGGTTTGATGGTCTCCACATCCGGTTTCTTGAACTGCGTCGTCAAGATAAAGAATGTAAGAAGCAACCATGCAACGTCACACATCGCAGTCATATCTACAACTACCGGGTGTCTTTTTGGTTTGACTCTCGCCATTATTTATTAATATTTTTTTATTAAACTTCTTTTTGAAAAATACAAATCTCCTGCCGAGAATTATTTGTTGAATTCAGCGAAAGACTGCTGGATAGACATTGCGATCTCATCGATCTTGTACGTCAATCCGTCGATTTTTGAAGTAAAGAAGTTATAAAGGATAATCGCGATTGCTGAAGTACCAATACCTAAAGCCGTGTTTACAAGAGCTTCAGAAATACCGATAGAAAGTGCAGCTGAATCCGGAGTACCACCGCCAGAACCAAGTGCGAAGAACGCCTTGATCATACCGATTACGGTACCAAGAAGCGCTACCAGCGTTGCCACTGTACCAAGAGTAGAAAGAATCATCATATTCTTTTCAAGCATTGGCATCTCAAGAGTTGTTGCCTCCTCGATAGACTTGTTAAGAGCAGCCATTTTCTGTTCTTTATCCATAGTGGTATCGTTAGCAAGGATTTTATAAGTTGTAAGACCTTCTCTTACCACATTACCTACAGTACCTCTTTGTCTGTCGCACTCTTCGATAGCTTCATCAATTCTGTTTTGGTTAAGTAGGCTTCTTACTTTTAATACGAAATTATCTAGGTTTCCGTTCCCTTTAGCTCTGCCAAGAACAATCATACGCTCAATTGAGAATACAATTACGGTGATCATGAAGGTGATCAGGATTGGTACGATAATACCTCCCATGTAAACAATTCCCATGAAAGATTCCGGGTGAAGCTCTTTCGTTGGTATGTCTGCCATAGCTACAGAAGCCTGTCCTGCAATTCTAGCATCCTCCTTGAAGTTTCCGGGATTACCAAGAACGAAATAATAAATTAGGAAACCAATTACTAAAAGAATTGGTAAAATGATTGCAGGATTAAGACCTCCCGACTTTCTAGCAACTACTTGCTCCTCTGTGTTTGAAACATTCATTTCCATATTAAACTAAATTATAATTATTATTTTTTTAATATTTTCAAGCCGTAAAATAAAGGTTAAAATTTTATTTATGCAAGAACTTAAACCATTCTTAAACAAAATTTTTCAGTGTTAACAGCTGTTAACATTGTTGATTTGTCAAAATATTTTTTGATTTTTAGATATATTTTTCAAATTAACAGGGACTCTTAGATAATTAAAAAATTCAACCTCAATTTTTATGAAATCTTTAATTAATTTTTCAATAAATCTTAATGTCAGATTACAATATTAATGATTTTTTTCGGAACGATGATGACTTTTTTAGGAGATTTTCCTTCCAGTTGTTTTACGGTTCTTTCGTCCTTCAGGATCGCTTCCTCAATCAGTGTTACCTCCAGATCAGCAGGCAGCGAAAGCTTAAACCGCAATTTTCCGTTGAAACTCACGGGGTAATCTATCTCATCTTCAGCAAGATATTTTTCATCCAGTTTGGGAAACGGCGCAAATTCGATGGATTCGCTGTGTCCCAAAACACTCCACAGCTCTTCGCAAATATGAGGTGCGTAAGGGGAAACGATGATTGCCAATGGTTCCAAAATCTTCCTTTTGCTGCATTTCAGTTTCTGTAATTCATTCACAGCGATCATAAATGAAGAAACCGACGTATTGAAAGAAAAATTCTCTAAATCGTAAAATACTTTTTTAATGAGAGTGTGCAGGATTTTATATTCTTCTTTCGTAGGTTCATCATCGGAAACAGAAACCGCATCACCGTCAAAATAAAGATTATAGAACTTCTTCAAAAACCCGTAAACTCCCGACAATCCCTGTGTATTCCAGGGTTTGGACTGCTCCAAAGGGCCGAGGAACATTTCGTAAAGGCGCAGGCAGTCGGCACCGTATTCTTCGCAGATGTCATCCGGATTTACGACATTGTACTTGGATTTGGACATCTTTTCCACTTCGCGCTCGGTAATATATTTACCGTCTTCAAGTATGAAATCCGCATCATTAAATTCGGGACGCCAATTTTTAAAGGCTTCGGTGTCAAGTTCATCACCTTTTAATAATGATACATCAACGTGGATTTTTTGAGTCTGATGCTCATGAGCCATGTTTTTGGATACGTATGTATTTGTACCCGCAATTCTGAACACAAACGCACTCATCCCCAAAATCATTCCCTGGTTAATCAGTTTTTTGAACGGCTCGTTCTGGCTGATATAACCTCTGTCCTTTAAGAACATATTCCAAAAACGGGAATAGAGCAAATGCCCCGTCGCGTGTTCGCTGCCGCCGATATACAGATCAACCTGGCCCCAATAATCTGAAAGTTTTTTATCGGTAAAAACCTCATCATTATTCGGATCCATATATCTTAGGAAATACCATGAACTTCCTGCCCAACCCGGCATGGTGGAAAGCTCAAGCGGAAAAACTGTTTTATTATCAATTAAATCTACAGAAACCACCTTTTGGTTTATATCGTCCCAGGCAAAGTTTTTTGCGTTCCCCAATGGTGGATCGCCGTCCTCGGTTGGCAAATATTTTTCAACTTCCGGAAGTTCCAAAGGCAGCACCGAAACCGGCAGCGTATAAGGCATTTCATTTTTATAATACACCGGAACCGGCTCGCCCCAGTATCTTTGACGGGAAAATATCGCATCGCGCTGGCGGTAATTCGTAGTTCCGTGTCCGATTCCCCGTTTTTCTATTTCTGAAATAATTTTGGATTTGGCGTCATCATAATTCAAACCATTCAGAAATTCGGAATTCACACAAACGGAATCCTTAGTGTCGTAGGATTCTTCCTGAATGTCTACTTCATTTTTGATCACATTTACGATTTCCAGCCCAAACTTTTTGGCAAAACGGTGGTCGCGTTCATCGTGTGCCGGAACCGCCATCACAGCACCGGTTCCATAGCCCATCAAAACATAATCTGAAATATAAACCGGTATTTTTTTGTTTGTAAAAGGATTTACCGCATAACTTCCTGTGAAAGCACCGCTAACGTTTTTCACGTCGGCCATCCTGTCGCGTTCTGTTTTTTTGGAAGTTTCTTCGATATAATTCTCAATTTCGGCTTTCTGCTCAGTTGCGGTCAGTTTTACCACCAAAGGATTTTCAGGTGCTAAAACCATGAAGGTTGCCCCGAATATGGTGTCAGGACGCGTGGTGAAAACCTCGATCTCTTCACCATTTTCTGTTTCAAATTTTACTGCAGCGCCCTGTGATTTTCCAATCCAGTACTGCTGCGAATCTTTAAGCGGTTGTGGCCAGTCGATATCATTCAGTCCCTGCAGCAATCTTTCCGAATAAGCCGTGATCCTCATGCTCCACTGCATCATTTTCTTTTGGAAGACCGGAAAACCGCCACGTTCGGATTTGCCGTCTTTCACCTCATCATTGGCCAGAACGGTACCCAGTTCCGGACACCAGTTCACTGTAGTTTCTGCACGAAAGGCTAATCGATAGTTTAGTAGGATGTCTTGTTTATCGTCTTCTGAAGCATTTTTCCATTCTTCAGCTGTAAAATTCAATTCTTCAGTTTGTTCGGCATTGAGATTTTCAGTTCCAAATTCTTCGAAATAACTTATCAGTGAAGAAATTGGCTCAGCTCTGTCCGTAGAGTTATTATACCAGGAATGAAATAATTCTATAAAAATCCACTGTGTCCACTTGTAATAAGAAGGGTCGGAAGTGCGCACTTCCCTGCTCCAGTCGAAAGAGAAACCGATGCGGCGCATCTGCTGTTCGTACCTGTTAATGTTCTGCTCTGTGGTAACCGCCGGATGCTGACCGGTCTGGATCGCGTACTGCTCTGCAGGAAGCCCAAAAGAATCATAACCAATCGGGTGCAAAACATTGAACCCCTGATGCCTCTTGTACCGGGCATAAATATCTGAAGCGATATAACCCAGCGGATGCCCCACGTGCAGCCCCGCACCGGACGGATAAGGGAACATATCCAGAACATAAAATTTCGGTTTTGAAGTATCGTTTAAGGTTTTATACGTCTGGTTTTCTTCCCAGTATTTCTGCCACTTTTGGTCAATCTGCTTATGGTCGTAGAACATTTTATAATGAATAGTTGAAAATTAAACTGAATAAATCTTTGTAACGGACAAATTTAAGGTTTTGAATTTAATATATTAATAATTTGAAAGCTGATTGGTTATCTTTGCAGAAACACTTTTGAATGCCTGAAGTTTCGATCATTACGCCCTGTTTCAATTCTTCAAAATTTTTGAAAGAAACCATCGGTTCGGTTTTGAATCAAACTTTTACAGATTGGGAATGGCTCATCACCGATGATAAATCCACGGATAATTCGGTTGAAATCATCAGGACACTTTCAGACCCTAGGATTAAATTGACCGTCGCTGATAAAAACGGAGGTGCGGGGCACGCCAGAAACCTTTCGCTGCGGAAGGCTACGGGAAGATACATAACTTTTCTCGACGCAGATGATTTTTGGGAACCAAATTTCCTGGAAGAAATGATCGCATTCATGAAAAAAGAAAATTCGGAACTCGCTTACTCCAGTTATGCACGCTGTAACGAAAACCTGATTCCACAGATAAAAGATTTCAAAGCCGACAAAGAAGTAACATTCAATAATTTATTAAAAACCTGCAGGTTATCGCTTCTTTCGTCAATGTATGATTCGCAGCGGGTAGGTAAAGAATATTTTCCGGAAGGAAGCAAACGCGAAGACCACGTCATGTGGCTGAACCTTTTAAAGAAAATCCCCGTCGGAAAGCCACTTCCCAAAACGATGGCCAAATACAGGATGCATTCTACAAGTATTTCCAGAAAAAAGAAAAATATTTTGATCGACCAATATCTCGTCTACAAAGACTATTTGGAATTTTCCACGGTTAAATCGCTGTATTACACCGCAACCTGGGCTTTGAACGGCTTCATAAAATATTCAAAGTTTTTTAATTGAGATACTGTCCTAAAATTTTGTTGAGGATAATCTCAGTGGCATTTGGCTGTGACTGAATAAAATATCCGGCATTTTTTCCCATTTTCTGCAGTGCGGCATCATCCTGAAGAATTTTAAGAATGAAATTTGCGGCATAATGTTCATCAGCAAAAGATTTTCCGCCACCAGCATCGATCAGCGCGTCAGCTTCTGGGTTTTTTCTGTAATGATTCCCGAAAATAACCGGCACGCCGAAAGTAGCCGCTTCAAGAATGTTGTGAAGCCCTGCAGAATGAAATCCGCCACCAACAACCGCCAGGTCAGCGTAAGAATATAGTCTTGCCAAAAGGCCGATGCTGTCAACGATCAAAACCGCAGGATCAATCAGGTTTATATTTGGATTCCCGGGAATACGATTTATAATTTCTGAATACAGGACCGCATTCGGGAACATTTCTTTCAGATTTCCTACCCGTCTTAAATCATGTGGCGCTAAAATCAGCTTTATATCCTTGTTTCCTTTTAAGACAATTCTCGCAACAGCTTCTTCCGCTTCCCAGGTGCTGCCAAATACCACCAGCTTTTTATTGCCCTTGAATTCATCAATACCTTCCACAGGTGTCCAGCGGACTTTAATCTGTTTTACACGGTCAAAACGCGTATCGCCCGCAATTGAGGAGTTATCAAGATGAATGGTTTTAGCTAACGCATAGGAGCTTTTAGTCTGATGAAAAAACCAATCAATATTTTTTTTAAGGCTTGCAACGAACCATTCGCCGTAGGTGCGGAAAAATACCTGACGTTCATAGAACAGCGCCGAAACCACATAGGTTTTAACGCCCTTTCGCCTGAGTTCATTCAAAAGATTATACCAGTAATCGTATTTTACAGTAAAGAAAATATCGGGATGAAAATGGTTTGCGAATTCGCTCACCCATTTCTTCAGGTCAAAGGGAAGATAGCAAACCGCATCAGCGATGTGGTTTTTCTTTACCACCACTTCATAACCGGAAGGTGAGAAAAAAGTGATTAAAATTTTATGCGTGGGGAGATTTTCTTTGAGCCGTTCCAGAACCGGAAGGCCCTGCTCGTATTCTCCAAGGCTTGCCGCGTGCATCCAGATCACTTTATCTGTTTTTGAAAATTTCGACTTTACAGTTTCGCAGCTTTGCCTTCTTCCTGCCAAACCGCGCTTCAGTTTGTAATTGAATGCCGCTCCGACTTTAAAGCCGAAAACCATCAAACTGATGAATATGTTGTAGAGAAACTGCAATTTGATACTTTACGATCCTATTACATCCCTCACAAAACGCAGTTTATGAGAATGCTCATTAATCTCTTTGTTGAAAATACCCTGTGAATCCAGCGTGTCGATCCTTACTTTTCCGGAAGCGTGAATGATTTTCTGGTTTTCCATCATGATTCCTACGTGAATAATCCTTCCGTCTTTATTTTCAAAAAATGCAAGGTCTCCTGGTCGGCTTTCCTCCAGAAAAGTTAATGGCGTACCAATTTCAGCCTGCTGATAAGAATCGCGGGGCATCTTGATACCGTTGATTTTATAAACCAGATGCACAAAACCAGAACAGTCGACCCCAAAAAAGCTTCTTCCGCCCCACAAATAAGGGATGTTTAGAAGTTCCTGCGCCGTCAGCACTATGCTTTCACGCAAATCGTGGCTTCTTCTGCTCACAACTGTCGGAAATTCTACTTCAGAACCCATAGAAAGAAGCGTCCTGCCCTGTTTCATAATCACAGTCTGGAAATTCTCTGTAATGGTACTGACTTTTCTGGTGGCAAGGTCCTGTTCAGAAACAGGCCTTATCTGCCTGCTGTCAACCCAACCTTCGTACCCGTCGAAATGCATTTTGATTTTCGACCAGTATTTTCCGGATTCCAGCACATCCATCGATTCGCCGTAAAGAATCTGTGTTACCATTTCTGCCTGTTCCTCGGCCACTTCGCGAACGGGAGCCGCCATTACTACGCAAACTGCTTTATCCATAAATTAAGGTTTCAGATGTTGTGCATCAATTTCTTTACTTCCTGCGAAGCACATTGAGGCCATCGCGCAAAGGTAAAATAAGATTTTCAAAATCAGCATCTTTGGCGATCATTTCGTTCAGTTCTTTTATTTTTTGGGTTGAAGTCTGTTTCGGGTTGTCCTCGAGCACTTTTCCGTACCACAAAACATTGTCGAACATCACCACAGAGCCTGATTTCAGGCGCGGTTTTATCAGTTTGAAATACTGAACGTAATTCTCTTTATCTGCGTCAATAAATACAAGGTCGTATACTTCATCGCTCTGTTTCAGAAATTCTTTGGCATCCTGAATTAAAAAATTGATCTTACTTGAAAATCCGCTTTCAGCAAAGTATTTTCTTGGGATGTAAGCCAGATCTTCATTGATATCCAGTGTTGTAAGTTTGCCGTTAACTGCCAAACCTTCGGCCATACAAAGTGCGGCGTAACCTGTGAAGGTCCCGATTTCCAGAATATTTGACGGTTGTAGAATTTTAGAAATAATCGTCAGAAGCCTTCCCTGCTGATACCCGGAAATCATATGCGGCTGCGTGGTTTTAAGGTAAGTTTCCCGGCGCAGTTTCCTCAAAATTTCAGGCTCATCCGAAGCACTGTTTTCAAGGTAGCGATCCATTTCGGGACAATTTTCTTCAAAAAAACTCATAAACTCACAAATTTCAAACGAAAATAAGAATTTAGCCTGAATAAAAAAGCGTTGCCAATGCATAAAACACCGGCAACGCCATTATTTAAATTTTTAAAAAACTAGTTTTTAACCGGAGCGATGTCCATCAACTTCATGAACTCATCCAATTTAGGCATGATGATGATTTCGGTTCTACGGTTTTCAGCTCTTCCGGAAACTGACGCATTGGTGGTTTTCGGATTATATTCGCTTCTACCGCCGGCAGTAATACGGTTTGGATTTACACCGAAATCATTCTGAAGGATCTTTGCAATAGAAGTTCCTCTAAGTGCTGATAAATCCCAGTTGTCACGCGGAAGATTTGCAGAATTCAGCGGTACATTGTCTGTATTTCCTTCAATAAGAACTGAATAAGTGTCATAATCCTTGATTACCGCAGCAACTTTACCCAACACTTCACGGGCCGCCGGAAGCACATTATAATCACCCGTTTTGTAAAGCATTTTATCTGATAATGAAATCATTACAACACCTTTTAACACCTTCACCTGTACATCCTGATCGGCAACATTATCCAGCGAACGCTTAAGTTTGTTTGAAAGCGCAAGATTCAGGCTGTCGTTTTTCGCATTTGTAGAAATCAGCTGCTTGATATATTTGTTTGACGCATTGATCTCTCCAATTAGTTTGTCGATGTTTGCCGAACCTTTTCCTGCGTTAGAGAGGCAGGCATCAAGGGAAGATTTCAGGGCATTATTCTGATCTTTAAGAAGGGAGTTTTCACTCGTCAAACCGGAATTTACAGATTTCAAATCCTGGATTTCGCGCTGTCTTTCAGCGAGATTTTCAATACTCTGTTTGTAATTCAGATTCAGAGCATCGTACTGCTTCCGGCTCACACAGCTGGTGAGCGTAAGCGCTGTAATGGCGACTGCCAAAAATTTACCTGCTTTCATTACCATAAATTTTAAATTTTTTGCTATAGATATGTCCAAAAGTACAAAATTCATTTTGAAAAAGTGCCTTATATTTGCGTAAACACTCGATTTCGTGGGCCAGCTTTCGCTTTCAGCTTTCAAAAAATCAATGGAAAATCTTCTCGAAAATTACGGGGCGAAAAATTTTCTGTTAGCCGTAAGCGGCGGTGCAGATTCCATGGTTTTGGCGCATCTGTTCGCTAATTCCGGTATAAAATTCCAGATTGCGCACATCAATTACAAACTGAGAGGTAGTGATTCTGACCTTGATGCCAAACTGGTTGAGGACTTTTGCGATAAGAATCAGGTTAAAATTCATCTTTATGAAGTTTCCGAAAAAGATGAAAAACCAGAAGGCTCAATTCAGCTTTGGGCAAGGGAACTGCGTTATAAATTTTTCCGGAATATTCAGGAAACAGAAAATCTTGAATATCTGGTAACCGCGCACCATCTGAACGATCAGTTGGAAACCTTCTTAATCAACCTATCAAGAGGTTCAGGCATTAAAGGCTTGAGCGGAATTCCGGAGAATGACCACAAAATTCTGCGGCCGCTTCTGCATTACCCTAAATATGAAATTTACCGCTTTGCACAAGAAAAAGGTATTGTTTTCAGGGAAGATTTATCCAATCAAAAAAATGAATATTTAAGAAATAAAATCCGCAACGAAATTGTGCCTAAATTACTGGAAACCAATGATAATTTTCTGAAAAACTTCAGCGATTCCCTCGCTTATATGAAATCGGCCAGCGATTTTTTACAAAATATTGTGGAACAGAGTTTTAAAGAACTGTGCACCGGGGAACCTGATACTGAATTCACTTTAAACCGGAAAAAACTGTTTGCTTTAGAACCTTTTATTGTCACTGAAATTATCCGGAAACTCGGGTTTTCGGGCGCCGAAATCGGAAAGGTACGAACAGCCGAAACCGGGAAGTTTTTCCGGAGCAAAACCCACGAAATTTCGTTTGAACGCTCCCAAATCATTTGCCGTAAACGTCCCGGAAAGCAAAAATAAATTCTTTATTTTTGGGGGCTTATTAAAAAAGTGAACATGAAATTTAGAAGTTGGTTTATCCTGATTCTGACCTTATTTTTTACCGCATTTTCAGCGCAGATTAAAGATCCTGTAAAATTTAAATACGACATAAAGCCACTTGCCAACGGCGAATATGAAGCCATTCTCACGGCAACGATGGAAAGCGGCTGGCATATTTATTCCAAAGATTTACCTCCGGATTCAGGAATTCCCACAGAAATGAAAATTTCTGGTGATAACATCGTACCGGTTGGCGGAACGGTGGAAGTCGGAAAAAAACACGATGAATATTCTGAAGCGTTTGGTGCACAGATCGTTTATTACTCCAATTCAGCACTGTTTAAACGAAAATTTAAGTTAAAAGATCCGGCAAAACCCGGAACTGCTGCGGTGGAAATTACTTACCAAACCTGTGACGACCGGGTTTGCCTGGCTCCCAATACTTTAGAGTTTGAAAAATCTGTTTCCCCGACAGGAAAAATTGAAGAAAGCAAAACAGCAGAAACTGCAGCAGAAACTCCACAAAAAGATTCTGCGAGTGCACTTATAACCGCTGCGGCCGATAGCGCAAGCACAGCTTCAGCAGGAGCTGCTTCAATTCAAAAACTTGATCCTAAAAACCTGAAAATCAATTCGCTTGACTTTAACAATCCCCTAACAGACTGCGGAACCGTAAAAGAAAAACACAGCGAAAATTACTGGACCTACCTCTTGCTCGGATTTTTAGGCGGGCTGATTGCGTTGCTTACACCGTGCGTATTTCCGATGATTCCGCTTACGGTTTCATTCTTTACAAAAGGATCAAAAGATAAGGCTAAAGGAAGGCGTGATGCGATAATTTACGGATTTTTTATTCTTTTAATTTTTGTTTTGTTGAGTGTTCCGTTCCATTTAATCGATGGAATCGCCGGTAATATTTTCAATGAAATCTCCACTTCTGTTTGGCTGAACATCGCATTTTTCCTGATATTTTTATTCTTCGCGGGAAGTTTCTTCGGATATTACGACATCACATTGCCAAGTTCCATTGCCAACAAATCCTCAAAAGCGGAAGAAGCCGGCGGACTGATCGGGATTTTCTTCATGGCACTTACTTTGGTGATCGTTTCATTCTCGTGTACTGGCCCGATTTTAGGAAGTTTACTGGGAAGTGCGGTTACAGGCTCCTCTAATGTTCCGATGCTCCTCACCTTTGCACTTGCCGGTTTCGGTTTGGCTTGGGCAATCGTTTTCGGTTTGCTCGCACTGTTTCCTCAGGCTTTACAAAGTTTGCCAAAATCCGGGGGCTGGATGAACACCGTGAAAGTAGTTTTAGGATTCATCGAACTGGGCTTGGCTTTAAAATTTTTGTCAAAAGCAGATTTAGTTTCAAAAACCTTCCTGCTGAAAAGAGAACTGTTCATTGTACTGTGGATCATCATCACAATCGGTTTGATTCTTTATTTATTCGGATTAATCAGGTTTCCACACGATGATAAAAAACCAAAGATTTCTTTAACGAGAAAGGTTTTTGGAGTTGCAGGAATTGGATTTTTAATCTATCTGATTCAGGGATTATTCCCGTCCGAAAGACCAAAACTGCAGATGCTTTCCGGAATTTTGCCTCCAATCAACGTGAGCTATTTCCACAAAGAAGGCGACGGAATTTTAGGTATGCATCCCTCGCACGATTATTTTGAAGCTGTACAGCTGGCTCAAAAGGAAAACAAACCTATTCTCATAGATTTTACCGGTTATGGCTGCGAAAACTGCCGTAAAATGGAGGAATTTGTCTGGAGCGAACCCGATATTTTACCGATTTTGCAAAATGATGTGGTACTAGCCTCGCTGTATGTTGATGATAAAGAAGAGCTTCCCGCAGACCAGCAAACGAAAATCGATATGGGCGGCGGGCAAATGAAAAAAATCAAGACGATTGGCGACCGGTGGAGTATGTTTCAGCAGGTGAACTTCAATAATAATTCGCAACCGCATTATGTTTTGGTGACTCCCGAAGGCCAGGTGATCAATACTCCGGTTTCAGGATACATGCCTAAGGAAGATTTCAAAAAATTCCTGGAATGCGGAGTGAATTACTATAAATCAAAAAAATAATTTTAATGCTGAATTTTAAAATGAGACTGTTAAAAACTTCAGCCTCATTTTTTATATTTGTTGAAAACATACACCAATGAAAATACTGGTCCCTATTGCAATTGTTGCGCTTTTATTTTCCTGTAAAAAGAATAGTCCCACAGAAAATAAGGCGTTGAAGGACACATTGGCGAGCATCGATTCCATAAATGCTGCACGAACCAAATACAACGACAGCATAAAAACCCTGAACGATAAAAACCGTTTCGCAGATTTATCCGGAAGCCACAACCTGAAGTTCAGTACTGATGGCGTCCCGGCACTAAATGGGTCCATCAGTTTCCAGAAAAAAGGCCGCGACACATATGACGTTGCCGGGCAGGCAAAGGCTGGCCACAATAATCTATCGATAACAGGAACCATACAAAGGGTTTCTGAAAAACATTTGAATTTTGAAGGAAAGATTTCCCAAAAGATCAGCGGATCACGCTATGACCGCACGAATAAAACCACATTTTTTGATGAAGGGAAAGGCAATTTCTGGCGTCTGCAGGATAAAATAAATGGCGACGGATTTGTAGATTATATCGACATCAGCTGTTAATCCGGAAAAACAAATACCGGCCTTTGCATAATATTTGTATGTTTCTGAGCTGTTTACAAATCAATGCGATGAAAAAGTATCTTATCTTGGGCATGGCGATGATGGTTTTTTCCTGTTCAAAAAAACAATCAGCCACTACTACACAACCAACTGCGGTAGAAAAAGAAACCATTTTTGTTGAGAAGCCGGTGGAGAATATAAATCCTGAGAATGAACCGAACCAGAGTTCAACTCCGCAGGGGACCAGTTTGGACAGCAAAAATGAAGACAGCGGCCTGAAAGACCTCAGCGGAAAACATCCGTTGACACTTCAGTGGATCAGCTGGGATAAGCCCGGAAGCATTAATTTTAAAAAGACCGCCGAAAATGAATATCAAGTCTCCGGCAGCCAAAAACGCGGATCAGACTATCTGAAAATTGAAGGTAAAGTGATACAGATTTCCGGGAAAGAACTTGCTTTCGAAGGCACTGTAGAAACTAATATAAAATCCAACGGCGGAAAATGCCTGCGCACCGGGCCACAAACGTTTCTGGCGACCCAGAAGCGGAAATACTGGCGAATGCAGAATATGGTTGAATGTTTCGGCCTGACTGATTATGTGGACATTTATTTCTGAATTAAATTAAAAAAAATGCTCAATTACGAAATTACCGGAAACGGATCTGAAAATCTTGTAATGCTTCACGGCTTTATGGAGAACCTCTTGATTTGGGATGATATGGAGCAATATCTCTCAAAAAAATTCCGTCTGATAAAAATTGATCTCCCGGGACACGGCCGTTCCGATATTTACGGTGAAGTGCACACGATGGAACTGATGGCAGAAAAAGTGAAGGAAGTTACGGATAAACTGCAACTGGAAAATTTTCATCTTCTGGGCCATTCGATGGGCGGTTACACTTCACTCGCCTTCGCCGAAAAATATCCGGAAGTCCTGAAATCAGTCACCCTTTTCTTTTCAACTTTTTTTTCTGATGATGAAGAAAAGAAGGAGCAGCGCCGCAAAAGTTTCAGGATTATTCTGGAAAATTTCAGGACGTACGTCGCTGCCGGAATTCCCAACCTTTTTAATCCCAACGAAAAAGATATTTTGGAAGGCAAGATAGAACTCGCGAAGGACATAGCACTTTCTACAAAACCGGAAGGTGCTTTAGCCTGCGTGAAAGGAATGATCGAGCGGACTGACAAAAAACAGGTTCTCGAAAATCTGGATGCGAAAATTTTAGTTATTGCCGGGAAACACGACAACGCCGTAAAAACCGAGGTGATGATTAAAAATCTGCCCGACAAAACCAATATTAAATCCTACATTTTAGATTGCGGGCACAACGGACATTGGGAAAAACCGGAAGTTTGCGCAGCGATTATCAATACGGAACTGCTGCATAATTTGCCGAAACATTTTGTGTTTTAATCCATTAATTCATTAAAAAATTGACTGAACATTTTCATAATTAACAGCCTATTAAAAGTAAACAACCCAAATTGAAGGGTTGTTATTTTTTTTAAAAAACATACCCAAAAGTAGAACCTACAGCAGGATAAAAAGCACCCATCCCTTGTGCCAAATTAAACCCTAAACCAACTCCTAAATGATATCTGTAAATCCAATGCTTACCCAAAGGAAGTTGCTGGCCAAAATGAACATCGCTAACCAAAACATCATCAACACTTTTATTAAAAACCATTTTGGTTTGAAAACCTATAAAACTTCCTGAGTTGTTTTCTAAACTGTGATTTCTTGCTGCCCTTGCATCTCTGTTAAAATAATAACGGAGCTGCGTTCTAAAAAACGGAGATAAATAAGTTTCCGACGAAGTAACGCCAAGTCTGTACTCAATAGAACTCCCAGCAGGAATATTTACACGCCCTCCAATTCCGGCATTAATATCTAAAAGCATCTTTCTGGACAAAGGTTGCTCAAAACCAAAATTAAGACCTTGAAATCCTACTTCTACTTTAAATTTTTGGGACAAATCATTGCTTTGCGCAAACCATAACATAGGTGCTAACAGCGATAGAAATAAAACTTTTTTCATTTTAACTTATATTAGAAATTTTCTTCTTTAATTTTTTCTTTAAAATCTTCTATGGTCTCATAAATGTTTTTAAAATATTTTCCTCCTGCTGCATTAATGTGACCGCCTCCGTTGAAATATTTTCGTGAGAATTGGTTCACATCCACATCATCTTTTGAGCGGAAAGAAATTTTGATGAAATCCTCATACAGATCCTCCATAAAAAAGGCAGACATTCTGGTTCCGAGAACGCTCAGTCCATAATTTACAAATCCTTCGGTATCTCCTTTTTCAAAACCGAATTCCTTGAGTTCGTCGCGCTTCAGATAGAGAATGGCGACTTTGCCGTCTTTTACAATTTCTATTCTTGACAAAATGAGCGACAGCAAATGCAGCCTTGAAACTGTATTGGTATCCCATGTACTTGCTGAAATCATCGCCGGATCGGCTCCTTTTTCAATAAGATCTGCAATGATATGATGCGTCGCAGCCGAAGTGGAACGGAAACGGAAACCGCCGGTATCGGTCATAATTCCCGTATAGAGGCATTCTGAGATGTCTTTATTCACAAGTTCGCGGTCATCCATCGCATCGATAAAATGGCAAACCATTTGTGATGTCGCCGGAATTGTGGTATCGGAGTACACAAAATCAAAATTTTCCGGCTGCTGGTGGTGATCGATCAGGATTTTTACGCCTTCTGCACGTTCAATCCACGGGCCCACCAGATTTCCTGCACGGTGTGATGCATTGAAATCAAGGATGAAGATGACATCCGCAGCGTCTATAATTTCCCATGCTTTTTTTCTCTTGTAATCGGCAATCGTGATTTTTTTGGCTTCCGGCATCCATTTCAGGAATTTCGGAAAATCGTTGGGCACCACAACTTCCGCATCCAAACCCTTGGCTTTCAGATAATGTTTCAGTCCAAGCGAAGAGCCAATGGCATCACCATCCGGATTGTAATGGGTGATGATGACAATTTTATTTTCCGGGATTAAAAGCTGGTTGATATCGAGAAGTTCGGAGGCTGTGAACATAAATTTTTGGTTTTTTGCAAAGGTAGTTTTAAGATGTCAGATTTCAGAGGTCAGACGTCAGAATTTTGTAGTGGATAATAGAATTTAAATGTACACGGCATCCACTGCGTGAGCGATAGTAGCGGTTACCCCACAGCAGGCGTGGGACAAAGCCCTGGCGCGAGGAGTATGAGCGGATAGCGCGGTGCGAGTGACCGAACGGAGGCGCGAGCGCAGCGAGCGCCGGAGAGAGGAAACGAGTGCACGCCATAATTAATTGCAATACAGAGGGTCCCGTGTGCAGAAAAGTTGAAGGTATTTTTTGAAAATTAATTTGTGAGGTTTAAAATTATTTGTATTTTTGCAGTCTGAAAATCAAGATACAGTTTTACACTAAAGATATTAGAAATGAGCAAGAGAACATTCCAACCATCAGAAAGAAAGAAAAGAAACAAACACGGTTTCAGAGAAAGAATGTCTACGCCAAACGGTAGAAGAGTTTTGGCTGCAAGAAGAGCAAAAGGCAGAAAGAGTTTGACCGTTAGTGCATCCCGCGCTAAGAGATAATTCTTTTATTATCATATACAAATGTGCTTGAAAAAGAGATTTTTCAGGCATTTTTTGTTGTTAAAAAGTGATAAAAATTAGGTGAAAAGTAAAGTTTTATTTACTTTTGAAGCTATCCAATTTTTTTTTTTTTATAAAAATGCCACACAGTAATATTTCGGGAGACAACATCATTAGCCTGCAAAATGCAAGAATTGCGCAGAAAAACTTCACGGTTCTTACCAATGTGAACCTGAACATCAAGAAAGGGCGCTTCTGCTACCTGATCGGAAAAACAGGTTCTGGCAAAAGTTCGCTTCTGAAAACACTTTACGGACATATCCCGCTGCAGGACGGTAAAGGAAACGTTGCCGGTTTTGACCTTGCAACCCTGAAAACTTCGCAAATTCCGGATCTGAGAAGAAAACTTGGAATTGTGTTCCAGGATTTCCAGCTTTTGCCGGACAGAACGGTAGAAAAAAATCTTAAATTCGTTCTGGAAGCGACCGGCTGGAAAGATTCCATAAAAATTGATGATAGGATTAATGAAGTTCTGGGAAGTGTCGGGATGAAAAGCAAAAAGCACAAAATGCCGCATGAACTTTCCGGGGGCGAACAGCAGCGTGTAGCCATTGCGAGAGCGCTTTTGAACCATCCGGACCTGATTTTGGCCGACGAACCTACCGGAAACCTGGATCCTGAAACTTCCAACGAAATTATGACTTTGCTTAAAAGAGTGGCGCAGGAAGGTAATTCAGCAGTGGTGATGGCGACTCATGATTACCATATGATCCACAACTTCCCGGGCGAAGCGATTAAATGTGAAGACGGCGCAGTAACCGTAATGGAAACGACCGAACTTTTTGAATAAGATTAAGATTTAAAAAAACATCAAAAGTCCTGCAGTGCGGGACTTTTTTATTTGCCAAAGACGTGAAAATCTTTTGTAAGTTCAATATACTGTTCGGAATATTGCCGCGGGCTTTTTTCAATCGTCAAGTGCTCTTCTATTAAAACTTTTTCGGTTTTTGAAAATTCGAGGATAAGACGTTTGGGTTTTGAGCCTATAATCCCTGCGATGTTTACTTTTCTGATTAACTGAAATTGTTGCAGACGGCTTTCACTGATGAATTCAGGTCCGGATTCGAAAGGAATTATGACACAAAAAGTGCCTTCATCACTAATTAATTGTGAAGATTTCCTGATCAGATCACTAAAATCAAGTTCGATTTTCTGTCTGGCAACGGCGTCTTTGGCAGAAGAATTTTCGTCGAAATATGGCGGATTTGAAACGACTAAATCGTAAGGTTCACCATTATGAAAATTCTTGAAATCTCTTTGCATGACCGAAAGCCTGTCTGAGAACGGTGAATTTTCAAAATTTTCTTTCGCCAGCAGAACTGCTTTTTCGTTGATGTCAATCGCGGTAATCTGACAATCGGGATTTCGCTGGGCGAGCATTAGGGAAATTAATCCGCTGCCGGTACCCACTTCAAGAATTCTTTTTTTATCTGAAATATTTGCTAAGGCTCCCAGCAAAACGCCATCGGTGCCAACACGGAATACATCCTCAGACTGATTGACGGTAAATTGCTGAAATGTGAAAGGTTTCATTAAATATTAGCAGGTAGAGTAATGGTGAATTTGGTGCCTTTACCAACCTCTGATATCACGGTAATTTCACCTTTGTAATCTTCCACCATTTTGCGAACCATAGTGAGCCCAAGCCCCATTCCCGAATTTTTGGAAGTAAAATTCGGCTCAAAAATCCTGTCATACATTTCCTCAGGAATTCCAACCCCATTGTCTTCCACAGTAATCACTACGCGCTTGTGCTTCTGCTCCATATCTACATTAATCATCGATTTGCGGCTTTCATCCGCTGCCTGCTGCGCATTGGTTATCAGATTGGTCAGTATTCGGTTCAGGTAAATCTTGTCCATATTGATCATAATATCTTCGCGGTTAGCGTGCACGAAAATATTTTCATCATTAAAAATGCGGACAATACTCGCCATCTCCTTATTCAGATTAAAAACTTCATTGTGTTTTTCCGGAAGCTGTGCGAACTGCGAGAATGCCGAAGCCACCGTAGCAATCATATCAATCTGTTCTACTACAGAATCCGACATTTGATTGACCTTATTAATGATATCCGGATCGTTGGGATTAAACTTTCTTTTGAAATTCTGAATGGTGAGCTTCATCGGCGTGAGGGGATTTTTCACTTCGTGTGCGACCTGTTTTGCCATTTCGCGCCATGCCTGCTCTTTTTCTGTAAAAGATAATCGTTCCTTCTGATCCTGGATCTGCAGAATCATTTTATTGTAAGATTTCACCAGCGAGCTCAATTCGTCATTTTTATAATAACGGATAGGTTTCATATCCCTATCAAAAAGTGTAAGACGGTTGATTAATTCTGAAAACTTTGTTAAGGCATTGGTGAGGTTTTTAGAAATTATCCAGCTCAGCCAAACCGCAAATGCGATGATAAAAAGATTAACAATAATGATGTACAGAACATATTTATTAAAAACCTCCAGATAAACATCATCACTGTGATAGTAAGGAAAATAAACGATACCAATGGGCTCCAGCGAATTGTTTTTCAGCACCATATAAGATGACATAACGTTGGCCTGAAGATTTTCATCGAACGTCTGGAAATCCACCCGTTTGTTGCTGCCGAGAACATCGTTAATGACTGTTATCGGAAGTTTTTTTTGTGAGACAAGATTCGGGTCTTTGTTGGAAACAAGATAACGGCCTTCCAAATCATAAATAATAACGTCAGCCTTACTGATATCTGAGATTTCATATATTTTATTGGCGAGAACTCTCGGAAGATCCTCTGACGACATTTGCTCATGACTTACCGCATAATCCAACGACGCCATCAGCGCATCGGATTTTTTCTGCTGATCTGTTCTGCTCTGCTGTATGGCATTGTTTTTCAGGATAATGAACGAAAGCACTGATGAGCCTAGAATACTCAGCAGGCATATGATCAAAAATCCCCAGAAAATCCTGTTCCTTAAACTGTAACCTTTGTACTTATGGCTTAATGGCATTCTGCTTTGACATTAATTTAGCAATATATTTCCCTATGATATCGAATTCAAGATTTACTTTATCGCCGACCTGCAGGAAATTCATATTGGTAAATTCCCACGTATAAGGGATAATGGCTACAGAAAACTGATTTTCTCCACTGTCTGCCACGGTAAGGCTTATTCCGTTCACACTTACGGAACCTTGCGGAACCGTTATAAAACCGCCGCCTGCATCGTACTGAACGGTAACAAAGTAACTCCCATCTTTATCCTCGACAGCAATAACCTCGCCAGTTTTATCTACATGTCCCTGCACAATATGCCCGTCCAGCCGTCCGTCCATTTTCATACAACGCTCCAAATTAACGACCGTTCCCACTTCCCAATTTCCAAGATTAGTTTTTTCTAAAGTTTCATCGATGGCCGTCACAACATAACTACCACCGTTTATTTCAACAACTGTGAGACAGCATCCGTTATGTGCGAGGCTTTGATCGATTTTCAGTTCCCCGGTGAAAGGGCAGCTCAAAGTGAAATTTATGTTAGAACCCGATTTTTCTATGTTTTCTACTTTCCCTACAGCTTCAATAATTCCCGTGAACATAAGATAGTTTTTACTAAATTTGTAAATTCATCAATTTTTCAAAGATAACCAATAATTATGAGTTCTAAACATCAAAAAGTGAGAATCGGCATTTCTGTAGGAGATTTCAACGGGATCGGCCCGGAAATCATAATGAAATCGCTGAATGACAAGTCCATTACAGATTTCTTCACGCCGGTTATTTTTGGTTCGGGCAAGCTTTTTACCTATCAGAAAAATATTTTTAAACTTCCGGTAAATTTTAATTATATCACTGAAGCTTCGCAGGCACAGCCCGGGAAACTCAATATGGTCAATTTATGGAAAGACAACGTGAATGTAGATTTGGGAAAACCTACGGAAGAATCCACAAAAATGGCGATTGATTCTCTGGAAGCCGCAACAGAAGCCTTGGTGAAAGGCGACATCGACGTATTGGTTACGGCTCCAATCAATAAAGATGAAATGCTTAAGCAAGGTTTCAAACACGCTGGACACACGGGTTATCTTGAAGAAAAATTCGGTAAAAAAGGGCTGATGTTTTTGGTAACCGATGATTTAAAGGTAGCCGTTTCCACCCATCACATTCCAATTTCAGAAGTGGCTGCAAATATTTCTAAGGAAAAGATAAAAAAACAGATTAAGCTACTGAACCAGTGCCTGATAGAAGATTTCCAGCTTCAAAGACCGAAAATCGCGGTTTTAGGGCTTAATCCCCATGCCGGAGACGGCGGCGCCATCGGAAAAGAGGAAACTGAGATCATAGAGCCTGCAATAAAAGAACTTTTCGATAACGGCATTATGGCGTTTGGTCCGTTTCCGGCAGACAGTTTCTTCCAGCCCAATAAATACAAAAATTACGATGCTGTATTAGCAATGTACCACGATCAGGGGCTTGCACCTTTCAAAACGCTCGCTTACGAAGAAGGTGTGAATTATACCGCTGGCCTGCCCTTTATACGAACTTCACCGGATCACGGAGTTGCTTACGACATCGCCGGGAAAAATATTGCGGATGAGAGAAGCTTCAGCGAAGCGATTTTTATGGGAATTAAAATTTTCAAAAACCGGAGCGATTATAAAGATTTGATGACTAACCGCCTTCAACCGAAAAAAATGGTTTCAGAAAACGGAATTGATGAAGATCTGCCGGAAGAAACAGAGTGATAACGGTTTAAAAAACCAACCTGAAACCTATAACCTGAAACTTGAAACAAAAATTATTTGCTAATTCAAAAAAAATGCATATTTTTGCAACCTCATTTTATGGACAAGTTTAGAAACTACGAAGTTGTATTTTCCGGACTGAAGGAAGGGAAGCACAAGTTCCAATTTGAGATAAATAAAGCGTTCTTTGAACTTTTTGAGACTGAACAGGACTTCACAAATCCCAGGATTACAGCCGAAGTGCTGATGGATAAACACTCCACGTTTCTGGAATTCTGGATTAAAACAGAAGGCGTGGTAACGCTGGTTTGCGACATCACGAATGAAGAATTCGACCACCCGATTGAGAACGAAATCAAAGTTTTGGTGAAATTTGGTGAAGTGTATGACGACAGTGACGAAGATGTGATCACCATACCAAGTACAGACCACGCATTCAATGTTGCGCAGCTGATTTATGAAGATGTAAGCTTGTCGATCCCGATGAAGAAAGTGTCGCCAAATGTAGATAACGAAGATTTGGAAATCCTGGAAAAATACAGTCCAAAAGAGACAGAAGATCAAGCCGGTGAAGAAGAAATTGATCCGCGCTGGGAAGCCTTAAAGAAATTAAAAGACAAAAATTAAAAAAAAAAATAGTTTAAATATGGTGAGATGATGAATCTCATCGCTCATCAAAAAAATTATTAAAAATGGCACATCCAAAGAGAAGACAGTCGAGCACAAGAAGAGACAAAAGAAGAACTCACTATAAAGCGGAAGTTCCTCAATTGGCCAAAGATGCAACAACAGGTGAGCTGCACTTATACCACAGAGCACACTGGCACGAAGGAAAACTTTATTACAGAGGAAAAGTAGTAATGGAAAAACAAACTGAAACTAGCGAGGAGAACTAGAAATAGTTTAGAAAACCTTCATTTTCATACAAAAAACCACTCATTTTTATAAAATTTGAGTGGTTTTTTGTTGATTTTTTGTAATTTTGAAGAATATTCAAATAACAAATTATGGACATTAGAGACATACAAAATTTAATCAAATTTGTGTCTAAAGCAGAAGTTTCTGAAGTAAGATACAAAACGAAAGATTTCGAAATCACGATTAAAACTCCGCTTGGCAACGACCCGGTAAGCTACGTTCCACAACCGGCAGTATACCAAACTGCTCCATATGCAGCAGCTCCGGCTCAGCCTACAGCTCCGCAGGCAGCGGCTCCGGCAGCAGAAAAAGCTGAGGCAGCAGCTGATGAAAGCAAATACATCACCATCAAATCACCAATGATCGGTACATTCTACAGAAAACCAGCCCCAGACAAGGACGTTTTCGTAAACGTAGGCGATTCTGTAACTGAAGGAAAAGTGGTTTGCGTCATCGAAGCGATGAAACTTTTCAACCAGATTGAGTCCGAGGTTTCCGGTAAAATCGTAAAAATCCTTGTGGATGATGCTACGCCTGTGGAATATGACCAGCCACTGTTCCTTGTAGATCCATCTTAATCGGAATTTTAAATTATAAATTATAGATTTTGAATGTAATGCATTTAAAATCAATTTAAAATTCAAAATTTACAATTTAAAATTTCTAAAAAGATGTTCAAAAAAATATTAATTGCCAACCGTGGTGAGATTGCGATGCGTGTACTGCGCACGTGCAAAGAAATGGGAATAAAGACCGTAGCGGTATATTCCACTGCCGACAAAGACAGCCTCCACGTAAGATTTGCAGATGAAGCCGTGTGTATAGGCCCTGCAATGAGCAAGGATTCCTATCTGAAAATTCCAAACATTATCTCTGCCGCGGAAATCACCAATGCAGACGCAATACATCCGGGTTACGGCTTTCTTTCAGAAAATGCCAATTTCTCCAGAATCTGCCAGAAAAACGGCATTAAATTCATCGGCGCAACTCCTGAACAGATCGAAAAGATGGGCGATAAAGCCAACGCGAAAGCAACTATGAAAGCGGCCGGCGTTCCGTGTGTTCCAGGTTCTGACGGGCTGATTGAATCATACGAAGACGCAGCAAGAATTGCCGAAGAAATCGGTTATCCGGTAATGATCAAAGCCACTGCAGGCGGCGGCGGTAAAGGTATGAGAGCCGTATGGAAAGCCGAAGACCTTAAGGACCACTGGGAATCTGCAATACAGGAAGCTGTAGCAGCCTTTGGAAACGGCGGTATGTATATGGAAAAACTGATTGAAGAACCGCGCCACATCGAAATTCAGATTGCCGGCGATCAGTTCGGGAAAGCATGCCACCTTTCAGAACGAGACTGTTCCGTACAGCGTAGAAATCAGAAACTTACAGAAGAAACTCCCTCTCCGTTCATGACTGATGAACTTCGTCAGAAAATGGGCGACGCTGCAGTAAAAGCTGCGGAATTTATTGGCTATGAAGGTGTTGGAACCATAGAATTTCTGGTGGACAAGCACAGGAATTTCTATTTCATGGAGATGAATACCAGAATCCAGGTAGAGCACCCGATCACAGAGCAGGTTATTGATTATGACCTAATTAGAGAACAAATTTTGCTTGCAGCAGGAACCCCAATCTCAGGAATTAACCATTTCCCAAAACTACATTCCATCGAATGTAGGATTAATGCGGAAGATCCTTACAACGATTTCAGGCCAAGCCCAGGGAAAATCACAAGTCTGAACATTCCCGGAGGACACGGAATCCGTATAGATACTCACGTTTACAGTGGTTACACTATTCCTTCAAACTATGATTCCATGATCGCAAAAATAATTACCACAGCGCAAACCAGAGAAGAAGCGATTGCTAAAATGAAACGCGCGTTGGAGGAGTTTTATGTAGAAGGTGTAAAAACCACGATCCCGTTCCACAGGCAGCTGATGGAAGATCCGGATTACGTTGCCGGAAACTATACCACGAAGTTCATGGAAACTTTCGTGATGGACAGAAAATACGACCATTAAATAAAAACCGTCTTTCAAAAGGCGGTTTTTTAATCATTTACCTTAAATTTGTCAAAAAGTAAAAAGCAAAAAGATGTCAGCAGAAACACAGCAAAAAAACGCACAGTATTTTATTGATTTAGAGGATAAACACGGCGCCCACAATTATCATCCACTTCCGGTAGTTTTGGAACGGGGTGAAGGCGTGTACGTTTGGGATGTGGAAGGCAAAAGATATTACGATTTTTTATCAGCTTATTCTGCTGTAAATCAAGGGCATTCTCACCCTAAAATTGTGGACGCATTAGTGAAGCAGGCACAAACTTTAGCGCTGACTTCAAGAGCTTTTTATAACTCAAAATTAGGTGAATACGAGAAAAAAGTCACTTCTCTTTTCGGTTTTGATAAAGTTTTACCAATGAATTCCGGTGCAGAAGCCGTTGAAACCGCGATAAAACTTGCCAGAAAATGGGCTTACGAAGTGAAGGGCGTTCACGGTAACAACGCTAAAATCATTGTTTGCGAAAACAACTTCCACGGCAGAACAACAACAATCGTGTCGTTCTCAAATGATCCGGATGCGCACAACAACTACGGGCCATTCACACCTGGCTTCGTTAAAATTCCCTACAATGATTTAAAGGAGCTTGAAACCGTACTGGAAAAAGATGCCGAAAACATCGCAGCGTTTTTGGTAGAACCAATTCAGGGTGAAGCGGGAGTTTACGTTCCTGATGAAGGTTTCCTGAAAAAAGCGTCAGAACTTTGTAAAAAATATAATGTGCTTTTTATCGCTGACGAAGTACAGACCGGCATCGCCAGAACCGGACGCCTGATTGCGTGCCACCACGAAGATGTGCAGCCGGATGTTCTGATTTTAGGAAAAGCACTTTCTGGCGGTATGTACCCTGTTTCTGCAGTTTTGGCTAATGACAATATCATGAAAGTGATCCATCCTGGACAGCACGGTTCCACTTTCGGTGGAAATCCTTTAGCATGCGCTGTCGCAACTGCCGCTTTGGATGTGGTAGAAGAAGAAAACCTTTCAGAAAGAGCTGAAAAGCTGGGTGAAAAGTTCAGAAATGAAATCAAAAAAGTCATTGAAAAATCGGATCTGGTTCATTCGGTTCGCGGGAAAGGTTTGCTTAACGCCATCATTATCAACGATTCACAGCACTCACCAACAGCATGGAACCTTTGCCTCGCTTTAAAAGAAAACGGACTATTGGCAAAACCTACCCACGGCAACATCATCCGCCTTGCACCACCTTTGGTAATTACTGAAGAACAACTGATGGAATGTGTAGCAATCCTTGAAAAAACGATTGTGGAGTTTAAGAAGTAATTCCCGGATGAAAAAAAGAATTATTCTTGGTTTACCGACAGACAACAGTATAAACTCCGCAATACAGTCGAACTTAGAAAACCTTGATTTCGAGGTAATTAACGTAAGTTTTGACATTACAAATTTTAAATACAAAAATTTCGGCCAAAGAATTCACAATTTTTTCAGGAAAACATTTTTGAAAGACAAAAATTTCAAAAAAAGACTTAAATACAATAATCACAGGCAAGAACTGGAAAATCAGCTAAACCATTTACATCCTAAGGCGGATTATGCACTCCTGATCAGACCGGACATTTATCCCACAGAGTTCCTGGAAAAAATCAAACAAAAAGTGGGTAAAATGTATGGTTATCATTGGGACGGGCTGGCGCTTTATCCGCTTACCAGAGATGTAATTCCTTATTTTGACAGCTTTTATGTCTTTGATCCGAAAGATTATCCGCATCCGGAATTCCCTAATGTAAAACCGACAACAAATTTCTACATTGATCATGTAAAGACAAAGGAAAACCCCGAAAACGATATCTACTACATCGGATTCATGATGAAGAAGCGGATGCCGTCGATTTTGCGTTTGCTTGAAAAAATTGAGCCGCTGAATCTAAAGCTCGACGTCAACCTGTTGACGAAGGATTTAGCAAGCACTTCGGGATTAAATAAAAACATAAATTTCTTTACTGAACCGATGACTTATCAGCAAAACCTGGAAAGCATGATGAACTCAAAAGTCATTCTGGATTTTCTTGACAGTTCACATGGCGGACTTTCACTAAGGACTTTTGAGGCTGTCGGTTTTGGTAAAAAACTCGTAACCAACAATCCTTCCGTTAAATATTACGATTTCTACAATCCTGCAAATATTTTTGTCTGGGATGGTGAAAATCCTTACGGCATCGAAGAATTCCTCCAAAAACCATACGAAAAACTGCCTGAACAGATTGTTAAGAAGTATGGCTTTACGAACTGGATTAATTATATTCTCGAGATTGGACCTCATCAAAGAATCGAATTCCCTGCCGAGCTGATCAATTCTTAAAAAGGATTTTTGTCCAAGTGTGAAAATTGTCATTTGCTGCCATATTCTCCAGCCTCTGGAAAGCATTTTCTGCTAAATCGTTTCGAAGATTTTCATTAAGAATTACTTTTTCAATATTGGCAGCGAGTTTCTCTGCATCATTTTTTGGTGACACAAGACCGGTTTTACCATGAATCACCATATCTTTTGCGCCACCATCGCTGTCGGTGATCACCATTACATTTTTCTGGACGATTGCCTCGGCAACGCCCATCGGGAAACCTTCACAATTTGAAACGTTAAGGGATACTGCACTTCTTGCAAGTATCTCGTCCACGTTCGACACAAAACCCGGAAAATCAACATTATTGATATTTTGTTCTTTGCAGAAGTTTTCCATTTTTTGTCTTAAACTTCCGTCGCCCAGAATAACGAGTTTCCAGTCAGGAAATTTATTGGCTATCAAAGCCCAGGCTTTCACCGCCAGGAAGGCATTTTTATGTTTGTTCTCAAGCCTTGAGACCAATGTAATGAGTTTTTCTTTTGCAGAAACAGTACCGTTTAAAATGATTGGATTACGAACGACTTTTAATTTTTTTGCAATATTTTCATCATTTTTAAAAATAAATTTCATTTCGTCTGCCGAACCGTGACTTACGCAAAATACTCCTTCTTCAGAATTTTGAATGAATTTTTTAATCTTTTTTTTCTTGAAAGGGTAAGTGATTTTTGCGAAAAGAACTTTTTCTAAATTTGGTTTGTTCGCCTCAGAATATTTCCTGAGGTATGCGTAAGGCGAACCGTGATACTGTGGGTATGCTTTGCAGCCAGCAGCTTTTGCGCCTCTCAGAACCTCCAGTGCTATGGTCATATTATCGGCCTGAAAAATAAGATGCTTAATATCCTTTTGCTTAAGATAAGCTATCAGCTCATCAGCAAAAAATTTCTTACCCGTATTATTTTTATCGAAGATTTTTAATTCAGAATTTTCAGGATAATTCATTGATGGTTTCCCAATTCCTGATTTCAGCGAAAGCAGATAAAGGTTTTGAATTCCGTTCACCAGAAATTGCGACATAAGATTTGCCGTAACACGTTCTACTCCGCCAGCTGCCGAGTAATCTATCACGAAAAAACCGATGTTTACATTCTTATGCCGGCTTAAATCCATTTAAAATTTTAAATTGAATCAAAAATAAATATTTTTGCCTAAACTTACCTCATGACTGCATCGCTGATTATCGCAACTTACAACTGGCCCCGTGCTTTAAAGCTGGTTTTGGAAAGTGCCTTAAAGCAAACTGTTCTGCCGGATGAAATACTGATTGCAGATGACGGATCAACCTCAGAAACTAAAAATTTAGTTGAGGAATTTCAGCAAAAAACATCATTGCCCATACACCACATTTGGCATGAAGATGATGGTTTCAGGCTCTCAGAAATAAGGAACAAAAGCATAAAAGCTGCTAAAAGCGACTACATTATACAGGTTGACGGCGACACAGTTCTTCATCCAGATTTCGTGAAAAACCATCTGCATCTGGCAGAAACAAACACTTTTCTTTCAGGTTCAAGGGTTTTGCTAAGTGAAGAAGTGAGTAAAATTGCTGAACAGGAAATCCTGATAAAATTTTCACCATTTTCCAAAGGCATTAAAAACCGGTTTAATGCCACTTATCTTCCTTTGTTAAATGTTTTCAGAAAACCAAAAAACGAACCTCTGGAAAAACTGATCTTCCAAGTGCGTGGCTGCAATATGAGTTTTTGGAAAAAAGACCTGCTGGAGGTCAATGGCTACAATGAAGACATCAGAGGCTGGGGCCGTGAAGATTCAGAAATAGCACTCAGACTGTTAAAAAAAGGCGTTGGGTTCAAGAAAATCAAGAACGCTGCCATCCAATATCACCTTCATCATAAGGAAGCGCCAAAAAATCAACTGCCTTTCAACGATCAGCTTTTAAACGAAGCGAAAAAAATGAAAGCTTTTACCACCAGAAACGGCATTGAAAAACTTTAAACAATTTCATTCACAGTTCTAAAGTTTTTAAAATCAATAATTCTTAAATTTGCTGCTTAAAATTTTAAGTATGGGTAAAGTGAGGGTGCGTTTTGCGCCGAGTCCTACGGGACCTTTGCATTTAGGCGGAGCGAGGACTGCTTTGTATGATTACCTTTTTGCAAAAAATAAAGGTGGTGAATTTATTTTGAGGATTGAAGACACCGATACTGCAAGATATGTGGAAGGTGCCGAAGATTATATTATGGAAGCGCTGGAATGGTGCGGCATTATACCCGATGAAAGCCCTAAACACGGCGGAAACTATGGCCCGTACAGACAAAGTGAAAGACGGGATATCTACGAAAGATACACCGAGCAAATCTTAAAAACCGATTACGCCTACATCGCCTTCGACACTCCGGAAGAACTGGATGAAATCCGTAAGGAATATGAAGAAAAAGGCGAAGTTTTCGCCTATAACAATTATACCAGAAACCGCCTGAAAAACAGTTTGACGCTATCGGAGGAAGAAGTTGGTGAACTTCTGCAAAAAAAAGTGCCTTATGTGGTACGCTTCAAGATGCCGGTAGACAGGATTCTGCAGCTTGAGGATATTATCCGAGGAAATTTCTCCGTAAATACCAATACACTGGATGACAAAGTTTTGGTGAAAAACGACGGTATGCCGACGTACCATTTTGCGAATATTATCGATGACCACGAGATGAAAATTTCCCATGTGATTCGCGGCGAAGAATGGCTTCCTTCTTTAGGATTACACACTTTGCTTTACGAAGCGATGGGCTGGGAAGCTCCACAATTTGCACATCTTTCCCTGATTTTGAAGCCGGAAGGCAAAGGAAAACTGAGTAAGAGGGATGGCGACAAATTCGGTTTCCCGGTATTTCCACTGAATTTTACTGACAGCGAAACTGGTGCTGTTTCCAAAGGATACAGGGAAGAAGGATATTTCCCGGAGGCATTTATCAACTTTCTGGCACTGCTGGGCTGGTCGCCTTCTGATGATAAAGAAATCCTGACTTTGGATGAAATGGCGAAAGAATTTGATCTTTATAAAGTTCATAAAGCCGGGGCACGTTTCAGCAAAGAGAAAGCAGAATGGTTCAATCACCAGTACCTTCAAAGGAAATCTGATGAGGAAATTTTGGAACTTTTGAAAAATTTTGAAGAACTTGAAAACACAAAAATTTCAGACGAAAAGCTTCTGAAAATCATTTCACTGATGAAGGAAAGAGCCACTTTCGTGAAGGACATTTTTGAAAGCGGAAAATTCTTCTTTCAGCGACCGGTTCATTATGATGAAAAAGCATCAAAAAAAGCTTGGGGCACCGAAACTTCTGAAACTATGACAGCTCTTTCTGCAGAACTGGAAAAGTGGGACTTTGAACCGGAAACTCTGAAGCAAAACATCCATGATTTTGCGGAAAGCAGATCCTTGGGTATGGGAAAAGTGATGATGCCTTTGCGTCTGGCTTTGGTTGGCGAACTGAAAGGTCCGGATGTTCCCGATATCCTGCATATTTTAGGTAAGGATGAAAGCCTTACCCGGATTAAAAATACCGTTAATCATATGGGCTAATTCAGCATTATTTTATAAATTTGAAGGATAATTTCGCAAGAAACAGATGGAATATTTAGAATTTGAACAACCCATAAAAGAACTGATGGAGCAGTACCAAACCTGCTCAATGGTTGGTGAAGAAAGTGGTGTAGATGTGAAACTGGCCTGCAGCCAGATCGAAGACAAGATTAATAAAAAAAAGAAAGAGATCTACGGAAACCTTACACCATGGCAGACGGTGCAGCTATCAAGACATCCGGACCGTCCGTATACTTTGGACTTTATAAACGGGATTGCAGATAAAGGAACCTTTCTCGAGCTTCACGGTGACAGGTCTTACGCAGATGATCAGGCGATGGTTGGCGGACTTGCTAAGATCGACGGGAAAAATGTCATGTTCATCGGAACTCAAAAAGGGCGCACCACCAAAGAAAGGCAGATCAGGCGTTTTGGGATGCCAAATCCTGAGGGCTACAGAAAAGCTCTGAGACTGATGCAGCTGGCTGAAAAATTTAAAATTCCGGTAATAACATTTCTGGATACTCCGGGTGCTTATCCGGGTTTAGAGGCTGAAGAGCGAGGCCAGGGTGAAGCCATTGCCAAAAATATTTACGAAATGGTGAAGCTGAAAACTCCGATTTTCACTTATGTCATTGGTGAAGGAGCCAGTGGCGGTGCACTGGGAATCGGTGTTGGGAACAAAGTTTATATGCTTCAGTACACCTGGTATTCGGTAATTGCTCCGGAAAGCTGCTCATCAATCCTTTGGAGAAACTGGGACCATAAAGAAGATGCTGCCAATGCGCTGAAACTAACACCGGCCGATATGCTGAAAAACAAGATCATTGACGGCATTATTGAGGAACCGCTTGGCGGCGCACAATACGATCCGGAAGTTGCTTACCAGAATGTGAAGCAGTCTATTCTTCACAATATCAAGGCCTTCAGTAAATTTACAGAGCGGGAACTGATAGAGCAAAGACAGGAAAAATTTATCGCTATGGGCGAATTTAAAGGTTAAGATCAATTATCATTAATATAAAAACCGGCGCAAATTTCTGCGCCGTTTTTGTTTTATTTAGTTCGCGTGTTCAGGGTAATCTCCGTATCTTTCTGGATATTTTTGACCGATGAATATTTGGCATCACAGACCGAAGTCGTCAGAGTATATGTACCTTTCGGAACCAGAATATAATTGTCATTGTTCGCAGGCACGGTAAGGTTATAGAACTTTCTCCCGCTGATTTTTACGATCAGGTTGCATTTCGATCTGTTCCTGATGTGGATGTAGGCATCTTTTTTATTGGGATCGTTATTGAAGAGATGCGTCAGCAGTTCCGCGGTTTTCTTATTTTTTTCGCTTACAGTTCCATCTTTCGCTACGTCTTTTTTTATGGCTGTCGCCACCTCCTTTTTATTGATGGGCTGCACGGTCGGTTTTGCAACTGCAGGTTTATCGCTGTTGATCATTGCGTAGAGCTTCCGCTTAAACTCCGGCGTTCTCTGATGGTTAGGATTATACTTAATGAAATTAGCGACAACTTTCGGGTCATCTGTCTTTTCAACCTGCGCTACAGTGTAGTTCTGAGCAGTAATATGAAGGCTTAAGAAAAAGGTAGGAACGTAAAAAATTTTCTTCATCACAAGGTCTAATTGTTCAAATTTTATAATTAAATAACGCAAAAAGCACCCTTTTAGTTTACACAGAATTTATTATCTTTGCAAGGCTCAAAAACAGAGCCAATATACCAAAACTTTCAATAAAAAAATCTAAAATATGTACACACCAGTAGCTGCAGATGTAGCAAAATTAAGAAACACAACAGGTGCAGGAATGATGGACTGCAAAAAGGCTTTAGTGGAAGCCGAGGGAGATTTCGAGAAAGCAATTGAAATCCTTAGAAAAAAAGGACAGAAAGTTGCTGCCAACAGAGCTGACAGAGAATCTACTGAAGGTGCAGTAATCGCTAAAGTAAATGCTGATAACACTAAAGGTGTGATCATCGCCCTAAACTGTGAGACCGATTTCGTGGCGAAAAACGAAGATTTCGTAAAACTGGCTCACGACCTTGCAGAACTGGCTTTAGGAAAAACTAAAGAAGAATTCCTGGCTTCTGATTACAAAGGAATCAGCGTTGCTGATAAACTTACTGAGCAAACAGGTGTAATCGGTGAAAAAATCGAGGTTGGTTCATTCGAAACTATCGAAGGTCCGTTCCTTGGTTCATACATCCACGCAGGTAACAAAATTGCTGCGATCACTTCCCTTTCCGACAATGTAGCGGGTGCTGAAGAAGCTGCAAAAGCAGTATCAATGCAGGTTGCAGCGATGAACCCAATCGCTCTTGATGAAACTAAAGTATCACAGGACACTATTGACAAAGAACTTGAAATCGAAAGAGATCTTTTGATTAAGGAAGGGAAGCCAGAGAACATCATCGACAACATCCTGAAAGGTAAAATGCAGAAGTTCTATAAAGAAAACACCTTGGTACACCAGGCATTCATCAAAGACGGAAACCAGTCTGTAGCTGACTACGTTAAAACCGTAAACGGCGACCTGAAAGTTGTTGGTTTCGTAAGAGTTGCATTAGCTTAATCTCTCTGAAAATATTTATTAAACTCTGTCCTCGGGCAGAGTTTTTTTGTTTTAATAACCTAACTTTGCTTCCCCAAATATTTTGAACTTGAGAAATATTTTTACTTTTTTCCTGATTCTGTTTTCCCTGTTTTCCTCTGCACAGATGGATACGGAGCATTGGTTTGCACCTATGTTCAGCAATTATAAATCAGCTGCGAACTATCAGGCGGTTTACCTTTCCACCTCGGAAACTACACCTTTCCCGGTTAAAATCTACAGTGGCAACAACCTCCTCGGAACAGTCAGCTTAAGTAAAGGCGCACCACAAATTTTCGAAATTCCGAGGCAGTATATCATCACTGAAGATGTAAGCGAAGTTTCCACGATTCAACAAAAGGGATTGCATTTGGTTGGTGACAAAAAATATTTTGCAACTTTAAGATTTTCTGTTCACAATCACGCAGAAATTGTTACTTCAAAAGGAAAAGCTGCACTCGGGCAGGAATTTTTTATTGGTATGCCGAGACTCAATGCAACGGTATCATCCAACTATACAGCGAACATCTTAGCAGTTGAAAATGGCACTACCGTTACGCTTTCAGGATACCTCAGCGGACTAATTTTTACCAATGACAGCACCATCAGCAGCACCAAAACCGTAACCCTCAACAGTGGCGAGTCTTATATTTTTGATGTTGATGAAGGAACAAATGAAGCATTGGATGGTTTGATTGGCGCTAAAATTACTGCAGATAAGCCAATCTCAGTTTCCAACGGCAGTTTCAGCGGGAGAATGGCCGAAACTGGAGTTGATATCTTCATGGACCAGTCAGTGCCCGTTGAGAAAACCGGAAAAGAGTTTATAATAATGGGCGGAAACGGCAATTTTCCGAAGTCAGAAATTGAATCCACGCTCATCATTGCGACTAAAGACAATACCGATGTTTACCTGAATAATGAAACTACAAAATACGCCAATATTCCAAAAGCAGGAGGCTATATCTTCATTCCAAGCGATAAATATCAGGATTTGGATGGCGCCAACAACATCTACGCGCTGTATGTTAAAAGTACGGACAATGTCTATGTTTACGGTATTTTAGCGGGCAGCCGCGATCAGGAAATGCCTTCTGGAGGAATGAATCTTATCCCTGCACTTTCCTGCTTTCTACCTTCAAAAATAGATGAATTGAGTGAGGTCAACCGTCTGCCTTTAACTTATACTGGGCCCCAAAGCAGTGTTCGGTCTGAAGAATATCACAATGTAAAACTTAATATTTTAGCGCAAAAGGGAGCATCTGTAAACGTAAACGGGTCTACTTCCGGTTTATTAGGGCCATTCAAGGTGGATGGTTCTGCAGACTGGGAAGTTTTCACTTTGTCCGGTGCTTCAGGAAACCAAACCATTGAAACAACTGATGACAAAGCGATTACTGCAGGAATTGCCGGAGGCTCCGGTCCTGCAGGGTTTGGAGGCTATTTTGCGGGATTCAGCTCCATTCCTTCTATTTCAAAAATTGGCGATTGTGCCCGGGGGCAGATGCTTGAAGTTGATGATTTTTATAATGAATACAAATGGGAATACAGTACTGATCAAATAAACTGGACTATTTTACCGGATACCGGCTACCAGATCAATCCCGGAAAAAACTTTGGTTATTACAGGGTTACAGTAACTAAACTTTCATGTTTACCGGCACAAACCACAAAAAATTTTAAATACTTGAAATGCCCGACCTACAGCAATTCTGAGTTTACTGCTGGCGCCTGCAACACGATCACGATTGAACCGATTTTTACCAAAAATCCTACATGGAAGGCAGATCCCACCAAAACGGCTATTATTATGAAGCCTTCTTCTGGAAAGGCTTATGTCGGAGCAGATGGCAAAATTTATTTTGAAGCTGAAAACACCACCGACGAACAGGTGAAATTCACATATTATCTGGAACAGCAAGGCACGGAATTCCCTGAGTATGAAGAAATAACTGTTACGGTAAATATCTTCCAGATAAAGCCGAAAAACACGGAAATTACTGAATGTATTGATTATAGCGGGAAAGGATATTTTAACCTGAAAAAATCTTTTGAACCAGCCAATGTCAACTCAAATTATACCGGTTTTGAATATTATACCGATGCTGCATTTTCGCCGCAAAGCAGGATTCCCGACAGTGAGATTTCAAATTATTACTCGGCTCCGGGCAAAACTGTTTATGTAAAAATCTCAGATATTTACAGCTGCGACAACCGCCTCAACCCCGGAAAAATTCAGTTAAAAACTTATGAACTGCCACAAGTAAAGTCCATTGACGTAAAAGGTGAAACTTCGGCAATTATAGAAATTGAAAAGGGAAGAAAGCTCTATTCTATCGCCGTAAAAAAAGGCAAACATACGCAAAACGATTTGCCGCCCGATTTTGCTTATCAGCAGTTTAATACAGACCGGGCAAACATTGAAATAAATGGCGGAAGAGGGTTCTACACCGTATTTATAAAATCTGCTGATAACTGTCTCCCGGTGATAAGCTATTTTACGGTGATTGCTGTAAATAATGTACTTACACCAAACGGAGACGGCTACAACGATTCCGTGGAAGTCCCGGAACTGCACAATAAAATAAATCCGGTATTCCAGATATATGACCGTTATGGCAAAAAAGTGTTTGAAGGAAATACCCTGAACAATTTCACCTGGACGGGCAAATCAGGAGGTTATAACCTTCCGACCGGAACGTATTGGTACTACATGACCTGGCAGGATTATGACGGGGCTGAAAATGATTCACTTCAGGGTTGGATCCTGCTTAAAAACTACTGATGCTTAAAAATTTAAAGAAAGTTCTACTACTTTCCGAAGTTTTGTTTTTTCTTAACTTTGCAGACTTTTATAATTAAATGGGAAAAAACAAATTAGCGCGTTTCGCGGAAAACAAAATATTACCGAATGTTTATCAGCCAACCAGAGAAGAAGCTCTGGAAGGTTCTGAACTGAAAGGAAAGTGGCACAGTGAAGTTTTTAAAAATGAAAATCCGATCGTGCTGGAACTGGGCTGCGGAAAGGGTGAATATACGGTTGGACTGGCGAAAGCGTTTCCACAAAAAAATTTTATTGGTATTGACATCAAAGGTGCAAGATTTTGGTTTGGTGCCAAAGAAGCGGTTGAAAACAATCTGAAAAACGCCGCTTTCCTGCGTACGCAAATTGAACTGGTTGATTACTTCTTTGCTGAAAATGAAGTAGATGAAATCTGGATCACGTTCCCGGATCCACAGATTAAATACCGCCGGACAAAGCACCGCCTTACACATCCTGATTTCCTGGCGCGTTACCAAAGAATACTGAAGCCCGGCGGCATCATCCACCTGAAAACAGATTCGGAATTTCTTCACGGTTACACTTTAGGCTACCTTCAGGGAGCCGGACACGAAATTATTACTGCCCACCACGACATTTACGGAGCCCTGGAGTACGAACCGGGAACGCCGCTCCTGCGGGAAGTCCGTACCTATTATGAAGAACTTTTTTCCGCAAAAGGCAAGACGATTACTTATATTAAATTTAGACTTAAATAAAAAAAATCCTGCAGAAAATGGACTGCCCCCAAAAAGTTAGACACTTTTTAGGGGCATTTTTTATGGGGAAAAGTAAATATTCAGCAGACTTTAAATTAAAAGCTATAAAGAGATATCACAAAGGTGACATTGGAACAGACGATTTAGGAAAACGCATTGGAGTTTGTGGTTCATTGGTTCGTAAATGGATAAAATTTTATGAACTTTATGGAGTTTCAGGACTTGTTCGGCTTTCCAATAGGCATTACACAAAAGATTTTAAATTAAAGATTTTATCAGTAATTGAGAAAGAGAATTTAAGTTTAAAAGAAGCGTCGAGAAGGTTTAATATTCCTGCGGAGTCCAGTATTCTTAGTTGGCAGCGTAATTACAAAAAAAATGGTATTTTAGGTTTAGAAAACAGACCCAGGGGAAGACCTAAAACCATGAGTAATTACAAGCGAAAAAAAAAGAAAACAGGCAAACCCTTAACAAGGGAGGAAGAACTGTTGGAGAGGATTTATTATTTAGAAGCCGAGAACGCCATTTTAAAAAAGTTAGACGCCTTAATTCAGGAAAGGAAAAATCCAAAGCCATCGAAGAGTTAAGGCAGGACTTTGATTTAGCAGTACTGCTGGATTGTACATCGATGGCAAGAAGCAGTTTTTATTACTATCAAAAACGCTTTCAAATGAAAGATAAATATGCGGAAATAAAAGAAATGATTAAGCAGATTTATCATCGTCACAAAGGAAGGTTGGGCTATAGAAGAATTACTTTGCTTTTGAAAGAAAAAGGAATTTTGATTAATCACAAAACTGTTTTACGACTTATGAAAATATTAGGTTTAAAGAGTATTATCCGAGTGAAGAAATATAAATCTTACAAGGGAGAGCAAGGGAAAATTGCGCCCAATGTTCTACAGAGGAATTTCAAATCGGACGCTCCTAATCAGAAATGGGCAACCGATGTTACAGAGTTTAATGTATCGGGTAATAAACTTTACCTATCTCCAATCATCGATCTATTTAATGGTGAAATTGTCAGTTTTGACCTATCTGAAAGACCTGTGTTCAGCCAAATCATCAGGATGCTAAAGAAATCATTCAGAAAAGTAAAATCTACACAAAACATCATTCTACATTCTGATCAAGGTTGGCAGTATCAAATGAAACATTACCAAAACTTGTTAAAAGAAAAAGGCATTATTCAAAGTATGTCCAGAAAAGGAAACTGTTTGGACAATGCGGTGATAGAGAACTTTTTTGGAACAATAAAATCAGAAATGTTTTATACCAGAAAGTTTGGTTCCATTCAGGAACTTAAGATGGAAATAGTGAAGTACATTCACTATTACAACAATGATAGAATAAGACTCAATCTCAAAGGAAAGAGTCCGGTACAGTACCGAACTCTTTCCTTTGAGAATATTGTTTAATTTTGTCTAAACTTTTGGGTGCAGTCTAAAAACAGCAGGATTCTTCATTTTAAAATTTTAAGCAAAAGCCTGCTCGAAATCTGCAATGATATCGTCGATATGCTCTATTCCGACACTCACCCGGATTTGTCCCGGTTGGATTCCCGCAGCCGATCTTTCCTCGTCGCTTAACTGTTCATGCGTAGTTGAAGCCGGATTTATGACCAAAGTCTTCACATCGCCCACATTTGCTACATGGCTTGCCAGTTTTAGTTTGTCAATAAATTTGATGGCTTCTTCTTTTCCGCCTTTAATTTCAAAATTCAAGACGCCTCCAAAACCGTTTTTAAAATATTTTTTTGCGGTTTCATGTCCGGGAAAACTTTCAAGTCCGGGGTAAAGGACGCGTTCCACATTTTCATTCTGCTCAAGATATTCTGCGAGTTTATGGGCATTTTCCACAGTTCTTTCGAGTCTCAGGGACAGCGTTTCTAAGCCCTGAATTAATAAAAATGAATTGAAAGGTGCAATCGAGGAACCAAAATCACGCAAACCTTCTACCCTCGCCTTGATGATGAAAGCAATGTTCCCAAACGGGCTTCCCACGCCAAAAACATCAGTAAATTTCATTCCGTGGTAAGATTCGTTTGGTTCAGAAAGGCTTGGGAATTTTCCGTTGCTCCAGTCGAAATTTCCGCCGTCAACAATCACACCGCCGAGACTGCTTCCGTGGCCGCCAATCCACTTTGTAGCTGATTCTACCACGATATTTGCGCCGTGTTTTAATGGAGGAAAGAGATAGCCGCCTGCACCGAATGTATTATCCACGATCAGGGGAATATTGTGTTTTTTAGCCACCTCAGCGATTTTCTCAAAATCCGGAACATTCAGTGTTGGGTTACCGATGGTTTCCAGGTAAAGAGCCTTGGTATTTTCATCGATCAGTGTTTCGAAATTTTCAGGCTCATTATCTTTTGAAAAACGGGCTTCAATGCCCAGCCTTTTTAAACTTACTTTAAACTGGTTGAAGCTTCCGCCATACAGATACGGCGAACTCACAAAATTGTCGCCCTGTTGCAGAATGTTGGTAAGCGCGATAAACTGTGCCGCGTGGCCGGAAGAAACCGCCAAAGCCGCAACGCCGCCGTGAAGCGCCGCAATACGCTTCTCGAAAACATCGGTGGTTGGGTTCATCAGCCTGGTATAGATATTTCCGAATTCTTTCAGCCCGAAAAGATTGGCGGCATGTTCCGCACTGTTGAAGGTGTAGGATGTGGTTTGGTAAACCGGAACGGCGCGGGAATTGGTGTCTTTGTCTACGTCGTGGCCGGCGTGAACCTGCAGGGTTTCAAATCTGTAATTGCTCATTTCTTTATTGTTTTAAAAATTAAAAATTAAAAGGGAGCAACTTATCAGAAGCCTGCCGGAAACAAAAAACTCCTCCGGCAAGCCGGAAGAGTTCTATAGAATAAAAAATCCTTACAAACTGACTTTCGACTTATTTTTCCCGCCTTTGTCGGGTTGAAATTGGCACCTTACCGCACTGGGCAGGTTGCCAAGGTTTCGTAGGGTCAAGTCCCTCCACCTTTCTGAATAAGCTGCGCTGAAACTTGCGTTTCAACAATGCAAATATAGGGATGATTTTGGATTTTGCAAATTTTTATGCGAATTAAACGCGGCCCGGCTTGAACGGAGCTCTTTTTATGAAACGAAGTGGAATAAAAAAGCGGGAGTGGAAGACGGAAAAAGCCGCCCAAATTGACGACTTTTAGAGATATTTTAATTTTATGGATTATTTGGTATTCTACCACCTGGAGGCGGAGTAGGATTGCCATTATTAAGCTCTGCACTGTTCGCTGGTCGCAAAGGATCGGTTGGATGATAAATACTTTCATCTTCTCTGCTTGTACAGCCTATGATCGTAAGGGCAAGCAGCACTAATTGGAAAAAGTTTTTTGTTTTCATATGAAAAAGTTTTGCTTGTTTCAAATGTATAAAAAATTTATTTAAATCACAATATTAATTTTTGTTAACATTAATGCCTGTTATTGTGCACTGTAGCGCGGCAAAAAATCGGGAGCGATTCAAAGGCTCAATACTGGCTAATAACGTAAAACAAATAAAAAAACCGGCTCTGATAGTGAGAACCGGTTTTATTGTATTGAAATCTTAAAAAATTAAGCTTCTGTATCGAAATCAGCATCTGCTTCTGCAGTTACTTTTTCGCCTTCTTCTTTAGATTTTTCTTTGTCTGCTTTTCTTTGAGAAAGTCCTTCCTTGATGGAATCTGATACTACAGAAAGAATCATATCGATTGATTTGGAAGCATCATCGTTTCCTGGAATGACGTAATCTACTTTTCTTGGGTCCGAGTTGGTGTCTACGATAGCGAAAACCGGGATACCCAATTTTTTAGCTTCAGTAACTGCGATATGTTCGCTCAAGATGTCCACTACAAAAAGTGCAGAAGGAAGTCTCACCATGTCAGCGATAGATCCAAGGTTTTTCTCCAGATTTGCTCTTTGTCTGTCAACCTGAAGTCTTTCTTTTTTGGATAAAGTTTCGAATGTCCCGTCTTTTTTCATTTTGTCGATCGCATTCATTTTCTTTACCGCTTTTCTGATGGTTACGAAGTTGGTAAGCATACCACCCGGCCATCTTTCAGTAATATAAGGCATGTTAAGTTCTGCAGCGTGTTTTGCTACAACTTCCTTAGCCTGCTTTTTAGTAGCTACGAAAAGAACTTTTTTGCCTGCAGAAGTAATTTTTTCCAAAGCGTTGCAAGCTTCGTCCAGTTTTACTGCTGTTTTATGTAAGTCGATAATGTGAATACCGTTTTTCTCCATAAAAATGTATGGAGCCATATTTGGGTTCCACTTTCTGGTCATGTGACCGAAGTGTACACCTGCCTCTAAAAGGTCTTTAACATTTGCTTTAGCCATGTCTCTTTTTTGTTTTTAGTTTACGTTCCGCTTTTTTGCAATCAACTCGTCGATAGATGGGAGAAGAGTTTGGATGCTAAACTAAACGGGGCATTTTTTGATTAGATAATAGAACCAAGAGCCAAGAACCAAGATTTCTGAAAGTGTAGAATCCCGCGTCTGGCATCTCGAATCTTTCGAATTAACGTTTAGAGAACTGGAATCTCTTTCTTGCTTTCTTCTGACCTGGTTTCTTTCTTTCCACCATTCTTGCGTCTCTCGTTAGCAAACCGTGTGGTTTAAGTGCTGATCTGAATTCTGCATTGATTTCGCAAAGTGCTCTGGAAACTCCCAGTCTGATTGCTTCTGCCTGTCCAGTATTACCGCCACCGAATACGTTTACGGTAACATCGTACTGCCCTGCAGTTTCTGTCAAAATGAAAGGCTGGTTTAATTTGTAAACCATAACATCTGTAGAGAAGTACTCTTTCGCATCTTTACCGTTTACGGTGAAGTTACCAGAACCTGGCTTCACGTAAACTCTTGCTACTGAAGTTTTTCTTCTTCCAATTTTATGAACTGTAGACATATTAATTATTTAAATTCGTTAACATTAATAGTTTTTGGCTGTTGAGCTTCGTGCTTGTGCTCAGTACCTTCATACAGATAAAGGTTCTTAAGGATAGCAGCACCCAGTCTGTTCTTCGGAAGCATACCTTTTACGGATTTTTCCAAAACTTTCATAGGATCTTTTTTCAATAGCTCTTCAGCAGTCTGCGACTTTTGCCCGCCAGGATATCCTGTATGCCAGATGTAAGTCTTGTCAGCCCACTTGTTTCCTGAAAGAGTAATCTTTCCAGCATTCAAAACGATTACATTATCGCCACAGTCAACATGTGGTGTAAAGTTCGTCTTGTGCTTACCTCTCAAAATCTTCGCAACCGTGGAAGCCAGTCTTCCCAATGGTTGTCCTTCAGCGTCTACCACAACCCATTCTTTATTAGCGGTAGCTTTGTTAGCTGAAACGGTTTTGTAACTTAATGTATTCACACTTTTTCGTTTACGGTTAAACATAATTTTCCCAATAAGGGTGTGCAAAGGTATGGTTTTTTTTCGGAATGAAAAAATTTCTGCAGAGATAAAGCAGAAATATTCTGGAATTCAAATTATTGACTGAAATGAGCGAAACTTTTAACCTTAATAAAAAATTACACTGAGATTTACGAAGAGGTATGAATTTTCAGGTTACGCTTATTTTCTTAATGATTTACTCGCCCTGAAACTCGCAATCATATAGTAAGCCACAAAAACAGTAGAAAACTTAATGATGGAAGGCACCGCCGTTTCAAAATTGAACAGCAGCAATCCTAAAACAACAACTACAGCAATCCCAATAAAAGAAATCCCCAGTTTTCTGGAAAGCGCCCACTCCGGGTGATCCACAAAATACGCCATTGCCCATCCCAGACCAAATGCTAATCCGTTGTACAGATCAATTTGCCACCCCTGGCTACCCAATATATAATGGTTGAGTAAGAAGCTGATTAATGTTCCGGCAAATAAATAGAGAATACCTCGCTGCATGGCCTGTAATTTTTGCAAAGATAAAGTAAACGATTTGTATATTTGGAAAACACTCTTATTATGTATTGCAGAATATTTGTTTTCCTTTTACTGTTGCTGTCTTTGGTTTCCTGCGAAACACTTATTGAAAATATAGCAAATAATATCGAATATGACAATTACACATCGCCATATGCGGGTACTTACATCGGCACTTATTCCGGACAGGATTCCGGAACTTTAAAAATCACAGTGGACTCCAAAGACATCGTTACGGCCACCCGATACTCTACGGTCTTTAAAATGGAAGAAAACTTATACGGTGGCATGATTGGCCCCGCACTTCATCAGGTCAGTTCCAGGGAAAGTGGCTTTACAGTTACAGGCTCATTCATTTCCCAGACCCGAACGTTCACCGGGAACTGGAGCCAAAACGGAATTTCAGGAACCTGGAGCGTCACAAAACAGTGATTCTCACACATTTTTCCCTTATTCACGGCAGCATCACGGGTATTTGACAGGTACTTCATAAATTCTTATCTTTGAGAAATTTCAAAAATTTCCCCAAATTTTCTATGGAAACCTCCAAATACGAACCCAAAAACAAAGTAAGAATCGTTACCGCCGCATCACTTTTCGACGGGCACGATGCCGCGATAAATATCATGCGCCGTGTCATCCAGGGAACAGGATGCGAAGTCATTCACCTCGGGCACGACAAATCTGCGGAAGAAGTGGTAAATACCGCAATTCAGGAAGATGCGAATGCTATTGCGCTAACGTCATATCAGGGCGGCCACAACGAATATTTTAAATACATTTATGACCTTTTGCGTGAAAAAGGTGCGCCACAGATCAAAATTTTTGGCGGCGGCGGCGGTGTTATTTTGCCGGAAGAAATTAAAGACCTGATGGAATACGGCATCGACCGCATTTATTCTCCCGACGACGGACGTGAGCTTGGTTTGCAGGGCATGATCGATGATTTGGTTCAAAAATCTGACTTTGCAACTGGCGCTGGCGTAACGGTTGAAGATTTGGACAAAATTTCTTTTGAGGATTCAAAATCTATTGCGCAGGTCATTTCTGCGGTTGAAAATTTTTCTGATGAAAAAGAAGATTTAGTAAAAGCGATTGATGATAAAGCCAAAGATTCAAAAATTCCAATAATCGGAATTACCGGAACCGGAGGTGCCGGAAAATCATCTTTAACCGACGAAATTGTCCGCAGATTCTTACGAGCAAATCCGGATAAAAAAATTGCGATTATCTCTGTCGATCCTTCGAAAAAGAAAACTGGCGGCGCGTTGCTGGGAGACAGAATCCGGATGAATTCCATCAACGACAGTCGTGTGTATATGCGCTCTATGGCGACGCGCGAGAATAATGTTTCCGTTTCGCCCTATATTCACTCTGCACTAAACGTTTTGAAACTCGCCAAACCGGATGTGATTATTTTGGAAACTTCGGGAATTGGACAAAGCGGTTCAGAAATTACCGACATCGCCGATGTTTCGATGTATGTGATGACGCCGGAATACGGTGCATCCACACAGCTGGAAAAAATCGACATGCTGGATTATGCGGATTTGATTGCTTTAAATAAATCTGACAAACGCGGTGCTTTGGATGCGCTTCAGGCCGTGAAAAAACAATATCAGAGAAACCATCAGTATTTCGACCAAAATCTGGACGAGATGCCGGTTTTCTCCACAAAAGCCAGCCAGTTCAACGATTGGGGAACGACGGAATTGTACAATTCTTTAATTCAAAAAGTTAATGACACCCTGCGAGAAGCCCAGGGCGACCGCGCTGTGAAGTTTAATGAATATGAAGAACAAAATGTTTCCGATGACACCACCGTGATTCCGCCAAAACGCGTGCGTTATCTTTCTGAAATTGTGGAAAATAACAGAGCCTACGACCAAACCTCGGAGGAACAGGCGAAAATCGCGCAGAAACTGTATATGCTCGACGGTGCTAAAAATTTTACCGCCAATAATTCTGCGGCCGCCGAAGAACTGGAAAAACTCTTCATTAAAACCAAAAAAGATTTAACCGACGAAAATACCGCATTCCTTCACGGGTGGCATCAGTTTAAGGAGGAAATGAAGCAGGAAACATATTCCTATTTCGTACGTGGAAAGGAAATTAAAGTAAGCACCACTTCAGAATCGCTGTCCGGACTGAAAATTCCAAAAATTGCTTTGCCGAAATTCCAGGATTGGGGCGACCTCATCCGCTGGAAAAGTCAGGAAAATGTGCCTGGAGAATTTCCCTATACCGCCGGAATTTACCCTTTCAAACGAACCGGAGAAGATCCTACCAGAATGTTTGCCGGCGAAGGCGGTCCTGAAAGAACCAACAGAAGATTTCACTACGTTTCTGCGGAAATGCCTGCGAAAAGATTGTCCACCGCGTTTGATTCGGTAACACTTTACGGCCAGGATCCTGCGCTTCCGCCGGATATTTACGGAAAAATAGGTAACGCCGGAGTTTCCATTGCAACTTTGGACGATGCCAAAAAACTCTATTCCGGTTTTGATTTGATTAATGCTTTGACATCTGTTTCAATGACGATTAACGGACCGGCGCCGATGATTCTGGCATTTTTTATGAATGCCGCCATCGATCAGAACTGTGAAAAATACATCGAGGAAAATAATCTTTGGGATAAAGTTGAGGCCAGATTAACAGCAAAATTCGACGATAAAGGTTTAAAAAGACCTTCCTATAACGGTGAATTGCCGCCTTCCAACAACGGTTTGGGTTTAAAATTGTTGGGAATTACCGGTGATGAAGTTTTGGACGCGGAAGTTTACAATAAAATTAAGGCTGAAACCATCGCCACCGTTCGTGGAACCGTTCAGGCCGATATTTTGAAGGAAGACCAGGCACAAAACACCTGTATTTTCTCCACGGAATTTGCGTTGAGATTAATGGGCGACGTTCAGGAATATTTCATCAAAGAAAAAGTGAGAAATTTCTACTCCGTTTCCATTTCCGGGTATCACATTGCAGAAGCCGGCGCCAATCCGATTTCTCAGTTGGCGTTCACATTGGCAAACGGTTTCACTTATGTGGAATATTATTTGTCGAGAGGAATGGATATCAATGCGTTTGCACCGAACCTTTCCTTCTTTTTCTCCAACGGCGTCGATCCCGAATATGCGGTGATTGGCCGCGTTGCCAGAAGAATCTGGGCCAAAGCGATGAAGTACAAATATGGCGCTGATGAACGTTCCCAGATGCTGAAATACCACATCCAAACTTCCGGAAGATCCCTTCACGCGCAGGAAATTGATTTTAACGACATCAGAACGACGCTTCAGGCACTTTATGCCATTTATGACAACTGCAACTCCCTTCATACCAACGCTTACGACGAGGCGATTACGACGCCAACCGAGGAATCCGTGCGAAGAGCAATGGCGATTCAGCTGATCATCAACAAAGAACTTGGTTTGGCGAAAAACGAAAATCCGCTGCAGGGTTCTTTCATCATAGAGGAACTGACGGATTTGGTGGAAGAAGCCGTTTATGCTGAATTTGACAGAATTACGGAACGAGGTGGTGTTTTAGGCGCGATGGAAACAATGTATCAGCGGTCGAAAATCCAGGAAGAAAGTATGCACTATGAATGGCTGAAACATACCGGCGAGTACCCGATTATCGGCGTGAATACTTTCCTTGGAAAAGACGGTTCACCGACGGTGCTTCCGGGCGAAGTAATCCGCTCCACCGAAGAAGAAAAGCAGCTGCAGATTCACAATCTGGAGAATTTCCAAAAGGCTCACGCCGACAAATCCGCGGAAATGCTTGCCGAACTTCAAAAAGCCGCCATCAATCAGCAAAATCTATTCGAAGTGATGATGGAAGCCGGAAAACACTGTTCACTCGGTCAGATTACCAATGCGCTGTTTGAAGTGGGCGGCAAGTACAGGAGGAATATGTAGCAAGCTTGTAGAGCCGAGAGCCGAGAGGAAAGAATAAAATGCAGCGAATAAGACAGAATCTCCCAAGTGTCGGGGGATTTTGTTTTAAGGGGAATCATAAACTAGCCCTGATGTTCTATGTTAATCTGCAAATTTTTCAGGTTGAAATTTTTAATTTATTTTGAAAATCCTGTTGAAAAGGTGTTTTGTTTTTTACTACGCTGAAGCATATTCGTAGAAGTTTGTTGCATACGGCAATCAGAGCCAGTTTTTTTGCCTTGCCCTTCTCAAGCAGCCGTAAGTAGAGCTCTTTACATTTTTGGTTGTGCTTTATCGCCGTCCAGGAACAGACATAGAGAATACTTCGGATATAAGTTTTTGAAGTTCGGCATTTTCCTGGTGAATAAGATTTCTTTCCCGATTGGTAAATTCTTGGAGCCAGACCAAAATACTTTACCAGAGATTTTGAAGAATGAAAATTTTTAAATCCTGAGGTGGCAGTCATTAATTGGAGTGACGTCTTTTCGCCAATTCCCGATACAGACTGCAGCAGGTTTTTAGTTTCTGTAAATTCCTCATCCTGCAACTGCGGCAATCTGGCCTCAACTTCCTTGATTTCTTTCTCCAGTTGCTTTAAACGTTTTTCATAATGTTTCTCTGTTGAAGGATTAACAACGGAATGGAATCTTAAGGCTTTTAGCTTTACCGCGTAACGACGCTTTTCTTCTTCCAGATCATTAAGAAGCTTTATTTCCTGATCCAGATATTCAATATCCTGAGTTTTTGGAATATAAAATTCCGGACGGAACATCTCTCCGTAATTCCTGATCAGTTTTGCATCCTCCGCATCGGTTTTCGTGATGATGTTTTTCATCCTTGCAAAATGTTTCACAGACATACAGTTGATCAGACTGCTTTCAAATCCTTTTCCTATAGAGAGGTGAAGCAGGCGGCTGCTGTAGTTTCCGGTTGCCTCAATCACAAAACAATAATCGCTTGGAGAGATTTTAGACAGAAACGACAAAATGCTGCGCTCATTATTTGGCAAATTCAAAACCTGTTCTCCTTTTTCATCGTCCAGGAAACTAAGCGTTAAAAATTTGGACCCAACGTCCACACCAATTACTTTTTTCAATAAATTTGACATCAATTCTTTTTTTTGGAAAGAACGTTTTCTTCTGATCCATCATGGTAAAAGTTCTTACCAACAATGTTCTATCCGGATTTGGAAGAAAACAACAGCAGGGGGATAAAATCAGGGGCGATATCTTAAGTATCAACGCAGCGTCTGCCTTACTCCTGCTGTTTTTCTTTCTAGTTAATATTATCAACTAATTTACTTCATTAATTATTCTAGTGCAAACTTACCATTGCAACGGAAATCCTTTTGCTTTTCTTCCATATAAGGAAAAGCAAAAGATTGCAGTGGAAAGCAGGTTCCCGGCTCCTAAAAAAATTAATTCATATACGTTTTGCAGGCTTCGGCGCACTCACGACAGGCTTTGGCGCATTCCGCACAATGATCCATGTGATGCGCGTGCTTTTCGCACTCGGTGGCGCATTCTTCGCAAATGCGTATGCACACCAATAGCAGATCTTTCATATTTGGGTAATTCATTGACAGTACCTGGGTGACTGTAGAGCACATTTCAGCGCACACGCGGTCGGTACGGATGCAGTTTACCATCATTTTCACATCGTCTTCATCGAGACAGGCGTCAGCGCAGTAGTTACAGGCGTTGATGCACTTTCCAAGCGCGTGGATCAGATTTTCGTTTTTCATTTTAAAATATTTTATAGGTTGAGGTGTCTTAATGCTTCGCGAATGCCGTTTAGGAAATCAGAAAAGCGCTCGGGGGACGTTCTGTGCGCAAAACCAGGAATAAACTGGTTGGTTTTTAGGATTTCTTCCGTTGAAAGTCCGGCAAGCATTTTACCTTTAACAAAATCGTTCGCGGCTTCGAGGAACTGTTTCATCTCACGGAGGTTTTCTTTGGTCCCGACGGTGTTTTCAGGTTTATCGGCGTGTCCGAATATAAATAATGTGTCGTCGTCGAACTTTGCAATAGCACGGTCCAACGCTTTAATCCAACCGTAGGAATTTGCGCCGTCTTTGGTTCTGTAAACAGGTATCATATTGATGAACATCAGATCGCCCATATGAACGACATTGTCTTTTTCGAAGTAATATACCGCATCGCCGAAAGTATGTCCCGCTCCAAGACGAATTCCTGTCACTTTTTCGTTTCCTAGATCGAATTTATATTCGTTTTCAAATAAAATATTGGCGTAGAGTTGCTGGTCTAAATTTTTCTTTTCTTCGGCCGCTTTTCGCTGTAATTCAGGAACGCTGGTGTGTGCGACGACGTTTTTTGTTAAATTTTTGAAAGAAATATTTCCTGAAGTATGATCACCATGATGATGCGTGTTCGCGAGATACAAAACCGGCTTGTTCTTCGAAGAAATTCCGTCCAAAACCGGTTGAATGGAGTCCGGAAACTGAGAATCCACGATCACAAAACCATCTTTTATTTCGAAAATTCCAACGGTTCCGCCTTTGTTGGTGTAACGCGAGATATTTCCTCTTACATTTTTTAAATCACCACCGGAAAGCGTCATTGGTGGGAAAAGCATTCTTTGAGAAACGCAGGACATGAAATTAGGAGCAAGGGCGAGTCCGAAAGTTGCCATTCCCGTTTTGAAAAGAAAATCTTTGCGGTTCATTTCAGAAAATTTTCATCTAATTTACAGAGAAAAACCTCGCTGCAGTTCTTACTTTTCATTATTTTTATCAAAACTTTAATGATGCCGAAAAATTTTGAACTCTCCTTCCTTCTTATCTTATTATTCAATATTTCCTGTAAATCCGAAGCTGAAAAAATAAAAGAACGTAATGCTGTTGTGGATTCTACAGTAACGGCTTTCCAAAAATTATATTATCAAAATCAACTGGATTCGGTTTTTACAAGCACACAATTTAACGGAACGATTTCGGTGGAACAGAATAGTGAAAAAATTTATGAAAAGGAAAATGGTTTTGAGAATTTTAAAACAAAATCTAAACTTGACAGCAATTCTGTTTTTGCAATCGCATCGGTGAGCAAGCAGTTTACCGCGGTTTTGATCCTCCTTCAGCAGGAAGCGGGAAAACTGAATGTGAACGATAAAGTTTCGAAATATTTAGCCGATTTTCAGAAACCAAATTTTGAAAAAGTGACCATTCACCAACTGCTGAACCACACATCCGGACTGAATGATTTCGGGGAAAATCTGCAGTTTGAAAGCGGAAGCGATTACAGCTATTCCAACAAAGGGTATAATTATCTGGGTGAAATTGTGGCGAAAGTTTCCGGAAAATCCTTCGATCAGAACGTAAAGGGACTTTTTCAGAAAGCCGGCATGAAGCATTCTTCCACCGCAGGATTGTTTCAGGGGACAGATTTGGCAGGTGCCAACATTGGCACGCTGGAGAATGCCCAAAAAGTAGAAAACATGCCCAAACGTTTGGCAGAAAAATCAATTGGGACGGCTGCCGGCGGAATTTTATCTACCATCAACGATCTGCACCGCTGGAATGCTGCACTGTACAGCGGAAAAATACTGGAACCTGAAAACTTAGCCGCCTTTAAGAAAAATTATGTGACTCGTGAACATTATGTTCTGGGCAATGTGGGCTACGGCTACGGCATCATGTCGAACATAGGGAAGCCTGAGGCGTATTTCCACACCGGTTATGTGAAGGGCGCGCCGTCGCTTCTGATTTATTATCCGGGGACCAATACGTCAGTGGTTATTTTATCCAATTTTGCCAATGAAAGCAGAGGCAAAGAATCTATTTTTGTTCCGCACCGCCGGGTGAAAGATATTACGGATGCGGTGGAAAGTACGGTGGTGGAACTGCGAAAAGAAATGATAAGATAATAAGTGATGCAAGTGGTGCAGGTTGCAATGGGTGCAATTCTTAGTTCGACGGTTTAAGGTATTGTAAAAAAGGCTTTACTTTTTGGATTTTCTGTAAATAAATTTTTTGAGAAAAAATCGCCAGGAAACTTGCAAAAATTAAAATAAACACAAAAATAAAACCCAGAATTAAATTTTTTGAATCAGGCGCTACAAAGAACATTGGGAACTGTTCCGCAACGATGAAACCTTCCGCAAAGAACCTAAGGTAGAAATAAGCACCACCAAAGAAAAGTATGGTATATTCCTGTACAGAAACCAAAATATAATTATTGTACTTTCTAAATAAATTGAAATTTTTTCGGTGTACTAAGTAATTTACTATTGGGATAAAAATCATTGGGAAAACCAGGATCACAAAAATAAACTTAAAATAAGTAAAGGCTATTATTTGTGATAAGACAAAAAGTAGGAAAATAATCGGTAATGTATAGCAAACACTCTTTTTTGTGAGGCTCCAAAAATTATTTCGGTTAATGTTCCTTAAAAGTTTGCTCCTGTCCTGCAAATCCAGTTCACCGTTCCAATAAGGTTTCAGTTCATTTTGCCAGGAGTTCTTCGTCTTTGTTAAAGCATCATCGAAAGACAAATTTTCTTCCTTTTGCAAATCATTAATCTGCGACACAAAATGATCCTGAACTTCTAACAGAATATCAATGGGAAGTTTTTTTTCTAAGAGATAGTTGCGGATTTGGGTGAGTTGAAGTTCGGTCATCGGCAGCTAATAAATTACATTCAGTAATAAAAGAAAGAATTCTCTAAAGTTTCAAATTTGTTTTTTGTTGTAAGACTTTAATAGTTTTTCTGTATTCCAAATAATACAGAAAGCCGTTGATGGCTAAAAGAAAATATCCAAAAAGCATTAAAAAAGCAAAAAAACCTTCAAATGAAATATTAAAAGAAAGCATTTCAGAAAACCCTACATAAAGTCTTTCGAACCAGTTTTCATAACTTGTTAGAAGAAAAGCCAGAATTACAAAAATTGAAGTTGTCATCATCCCAACACCTTTTTGTAAGTAACTGATTCTTTTTTGATTGTAAAAATTATAAGTGGATTTTATTGTTTTAAAATCAAAAAATGTGATCGCGATTCCTGCTAATAGCGCTGAACAGTTAAGTAAAAGTATAAAATATTCTGCCCAAGTTTTATTAACAAAAAGCAAAGCGATGGATACTGCAAATGGAATTACAAAATACTTCAGTGATCGTAAGAATAAATTTTTCTGCGTTTGGTTAATGGTTTGGCGATGTATTTTCGTTCTTTTTTCACCTGCCCAGAAAACAGATTTCATTTCAAGTTCACTACTCCATTCTGCAAATGTTTGATCAAATGCACTATCAAAATTTTTATTGCCGAAATGCATTTTATAATCAATCTGTTCAGACATATGGTCTTCAATTTCCACAAACAGATCAAGAGGCAAATTCCGGCCCTTTAATCTGTTAATCAGTCTTTGTCTTTGTTCCCATGTCATCATATATTGAAAATGGAATTAAGGTTTAAAATATAACTTTTCATTTCCGCCTCTTTCGTTTTCTGCTGCTTTTTTCCCTTTTCAGTGAGCAGATAGTACTTTCTGTCGCGCCCGTTAACGTTTTGAATTTCGGAGAAAATAATTCCGTCGGATTCCAGCTTGTGCAGAATCGGATACAACGCTCCTTCCGTCATTTCCAGTTCACCTTTTGTGAGTTCTTTGGCGCGCTGCGTGAGCTGGTAGCCGTACATCTTAACTTCCGAAGCGAGCAGTTTCAGAATAATATTTTGAAGTGTGCCTTTGTAAAGCGCATTTTTTTTCATACCTAAATTACTTATGCATTACAAATGTATACATAATTTTCTTATGTATTCAATATTTAAGAAAAAAAAATTTAGTGACAGATTTCGAAACACAACAGTTATTTTTGCACTAATGGAAACCGAAAAAATCATCCTTGGAATTGACCCCGGCACAACTGTAATGGGTTACGGACTTATTTCTATTAAAAAAGGAAAGATGGAATTGGTTTCCATCCACGAACTAATTCTTAAAAAATATCCCAATCACGAGACCAAACTCAAATATATTTTTGATAAGACTTTAGCTCTGATTGATGAGTTTCATCCCGATGAAGTCGCCCTGGAAGCTCCATTCTACGGGAAAAATGTACAAAGTATGTTGAAACTGGGGCGTGCGCAGGGTGTGGCCATGGCTGCATCACTTCACCGAAACATTCCAATTACCGAATATTCACCGAAAAAAGTAAAAATGGCCATCACCGGAAACGGAAATGCCAGCAAAGAACAGGTCGCCGGAATGCTGCAGAATCTTCTTAACTTAAGGGAGTTTCCCACGAAATATTTAGATGCGTCCGATGGTTTGGCGGTGGCGGTGTGCCATTATTTTAATTCCGGAAATGCGGTTTCGGAAAAATCTTATTCCGGGTGGGAAAGCTTTTTGAAACAAAATCCGGACCGGTTAAAAAAATAATAACACTTTGATTTACAGATTAAAAAATTGTAAAGTAATTACAACCATTTTACTTGGTAAAACCTAATACTATCTGTAACATTGTTGCGTTTATTAAGACGAATAGTAGACAGAAAACAGAGTAAAGAAGAACACTCAAAAAAAACTGCGAAAAGATGAAATCGAAAAAAATTAATCCTATAAATCCAGTCAATCATAAAATGAACTGGTTTCAGCAATTCCTGATGGTTTGTTCCGGTTCCAACATCCATATTTTAAGAAAAACACCCAGTGAATGGAACAAGTTTGCCGGAATTGGCGGCATCGTGCTTTTCACGGCGGTATTTGCGACGCTTTCGGCGGGTTACGCCATGTACACGGTGTTCGAGGATCTTTGGATTTCAGTAGGATTCGGAGTTTTGTGGGGACTGATGATTTTTAACCTCGACCGGTACATTGTTTCCTCCATCAAAAAAACCGGCACGGTATGGAACCAGATTCTGATGGCAATTCCCAGGCTTATTTTGGCCACTTTTCTTGGAATCATTATTTCTAAACCCTTGGAACTCAAAATTTTCGAAAAGGAAGTCAATAAACAGCTGAATACGATTATTCAAAGAAATAAAACCCAGCTGCAGGCTGAAATGAACAACAGGATTATGCAGCAAAGCGGACCTTTTGAAACTGAAAAAAAGCAGATTAATGCGAAAATTCTCGAATACCAAAAAGCCTACGATTCGGCAAGTGTGGAACTGGAGAAGGAAATTTTAGGTAAGCCATCGGGCCTTACTTCGGGAAAAGTGGGTTTCGGTTCCAACGCGAAAAGAAAATCTGAATTAAAAGAACAGCGCCGCCTCGACCTGGAAAATTACCAGAAACAGATGCAGCCGCGCCTGCAATACCTCGTCAAAGAAATCTCAAAAGTGTACACCAATATCGAAACAGAACGCAACAAAACCGAAACTTTCGAGGACAAATTCAACGGTTTTGCCGCTCGCCTTCAGGCTTTGGACGAACTGGGGAAAAACTCCGCAATTATGGCAACTGCCGCGATGTTCATCATGGGATTATTTATCGCCCTGGAAATTTCTCCGGTTTTGGTAAAACTGATTTCCACCGTTGGACCTTACGACCATCTCCTCGAAAAAACCGAAAATGATTTCCGCCTTTATTCGAAGGAAAAAATTGAGAAAGGCAATGCCGCGACCGATTGGCGGATTGAGGACTTTAAGGACCAGCTCCGAAAAACCAACGACAGCGGTGATGGATTTTCACAATAACTGAAAAAACCCGGTCGCTACAGTTCTTTCCTCAGGTATCAGGCGCAAAAAACTTACTGATTTTCAGTCAGCGTCATCGTTGAGCTGTCATCAAAAGTTTTGGTTGCGGAATATCTCGCGTTGCAGAGATTGGCTCCCAAGGAATAAGTCCCTTTTTCAACCACAATAAAATTTTTGCTGTGTCTGTAAATCGGGAGGTTATAAAATTTTTCGCCGGCAAACCTGACGATAATATTACAGTTGGAATTATTATTAATAATGAGGGAAACCCTCCTGTCATCAGGATTTTCATTCAGCAGAACATCTAATGATTCTGCTGCCGTTTGGTGCTTATGGATGGAATCCTGCTTCATCAGCATTTCGAATTCCTGTTTCTCCATTTGTTCAGCAGTTTGTTTTGCCGGCACTCTGGAAATTACAGGATTGGTCTGACACGAAAAAATCAGAACAAGACTAAGAAAAGAAAGTATTTTTTTCATCATTAAATAAAAAACTTTGTCAAAGATTTTGATCTCTGACAAAGTTGGGAAATATTTTTTTATGAAATTTTAAAGAGAATAGTTCGGCGCCTCCTGGGTGATAATTACATCATGCGGATGCGATTCTTTCAGTCCGGAGCCGGTAATCATTACCATTTTTGCGTCATTCTGAAGGGCTGTAATGTCTTTCGCACCGCAGTAACCCATACCTGCACGGATGCCGCCGGTTAACTGGAATACCACATCCTCCAGCCTTCCTTTATGCGGAACTCGGCCTTCTATACCTTCCGGAACAAATTTTTTGGCTTCACTTTGGAAATATCTTTCTTTTCCTCCGCGCTTCATCGCTGCCAAACTGCCCATTCCCTGATAAGATTTGAATTTTCTACCCTGAAAAATGATTTCTTCGCCCGGCGCTTCATCGGTTCCTGCAAGAAGTGAACCAAGCATCACAGCTCCTGCCCCACTGGCAATGGCTTTCACGATGTCTCCGGAAAGTTTAATCCCACCATCAGCGATTACAGCGACATTTTTCGTTTTAGCATATTCAAAAACATTATAAATTGCGGAAAGCTGCGGTACACCAACACCGGCTACCACTCTGGTCGTACAGATGGAGCCTGGCCCTACGCCGACTTTGAGCACATTTGCACCCGCTTCAATCAAATCTTTTGCAGCATCTGCAGTTACAATATTGCCGCCAACGATATCCAAATCCGGAAACGCGGTTCTGATTTCTTTTACTTTTTCCAACACACCCTTGGAATGTCCGTGAGCTGAATCTACAGCGATAATGTCAACCCCGGCCTCCACTAGAGCAGTAACTCTTTCAATAGTGTCATCGCCCACGCCAACACCCGCACCAACGATCAGCCTGCCGTGGGCGTCTTTGTTTGCGAAAGGATATTCGAGTTGATTATCAATATCCTTAATCGTAATCAGGCCTACAAGTTTAAAACTGTCGTCAACGATCGGAAGTTTTTCAACACGGTTCTCCAGCAGGATTTTCTTGGCATCTTCCAGCGTTGTATGTTTTCCGGAAGTCACCAGATTTTCCCTGGTCATCAGATCTTCAACCTTCATGTCAAGGTTTTCATGATATTTTACATCCCGGTTGGTGATAATTCCGATTAAAACATTATCTGCATCAACGACGGGAAGTCCGGAAATCTTGAAAGCCGACATTAAGTCTTTCGCTTCACCCAAGGTATGGTCTTTTGAAAGGGTAACCGGATCCGCAATCATGCCGTTTTCAGAGCGTTTTACTTTATTCACCTGTGCGGCCTGTTCGGCAACCGGCATATTCTTGTGAATGAAACCCAAACCGCCTACTCTGGCTAATGCAATTGCCATTTCTGCTTCGGTCACGGTATCCATGGCCGCAGAAACTATTGGAACATTAAGGGTAATTTTATCTGAAAGTCTGGATTTTAGGGAAACCTGATTCGGTAGAACTTCTGAGTAAGAAGGGATTAGAAGCACGTCATCGAAGGTGATGGCTGTCTCTACGATTTTGTTGTGAATAGACATCTTTACTTTCTTTGCAAAATTAAAGGATTTATTTTAAATCTGAAAATTTTGTTTTTGTGTTAATGAAATTTAATTTTTTCCAAAGTAAATTTTCGCAACGTATGCACGATTTCATGTTGAATAATTGCCTGTCGCCAATAAAAACCGCCCCGAAAGACAAGGGCGGTCCAGAAAAACAAAGAATTTAATTTAATGGGAAACAAACTTTTTTGAACCTCCCTTTTCAGTATAATTGATGATTCCCGAGATATCTTCCGGAGAAAATTTTCCACTAATATCCACATAAACAATCTCGTTCCCGGCTTTTACCGTAATAAGCAGTTTTCTGATCACGTCTCCATTTTGCTTTGCCTGGAAGTTGATGGTTTCGCTGTCTTTTTTCACGGTCATCCAGTCCTGAAAGTTATTTTTAGCAAGATAACTTGAAAAATCTGCAAGCATATTCTGTTCACCATTCTGAATGGTTAAAACCTTCACATCACTGATTTTTTTAATGAGCGCAAGCAGAACTTCGCTGTTTTCCTCTTCCATTACTGCCTTTTTGATAAAAGGCTTCGCAATCCACATCGGAACGTTCACGCTGGTAAATTTCGCATCTTTATAATCATAGTACGGATTGTCGAAAAACGCCATATTAGGATGCTTAGACACAACACAAGACTGCAAACACAAAAGCAAAGTCGCAACAGGAATAATTATGAAATTTCTCAAGGTTACTGATTTTTTAGAATGATTTCACGGTGGCTCCGCTTGAAAGCGCTGTATTGCGCCGAACAGTCGCATGGTCCCTGTACCGTACCGTCGCTCCCGATTTGCCTGAAACCGTCAGATTTCCGCTGACATTCACTTTAAGATCTGCTGCAGATGAAGCGCTGACCGTAGAATTTTTTGAAATCAGATCCTGTGCATTCACACTGGAAGCACTGGAAACCTGGAAAGAAGTTTCGTCAATTGCACCAGCCAAATTCGCATTTGATCCACTGGTTGCACTCATTTCCAGAGTTTTAGCATTCATATTCAGTTTTGCGTTGGAACCGGATGTGGTGGAAAGCTCCACTTTTCCTTTCGTGTTGAGTTCGGCACTGATGTGCGAACCGGAGGACACCGCAATTTGGAAAAAACTGCTGTTTACTGTATTTTCAGTGGTAAAGCTTGCTCCTGAACTCACCGCAATTTTGCTAAGTTCCGGCGCCGTAATTTTCACCTGGATCATCTTGAAATTGAGGTTTTTACCCTTCGGCGCATCGGCATAAACATTCAGAATATCACCCTGAAGTTCGGTTTTTATATATTCCATTTTATCACTGTCGGTGATGACTTTTACGCTTTGATTATTGCCCTGCGTAAAGCTCAGTTTAATTCCGGACGAAACCTTAATTCCACTGAATCTCCCAACATTCCTTTGTTCTTCGGTAACTGCAGATGAACTGCTGCCTGTGGCTGTAGAATTTTTTGGTGCCGTTCTGGTTGGTGTCTGCGTTTCGTTGGCCAGTTTATTTACATCATCCATCGAAATTTTACCGTCAAGCATCATCAGCACCTGGTTTCCTTCGGAGTTTACGCTCAGCAAGAGATTATCCAAAACCCCGTTTGCCGCGTCTGCTGCCAAGAATTTTACTTTTGCGTCCTTGCTGTTTACCGTCATTAGCTCGTCATAATTGAGGTTTTTTAATGAACTTGAAATGTCCTTTTGCAGCGAATTGAAATTCAGCATTGCTTTAGAAACATTCTTGTTTATGGAGTCGGATTCAGGTTTTTCAATCACCAAAATCCTTAACCCCTGAATCTTGTCGAGCACCGGTTTTATATTGTCGAGTTCTGCATCTTTAATGTCTAGTTTGCTCAGCATGCTGAACATGGGTTTTGCAATCTTGATGCTGGTGACGCCTTCGGTTTCCTGATATTTGTCAAACAGGCTGTAAAGTTTCTCTCTCTGGGCTGATACCTTGGTTAACCAGCTGAAAGTAAGGGCGAGGATTATAAATATTTTTTTCATTGTAATTAGCTTTTTACTCTGTAAAATCTGTTAAAGGTTCTGCTTTTGCTACAGTTTTCGAGACCTGGCTCGAGAGCATTTGCAGGGAGTATTTTGCAATATCTATCGCTTCTTTTTCGCTTTCGATTTTCTGGCCATTAATGATCACGAAATTATCCTGATATTCAGTTTTATGTTGTTTTAGAGTGGTTGTGTTTTCTTGCTGCGCTGGTTTAGGTTCGGCAGAAACACATTTTTGTCTTACCGCTTTTTTCATCCGGCTTTTTTTCGAGAGAATCTTATTCATCACTTCTTCTGCTTCCTTTTCCGCAGATATATTTTGTACGACGGAATCTTTTTTTCTGGCAGCTACAGAATCCTGGCTTTTGATTTCCTTTACAGCCAATAAATCTTCTTCCTGCTTCTGCATCATAATCTGATTTTTCACGAAAGCATCCTGTTCCTCCACCGAAGGCTTATTATTAAAGGTTTTGGTTAAGAAAAATACGCCCAATATAAGTGCGATACTTGCCGCCAACCAGAAAAATTTCGGTATGGTTGGTTTTTTTTCCAAAGCTTTAAGTGGGATTATTTTCCCATCATTTTTTTGCTCTTCAGCCTGCTTCAGAAAGTCCTCAAAATCCCAGTTCATCTTTTCGTCCTTCATTTCCTGGAAGACTTGGTTATATTTATCCTGTAATTTGTCGTTGCTCATAACTCATCAGTTGTGTGATCCGTTCTTTTATTTTTTGCCTTGCCCTCATCAGGTTTACTCTTACTGCATTTTCTTCCATCTCGAGCATATCTGCGATTTCATTTACATCATATTCCTCTACATCTTTCAGGTGAATTACCGTTTTCTGTTTTTCGGGAAGCTCGCTGATGTATTTGATTATTTCATCTTTTAAATTATTGATATCCGGTTTATAAAGCTCGCTTTGATGAAGCTGGATATTTGCGAAACCCAGCTTTACATCCTCGTGTTTCAGGCGGTTCAGGCATTCATTTTTTACACATTTCATGGCAAATGATTTCAGGTTGCCATACTCTGAAAGCTTTTCCCTGGTCTGCCAGAACTTCATCATCAGGTCCTGCACCACATCTTCGGCTTCATCACTGCTCATCACGAATCTTTTTGCAAAACGGAACATCTCATCTTTGAGAATAAATACCGTATCCCTGAAAGTTTCGTGAGTCATAGTTTTCGTTTCTAATGGTAAGACAACCAAGTTCGGAATTATATTACACTGGAAATAAAAAAATCCGCTAAAATTTTTTAACGGATTATTTTTTAATGATTTAATTAAAATCAATAATTTTCGTAAATATACTTCAAAATATCTTTATCAGCCTCTGTTAAAGGAACTTTGCGTCTTGCCATGGCTTTTTCTGCCACTTCATACGCTTTTTCGAGTTTAAACTTTTCATCGCCTTTCATTCCGCCCCACGAAAAATTATCAATCAGATTCGGCGGGAAACCGCTTTTGAAGATATTGGCCGCTACGCCTGCAACCGTCCCGGTGTTGAGCTGTGTGTTGATCGCAGTTTTTGAATGGTCGCCCATGATCAGCCCTGCAAACTGAAGCCCGGTATTGGCAAACCGTTTCAGGCGGTAGTTCCACAGTTTTACTTCAGCGTAATTGTTTTTCAGGTTTGATGAATTGGTGTCTGCGCCAAGATTGCACCATTCGCCGATTACAGAATTTCCGACAAAACCGTCGTGGCCTTTATTAGAATAACCAAAAATCACGATATTATTCACCTCGCCACCAACTTTGGAATGTGGCCCGATGGTTGTCGCGCCGTAAATTTTTGCTCCAAGGTTAAATTTAGAATCGTCGCAAAGCGCAATCGGCCCCCGAAGGTTGCAGCCTTCCATCACTTCGGCATTTTTTCCGATGTAGATTTTTCCGGATTTCGTATTTAATGTCGAAAATTCAATCTGTGCGCCTTCTTCGATAAACAAATCTTCCTTATTCCCAAGGAGGCCGTTGGTTTCAGAAAGCGGTTGTGAAGTTCTGCCATTAGTCAAAAGTTCAAAATCGAAATCAATCGCTTTATCATTATAAGAAAATAAATCGGTCGGCTGTTTGAAGAAGAGAAGTTCCTCGGTGATGTCGGTCATTTTTTCAATCTGGTTGAGACTGAAACTTTCCATATTCACTCGCGCAGCCAAAAGTTCGTTCTCATAAACCAACGCTTCGCCCTGATGCAGATTTTTGATCTGCTCCAAAACTGTTTCCGTTGGGAGAAAATTCGGAACGATGAAAAGGCTTTCCTTCCCTTCCGGTTTTTTAAATTTCTCCTGAAGGTAATCTTCCGTAATGAAAGAAATTTCCTGAATTTCTAGAAGTTTCTGCCAGCGTTCGGCGAATGTGAGTATTCCGCAGCGCATCTCTGCTGTTGGCCTTGTAAACGTAAGCGGAAGAAAATCTTCCCAATATTGTGCGTCTGAAAAAACGAGTTGCAACATTCATTCAGGGTTTTAAAAAAGTTCAATGTTTAACGTTATTCAAAAATACAATAAAAAAAATCGCATATTATAAAAGTAAAATTAAAGTTTTAATATTTTTGTTAAAGCTAGAAAATAGCCAGATGAAAAACTCTTCATTATTCTTTGTTTATTTACTTATTATAGGAATTCTTGTTAGGTTATTCACTCTGTTTTATATTCCGATGTTTTATGCTCCTGATGAAGAGGCTCATTTTAAGTATATACGGTATATTTCAGAAAATAAACATCTCCCAATTGCCTATTCGGTAACGGGAAGCGAGACAAAAGATTGGGAATTTCACCAGCCACCTCTTTATTATATTATTTTATCTTTATTCAATGTAAAATCAATTACTACAGCGTTTTATCTATTTCGTTTTTTTTCAGTGATTTTATTCATTATTACTTTCATTTTTTCTAAAAAAGTTTTGGACAAATTTGCGATTGGAGACTTCCGAACATCTGTTGTTTTAATATTTTTGTCTCTTCTTCCTACTTATATTTTTGTCTCTTCTTCCATAAATAATGACAATCTCATTATTCCGGTTAGTGTTGTAACCTTTTATATTCTCCTCCACTCTAATTTTAATCGAATAAAAGACCTATTTTCAGTTTCCCTTTGGATAACTTTGTCAATCATTACAAAATACTCAGCATCTGTTATTGTCTTTTTTGTTACAGCCTATTTTCTGTTACAATTTGTGAAGCAAAGAAATTTCAAAAATTTATATCAATTACTCTTAATCGGCTTATTTACAGCAATACTTTCTGCAGTATTCTTTTTAAGGAACTTAGCTTTGTACGATTCTGTTTTAGGATTTAGTAAAGCACATGCAATAGGGGAAAACTGGGACAGTTTTTCTAAAGCACTAGGTTACATCGTTCATACTTTGATATGGTCATTTTTTGCTGTTGCGGGAATCATTAATGATATACGGCCAATAATATATCCCTTTTCATATCTCCTTTTATTAGGACTAATTTTAGGAACTACAATAATTTTAAAAAAACACAGAAGCTTACTTTTGTTAACTGCGGTTTTTACACTTGGCATAAATATTTTGTTGTCGATTTATTTTGGTTATAAATATTATCAGTCGCAAGGCCGATTTCTATTTCCATCCCTTATATTCATTGCCATCATATTCAGTTTTAGTTATAAGTTTTTAATTGATAAATTTTCGATTAATAAAAAAGTAAGCCTTGTAATCCTAATACTTTTTTTCTCACTGGGATATGGATTTACAATCTTAAAGTTTGAAAAGCATAAAAAGGAAGGCCTATTAGTAATGGCGAAACAGAGTGTTTTAATACAATAAAAAAAGCCTTCCAAAACTTGAAAGGCTTTAATATAAGTTAAATAAAAAATTACTTAGCGAATTTTTTGTACTTGTTCATGAATTTGTCTACTCTACCGGCAGTATCCACAAGTTTTACTTTACCTGTATAGAACGGGTGAGAAGTTGAAGAGATCTCCATTTTGATCAATGGGTATGTTTCTCCTTCGTATTCGATAGTGTCCTTAGTTTCTGCAGTAGATTTGCAAAGAAACATCTCGTCGTTACTCATATCTTTGAAAACAACAAGTCTATAATTTTCTGGGTGAATTCCTTGTTTCATAATTTAAAAATTTAAAAAATTAAAGTTTTGCTTCAGAAATAGTAATGGATATTCCTCTGCTAAATTTTAGACTGCAAAATTAATAATATTTTTTAATTCAGCAAACTTATGATAAAGAAAATTTTACAACAATAATATTCCCGAAAATTGGTTAAATTTGAATACTAATCTGCCTTTGATGAAATTAAATATATTTATTGCCTCACTATTAATGGCGTTCCTCTTTATAACTGGTTGCAACCGGGATGAAATCTCATTCCACGCACCTTCTAAAGAACTTAGATTTTCTCAGGATACACTGGTTTTGGATACTGTTTACAATCAGGTAAGATCTGAAACTTACGCTGTGAAAGTTTACAACCAGGAAGACAAAGACATCAAAATCCCTAAAATTTCCCTTCAGGGCGGCAGCAATTCTCCATACAGATTAAATGTCGACGGGAAATCCGGCACTGAATTCACCGATATTCCGCTACGGAAAAAAGACAGCCTTTTTATCTTCGTTGAAATTGCACCCATAGCCAATTCTAAAGAAGCCATCGCCGAAGACCGGATCAATTTCAGCAGCAATCAGCATGTGACACTGCTTTCTGTCGTTCAGGATGCCGAGTTTTTCGTGAAGACGTCGGCCAACCCAAATATCATTGCTCAAAATACGACGTGGCAAAGCAATAAAGCAAAAATAATATACGGTGATCTTACGCTTGCTGAAGGCAAAACCCTGAACATAGAAAAAGGTACCAAAATCTATTTTTCCAAAAACAGCGGCTTGAAAATTTCTAAAAATGCCACCTTAAATGTTTCCGGAGATTTGAATGAAGAAGTGATTTTCCGTGGTGACAGAAATGAAACCCGTTACGACACAATTCCTGTGAACTGGAACAGCATTAAAATGGAAGAAGGTGCGACAGCGAATATCAATTATGCTAAAATATTTGGTGGAACTTCCGGGCTTGAAATGGTAAAAGGTACCGCAAACGTTCGCAACACACAGATTCACACCTTTCAGAATTACGGGATTTTGGCAGTAAATTCCTCAGTTACAGCAATAAATACGGTGATGTACAACTGCGGTGAGAGCAGTTTTGGGATTTTTAAAGGTGGAAATATTGATTTGACTCACTGCACCTTAACCAATTACTGGAGTCTAAACGCCTCAATGCCGGGGCTTGCGCTTTATGCGACCAATGAATTTAAAAATGCTTCTGGAACTGTAGAACAGGCGCCACTGACACTGAATATAAAAAATTCAATCATCCATACGAGCCGGGATAATGCTATGATTTTCAAACCGACATCCGGACAGATCTTTACTTATTTGATTGATTCTTCCTTGCTTAAATATGGAAACAATGCCGGTTTCAATTTTGACGGTAACGCAATGATTGTGAATTCAATAAAAAATCAGGATCCGAAATTCCTGAATTACAATCTGGCAAAAACCAACCTTCGCCTCGCCAATGATTCGCCGGCAAAAGGAAAGGCAAAACTGACGTATGCGCAAAGCATCCCATTAGATATTGTTAAAATTTCAAGAACAACCGCTCCTACCATTGGTGCATATCAATAAAAATTTTAAACCATGAAACTGGGAATTCAAGAACTTCTGTTGATATTGGCACCATTTATCATCACGATGGTGGCGGTGTTTTTTCTTTTAAAGTCAAATAATACGAAAAAAAAATAAGATAAATGGAAATCACAAACCTACAGAAACAGGTTGATGAATGGATAAAAACCGTTGGTGTGCGCTACTTCAACGAGCTTACGAATATGGCCATTTTGTCTGAAGAAGTAGGTGAGGTGGGACGCATTATATCCCGCAGATATGGCGAACAGAGCGAAAAGGACAGCGACAAGTCTAAAAATTTAGGTGAGGAACTTGCGGATGTTCTTTTTGTGACGTTATGCCTCGCGAACCAAACCGGGACGGACTTGCAGGAAGCTTTCGATAAAAAAATGAAGCTGAAAACCGAGCGCGACAAGGAACGCCATCAAAACAACGAAAAATTAAAAGATTAGGTTTGACTTTTTGTAAAACCATAGAATTGATTTATGACTTTAGAAAAAAGAACTCACATAGCCAATAAAACGATACAAATCTGCGGTTCGAAGAGCATCTCGAACCGCTTGCTCATACTAAATGCGCTCTTTCAGAACGTGAAAATCAATAATCTTTCGGATTCGCAGGACACCAGGCTTTTGCAGGAAGCGCTGGCAAGCGATTCTGAAATCATCGATATCAATCACGCCGGTACAGCGATGCGTTTCCTGACATCTTATTTTGCGATCCAGCCGGGAAAAGATGTTGTCTTAACCGGTTCTGAAAGGATGAAACAGCGCCCAATCGGTTTTTTGGTTGATGCGTTGAGAGATTTGGGTGCTGAGATTGAATATCTGGGAAACAAGGGATTTCCTCCGCTGAAAATCAGAGGGAAAAACATCGTGAAAAGCAATGTGAAAATTCCGGCTGACGTTTCCAGCCAGTTTATTACGTCACTAATTTTCATCGGAGCAAAACTACCGAACGGCCTGAATATCGAACTTAGCGGCAAAATTACATCACGGCCCTACATCGATATGACTTTACAAATTTTAAAGATCATCGGCATTGAAACAGAATTTTCCGGAAACAGAATTTCGATCAAAAACCATACGTTTGACGATAAAAAATCAAATATATTCCATTATGTGGTTGAAAGCGACTGGTCATCCGCCTCTTACTTCTACTCTTTATCCGCAATTTCGAGGAAAAATATTAGTTTAAAAAGTTTTAATAACCACTCCTACCAAGGCGATTCAGCGCTTAAAGAAATTTACTGGGAGTGTTTCGGAGTCAATACAGTGACTGATATCCAGGAACATACAATCAGTCTTTTTCCGGAGACCTTTATCTATCCTGACAGTATAAAACTCAATATGAATGACTGCCCGGACATCGCGCAAACCGTTTGTGTAACCGCGACTGCCCTAAAAGTTCCGTTTGAACTTACAGGACTTGCGACCTTGAAGGTGAAAGAAACCGACCGGCTTCTTGCGCTTCAGAATGAGTTGAAAAAAATCGGCTGCGAAACCGAAATTTCTGATGATGCGATAAAATCAGTAAATTTCACCGATCCGGACGAAAATATTGTCATAAAAACCTACCACGACCACAGAATGGCGATGAGTTTTGCACCTTTTTCTTTGATCCAGAATCTTGAAATTGAAGACGAAACTGTGGTTGAAAAGTCTTATCCAAAATTTTGGGAAGATTTTAATGAAGTTACAGAACCCATTAATTAAAACAAATTGAGTAAAACCATCATCATAACCGGTACTTCTTCCGGAATTGGCTTTGCCTTAGCAGAATATTTCGGTAAAAAAGGCCATAAAGTTTATGGCTTAAGCAGAAAAAATGTGGAAAGTCCACACTTCAAAACGGTTCCGACTGATATTACAGATCAGGCTCAGGTAAAGAATGCAATAGTTGAAATTTTAAATACTGAAAACCGTATCGATGTCCTGATAAACAACGCCGGAATGGGAATGGTCGGCCCCGTGGAAGATGCTACTCAGGACGAAATTCTTAAACTTTTCAATCTCAATCTGGTCGGTTCCGTGCAAATGATGTCTGGGGTTTTGCCCAAAATGCGGGACCAGAAATCCGGGCAGATCATCAATATTTCAAGCATCGGTTCAGAAATGGGCTTACCGTTTCGTGGATTCTATTCAGCATCCAAATCTGCGTTGGATAAGGTAACTGAAGCCGTTCGCTATGAAGTTTCGCCGTGGAATATCCAGGTTTGTACACTGCATTTAGGTGACATAAAAACCAATATTGCGGACCACAGGGTAAAAAGCGAAGTTTCTGAACCTTACAAAAAAGTATTTGATAAAGTCTATTCGCTGATGAATGCTCATGTAGATCAAGGTACGGAACCTGTGGATGTGGCCAGGTATATTGAAACCCTTCTCAAAAAAAATAACTGGAAAGCGCATTATTATTTTGGAAAATTCGGGCAAAAAATCGGCGTGCCTTTAAAATGGCTTCTCCCGCAAAATTTCTATGAAAACCTGATGAAAAAGTATAATAAACTGGATTGAATTTCAGTTTAATAAATCATAAAACGTACGGGATTGAGTTTGCGGTTCACATTTCTTTTATTACTTATTTGTGCCTTATTCCCAGCACAGGTGAAAAGATTTGTTTTAATCGATGTACAGGATGACAGGCGTTACCTTAAAAAAGATTCAATATCTGCGGTTAAATTTCTGGATTCCCTTTCGCAAAACAATTATTTCTTCACACAACTTAAAGCTGTTAAACAAAATCAAAATAGTACTGAGATTTATTTTGATAAGGGTAAGAATTTCAATGAAGGTTGGGTTACAGTTTCAGATACAATTGCCGCAGATTTAAAACTTCCAAAGGAATTTTATTTCAAAAACCTGGATTCGCTCAGGCGAAGCATTAATCAGAAATATATTCAAAAAGGCTATTCCTTTAGCCGTATTAAAACTAAGTATGACGGTTTAAAAAACGGATCTCCTTCTGTAAAAATTTCAGTAATTCCTACCGAAAAAAGAAAAATTAACCGGTTTGTTATCAAAGGTTATGACAAGCTTCCGGCGAGATTTGTAAAAAATCTTGAAAAAGAATATAAGGGCCAAGTTTACAGCGAAAAAAATCTTTCATTGATTAACAGCCAACTGCAGAACCATCCTTATATTTCTCTGGAAAAGCCACCGCAAACACTGTTCACAAAAGATTCTACGGAAATTTATCTTTTTGCCCAAAAGAAAAAATCAAATACTTTCGACGGTGTTTTGGGTTTCGGAAATGACGAAAATGAAAAGTTCACTTTAAACGGAACGCTGAATGTCAATTTAAGGAATTTATTTAATGGTTTTGAAACCATCAGCCTGTTTTGGCAGCGCAATCCGAACCGTGGGCAGACTTTTGACCTGTTGACCGACATCCCCTATTTATTTAAATCCAACTTAGGTTTTCGGAATGAGGTCCACATTTACCGCCAGGAGTCGGATTATGCTACAGTGAAAATATTACCCGGAATTTATTATCACCTTTCCTCCCGTGAGAAATTTGGGATCAGAGGTAATTTTGAACTTTCTTCGGTTCTGGATTCTTTATATACCAATGCAAAAGATTTCAGCAGAAAAGGCGTCGGAATATGGTATGAATATACAAAGCCGACCGAAATTGATCTGTTTTTAAATGACATATGGCTGCGTGCTGAAACTGATTTTATTAATACCAATTACCAGACGGACGATCTGAAAGCCACACAATTCAGATATTTTATTTCAGGAGAAAAAAACCTGCATTTAAAAGGAAATCATTATCTCAATCTCAAAGCAGAGTCCGCCTCGCATATTGCAAAAAATTCCCTCTCTGAAAATGAAATTTTCAGAATAGGCGGCTGGAACTCTCTGCGCGGATTTAATGAAAATTCAATACTGGGAGAGCTCTATGCCTTCGCGGGTCCAGAATACCGCTATCTGATCAGTAATCAGGCATTCTTCGATGTTTTTGCACAATATGCATTTGTGAATAATAAAAATCTTTCAAATTCTAAATTCTACAGTTTTGGTACCGGTTTTAATTTCATTTTGCCGGTGGGTCTGATGTCCTTTCAGATATCAAACGGTAATCAGGTTGGTGAGCCGTTTACCTTCAGAAATACAAAAATCCATTGGGGAATTCTTACGAGGTTTTAATTTATCTCTAAAAATTTCATGAACAGCGATCACCTGAAGTTTAGTTAATCAAATTCTACATGGTAAGCGAGCAGCAATTGAAAGGACAGAAATAAGCGTTCTTATTGGAGAAAGAACAGTAAATGATAAGATAGAAATACTTGCCAAAGAAAATTAGGCTTCAGAATAGCGATTTATTATGTAGGTATAAGTTTCTTTTTTGGGAGCATTTCGTGAAGCCCTTTCTCATTTCTTTCCCCCCCGCTGTTCGCTGTATCTTTTGCTCTTCGCCCTGCTCATCACAAAAGGATGCCGCTTCCATCGGGGCTATAAGGGCGGGCGGGACCCGGTAGAGCAATAAATGATGAATGATGAATGGTGAATGATGAATGGTGAATAGGCTAACAACTATTTAGAACGATGACCGGCAAAATCATATTCAAGCCTCCTTCGCAGTACTTTATCGAACACCACCTAACCTTTCGGGCTCCTTTAAGCCCTGGGTATAAAACAAAAAAATCCTTCACTCTTTCGAATGAAGGATTTTTCAAAAAAACTGGCGGCGACCTACTCTCCCGCGTTAGCAGTACCATCGGCGCTAGAGGGCTTAACTTCTGTGTTCGGAATGGGAACAGGTGAGCCCCTCTGCTAAAACCACCCTAAATATTGTATTGCTGTACTATGTAAAATGTATAATGTACATTCTTGTTATGATGCACCATCAATACTTTGTACATTGTACATTGTACTTCGTACAATATTTATCGATAAAAACGCTCACAAAGAAAAAACCTTGAGTTGCACTTCCGAGTGCCGGACCAATAGGCTATAAATCTACGGGTAATTAGTACTACTCGGCTATGCTGTTACCAGCTTTACACCTGTAGCCTATCAACGTCGTCATCTCCAACGACCCTTAAAAGATGTCTCATCTTGAGGCAGGTTTCGCACTTATATGCTTTCAGTGCTTATCCTTACCAAACATAGCTACTCTGCGGTGCGCCTGGCGGCACAACAGATACACCAGAGGTTTGTTCAAATCGGTCCTCTCGTACTAGATTCAAGCCCTCTCAAACATCTAACGCCCGCAATAGATAGAGACCGAACTGTCTCACGACGTTCTGAACCCAGCTCGCGTGCCACTTTAATGGGCGAACAGCCCAACCCTTGGGACCTTCTCCAGCCCCAGGATGTGACGAGCCGACATCGAGGTGCCGAACCTCCCCGTCGATGTGAGCTCTTGGGGGAGACTAGCCTGTTATCCCCGGAGTACCTTTTATCCTATGAGCGATGGCCCTTCCATGCGGAACCACCGGATCACTATGTCCTGCTTTCGCACCTGATCGACTTGTAGGTCTCACAGTCAAGCACCCTTATGCCATTACACTCTACGCACGGTTACCAAGCGTGCTGAGGGTACCTTTGAAAGCCTCCGTTACTCTTTTGGAGGCGACCACCCCAGTCAAACTACCCACCACGCAGTGTCCTTCCTAAAGAAGTTAGGCTCCAAGTAAGCAAAGGGTGGTATTTCAACGTCGGCTCCACCGATACTGGCGTACCGGCTTCAAAGCCTCCCACCTATCCTACACATTGCTTACTCAAAGTCAATACGAAGTTATAGTAAAGGTTCACAGGGTCTTTTCGTCCCATTGCGGGTAATCGGCATCTTCACCGATACTACAATTTCACCGAGCTCGTGGCTGAGACAGTGCCCAGATCGTTACACCATTCGTGCAGGTCGGAACTTACCCGACAAGGAATTTCGCTACCTTAGGACCGTTATAGTTACGGCCGCCGTTTACTGGGGCTTCAGTCAACGCCTTCGCTTACGCTAAGCGCCTTCCTTAACCTTCCAGCACCGGGCAGGTGTCAGACCCTATACAGCATCTTTCGATTTAGCAGAGTCCTGTGTTTTTGATAAACAGTCGCCTGGGCCTCTTCACTGCGGCCCCGATTGCTCGGGGCGTCTCTTCTTCCGAAGTTACGAGACTATTTTGCCTAGTTCCTTAGCCACGACTCACTCGAGCACCTTAGGATTCTCTCCTCGACTACCTGTGTCGGTTTTGGTACGGGTTGCTTCTCTTCGGCTTTTCTTGGATCCACCTTCATTACAGCAGCTTCGCCCGAAGGCTAGGCCTTGACTATTCCGTCAGTCTTCAGCAACTACAGTGAACCGTCCCCTTTTAACGAGAGCAAGTTTAGGAATATTAACCTAATGTCCATCCACTACCCCTTTCGGGTTCGCGTTAGGCCCCGACTAACCCTCAGCTGATTAGCATGGCTGAGGAAACCTTAGTCTTTCGGTGAGGGGGTTTCTCGCCCCCTTTATCGTTACTTATGCCTACATTTTCTTTTCTATAAGCTCCACAATACCTCGCGGTACTGCTTCTGCGCCGATAGAATGCTCCCCTACCCAGTATAAATACTGCCATAGCTTCGGTAATATGCTTATGCCCGATTATTATCCATGCCGGACCGCTCGACTAGTGAGCTGTTACGCACTCTTTAAATGAATGGCTGCTTCCAAGCCAACATCCTAGCTGTCAATGCAGTCCAACCGCGTTGTTTCAACTTAGCATATATTTAGGGACCTTAGCTGTTGGTCTGGGTTCTTTCCCTCTCGGACATGGACCTTAGCACCCATGCCCTCACTGCTGCGCATCATTTATTAGCATTCGGAGTTTGTCAGGAATTGGTAGGCGATGAAACCCCCGCATCCAATCAGTAGCTCTACCTCTAATAAACTAACGCAACGCTGCACCTAAATGCATTTCGGGGAGTACGAGCTATCTCCCAGTTTGATTGGCCTTTCACCCCTACCCACAGGTCATCCGAAGACTTTTCAACGTCAACCGGTTCGGTCCTCCACTTTGTGTTACCAAAGCTTCAACCTGCCCATGGGTAGATCACAAGGTTTCGCGTCTAATCCTACTAACTATTCGCCCTATTCAGACACGCTTTCGCTTCGGCTCCGTAACTTAATTACTTAACCTCGCTAGTAAAATTAACTCGTAGGCTCATTATGCAAAAGGCACGCCGTCACCCAACTTGTGGGCTCCGACCGCTTGTAGGCGTACGGTTTCAGGTTCTCTTTCACCCTTCTATTCGAAGTGCTTTTCACCTTTCCTTCACAGTACTTGTTCACTATCGGTCTTTCAGGAGTATTTAGCCTTGGAGGATGGTCCCCCCATATTCAGACAGGATTTCACGTGTCCCGCCCTACTCATTTATCACTTATGTATGCCTTTCATATACGGGGCTATCACCCTCTATGGCCGTTCTTTCCAAAACGTTCTATTAAACATATAAAAGCTTTTGGGCTAATCCGCTTTCGCTCGCCACTACTTACGGAATCTCTTCGATTTCTTTTCCTCCGGGTACTTAGATGTTTCAGTTCTCCGGGTTTGCTCACCTTGCGGTGTGACTGGCCTTCAACCAGCCGGGTTGCCCCATTCGGACATCTGCGGATCAACTCGTGTGTGCCAATCCCCGCAGCTTTTCGCAGCTTACCACGTCCTTCATCGCCTCTGAAAGCCTAGGCATCCGCCATACGCCCTTAACGATTTCTTTCCTATTTTTGTTAGTTTCCTAAAGCACTCGAAAGTGCTCGGTTTTCTCTTTGTGATGTCTTTACCGTTAATGTCAATGATCTTTTTTCTTCTCTTCAAACTGATGAACAGACGTTGTTTTTGGCTCCGTCCGTAACTTTTAAACCAGTCTTCCAAAACTGTGGAGAATAAGGGAGTCGAACCCTTGACCTCCTGCGTGCAAGGCAGGCGCTCTAGCCAGCTGAGCTAATTCCCCTCTAGTAGACTTTGAGAACCCAGATCCGAGATTCAAGACTTAAGACCGTCCTGGTTCCTGGTTCGGGCATCTCCCAATCTGTTCAATTAGTAGTCTCGGGCAGGCTCGAACTGCCGACCTCTACATTATCAGTGTAGCGCTCTAACCAGCTGAGCTACGAGACTGTCTGCTTAGACAATTAGATTCCAGATTCCAGATACAAGACTCTATCGTCTTGATTCTTGGCTCTTGGCTCTTGTATCTCTTTCCCTGTACTAATTTCTAGTGGGTTTTATTTTTTAATATACAACCGAGTAAAAAAAACCAAAGCAAAACTTTAAGCAAGTTCTTTTTGTTTTGTTTTGACGTATAGTCTCTAAAATGAGATGTTCCAGCCGCACCTTCCGGTACGGCTACCTTGTTACGACTTAGCCCTAGTTACCTGTTTTACCCTAGGCAGCTCCTTTTACGGTCACCGACTTCAGGTACCCCAGACTTCCATGGCTTGACGGGCGGTGTGTACAAGGCCCGGGAACGTATTCACCGCGCCATGGCTGATGCGCGATTACTAGCGATTCCAGCTTCATAGAGTCGAGTTGCAGACTCCAATCCGAACTGAGACCGGCTTTCGAGATTCGCATCACATCGCTGTGTAGCTGCCCTCTGTACCGGCCATTGTATTACGTGTGTGGCCCAAGACGTAAGGGCCGTGATGATTTGACGTCATCCCCACCTTCCTCTCTACTTGCGTAGGCAGTCTCACTAGAGTCCTCAACTGAATGGTAGCAACTAGTGACAGGGGTTGCGCTCGTTGCAGGACTTAACCTAACACCTCACGGCACGAGCTGACGACAACCATGCAGCACCTTGGAAGCGGCCCGAAGGAGGGCCTATTTCTAAGCCTGTCCACTCCCATTTAAGTCTTGGTAAGGTTCCTCGCGTATCATCGAATTAAACCACATAATCCACCGCTTGTGCGGGCCCCCGTCAATTCCTTTGAGTTTCATTCTTGCGAACGTACTCCCCAGGTGGCTAACTTATCACTTTCGCTTGGTCTCTGAGTCCGAAAACCCAAAAACGAGTTAGCATCGTTTACGGCGTGGACTACCAGGGTATCTAATCCTGTTCGCTCCCCACGCTTTCGTCCATCAGCGTCAGTTAAATCTTAGTGACCTGCCTTCGCAATTGGTGTTCTAAGTAATATCTATGCATTTCACCGCTACACTACTTATTCCAGCCACTTCAAATTTACTCAAGACTCGCAGTATCAACGGCAGTTCTACAGTTAAGCTGCAGGCTTTCACCACTGACTTACGAGCCCGCCTACGGACCCTTTAAACCCAATAAATCCGGATAACGCTTGCACCCTCCGTATTACCGCGGCTGCTGGCACGGAGTTAGCCGGTGCTTATTCATACAGTACCTTCAGCTACTTACACGTAAGTAGGTTTATCCCTGTATAAAAGAAGTTTACAATCCATAGGACCTTAATCCTTCACGCGGGATGGCTGGATCAGGCTTGCACCCATTGTCCAATATTCCTCACTGCTGCCTCCCGTAGGAGTCTGGTCCGTGTCTCAGTACCAGTGTGGGGGATCACCCTCTCAGGCCCCCTAAAGATCGCAGACTTGGTGAGCCGTTACCTCACCAACTATCTAATCTTGCGCGTGCCCATCTCTATCCGCCGGAGCTTTCAATATCAATTGATGCCAACTGATATATTATGGAATATTAATCCCCCTTTCGGAGGGCTATCTCCCAGATAAAGGCAGGTTGCACACGTGTTCCGCACCCGTACGCCGCTCTCAAGTTCCCGAAGGAACTCTACCGCTCGGCTTGCATGTGTTAGGCCTCCCGCTAGCGTTCATCCTGAGCCAGGATCAAACTCTCCATTGTATGTTTGTTCTGACCCACTCAAAGTTTGACTTCGCTTTGGTTTTTTTTCCTTACTTGGTTGTTATATCTTATTTCAATGATCTGTTTCTCTTCCCGCTCTTCAAACTACTTTCTGTCGTTTCGTCTGATTTGCGAGTGCAAAAGTATAAAGTATTTTTTAATTGACCAAATGTTTTTGAAAAAAAATTTAAAATTTTATCTAACTGCTTTCTTTTCAGAAAGAAAAATTTTAAAAGTATAATCCCCTAAACATCTTCTCTAATTATCAACTCCTCTTCTGCGCTCCCCTTCTCTCGAATTGGGACTGCAAAGATACGGACTTTTCTTAATCTTCCAAATTTTGTCTGAAAAAATTTAGTGGGAATTATGTAACTTTTTGGTAATTAGCTACAAAAATTTTTACCGCCTGCAGATGTGAAATCTAGAATAGCCCCGATGTTCTATGTTAATCTGCAAATTTTTCAGGTTGAAATTTTTAATTTATTTTGAAAATCCTGTTGAAAAGGTGTTTTGTTTTTTACTACGCTGAAGCATATTCGTAGAAGTTTGTTGCATACGGCAATCAGAGCCAGTTTTTTTGCCTTGCCCTTCTCAAGCAGCCGTAAGTAGAGCTCTTTACATTTTTGGTTGTGCTTTATCGCCGTCCAGGAACAGACATAGAGAATACTTCGGATATAAGTTTTTGAAGTTCGGCATTTTCCTGGTGAATAAGATTTCTTTCCCGATTGGTAAATTCTTGGAGCCAGACCAAAATACTTTACCAGAGATTTTGAAGAATGAAAATTTTTAAATCCTGAGGTGGCAGTCATTAATTGGAGTGACGTCTTTTCGCCAATTCCCGATACAGACTGCAGCAGGTTTTTAGTTTCTGTAAATTCCTCATCCTGCAACTGCGGCAATCTGGCCTCAACTTCCTTGATTTCTTTCTCCAGTTGCTTTAAACGTTTTTCATAATGTTTCTCTGTTGAAGGATTAACAACGGAATGGAATCTTAAGGCTTTTAGCTTTACCGCGTAACGACGCTTTTCTTCTTCCAGATCATTAAGAAGCTTTATTTCCTGATCCAGATATTCAATATCCTGAGTTTTTGGAATATAAAATTCCGGACGGAACATCTCTCCGTAATTCCTGATCAGTTTTGCATCCTCCGCATCGGTTTTCGTGATGATGTTTTTCATCCTTGCAAAATGTTTCACAGACATACAGTTGATCAGACTGCTTTCAAATCCTTTTCCTATAGAGAGGTGAAGCAGGCGGCTGCTGTAGTTTCCGGTTGCCTCAATCACAAAACAATAATCGCTTGGAGAGATTTTAGACAGAAACGACAAAATGCTGCGCTCATTATTTGGCAAATTCAAAACCTGTTCTCCTTTTTCATCGTCCAGGAAACTAAGCGTTAAAAATTTGGACCCAACGTCCACACCAATTACTTTTTTCAATAAATTTGACATCAATTCTTTTTTTTGGAAAGAACGTTTTCTTCTGATCCATCATGGTAAAAGTTCTTACCAACAATGTTCTATCCGGATTTGGAAGAAAACAACAGCAGGGGGATAAAATCAGGGGCGATATCTTAAGTATCAACGCAGCGTCTGCCTTACTCCTGCTGTTTTTCTTTCTAGTTAATATTATCAACTAATTTACTTCATTAATTATTCTAGTGCAAACTTACCATAGCAGCGGTTACCCCACAGCGAATGAATGGAGCCAGCGGAATGAATGAGCGAGGAGTATGAGCGTAGAGCGGGAAAAAGCTCCTGAAAAAAATTTACTAATGCTCCTGATAAATTGTGGTAAGAAATCCTGCGTAAGATTTTTCGAGGAGAATAATATCGCCGGACTTGAGATTGAGCCCACCGGGACCGGACTGGTCTGCACGGATGCCTGCGGGAACAACCTGAAAGTACTGCTCGGGCTGGTTTTGCTTGGGCGAAAGTGTGATCCTGGAGCCAAGCAGGCGGCCCACTGACAGTGACAAGCCTTCGGTTAAAGAATGTCTGACATAGGTGCGAGGCAGCAAAGTCACAGTTTTATTATTGAATTTAATGTTCTGTGGTTTGGAAGCCGATGAAATGACATAAATGAGATTTTCCTGGCGAGGGATATCAGCTGTGTAATACAGGTCGAGAAAGTAGTGTGCAGGATTGAACGTGATTTGCCCATCAAGATTTTCTGATTTTCTTAGTGAAAAAGAGTTGGCACCGATGGTTTTTGCTTTAGTATAGATTTGACGGAAAATTTCGGCGTCGTTGTTGGAAAAACCCTGCACTTCCACTTCGCCCAAGTATTCAGCGTTTGCAGTTGCCGGATCAATCCTGTAGAAAAACCGGTCTTTGTTGTCGCTGGTTTTTATGGCTTTGCTTAGGGTGATATACTGTGCTGACAGACCGTTCAGCAAAAATATAAGGATTAATGCGCTGTATTTTTTCATTTATTGTTCTGTAAAATATTGATGCAGTCCTGCAAACTGTGTTCCCAATGTTTTGGCTGGATGTGATAGATGTTCTCTATTTTATCGAGCGACATCGTGCTTCGAGCCGGTCTTTTTGCAGGTGTGGGGTACTGCTCGGTTGTTATTGGATTAAGTTTTATTTTAGAATCTGAAAACTCAGCTATTTTAGTAGCAAAAGCATACCAGGTTGTTTCCGGTTGGTTTGAAAAGTGAAAAATGCCGTAAGTTTTATGTTCTGATTCGATGATCTTCATGATAGCTTCGGCAAGATCATTAGCATTGGTTGGCTGCCCGTGCTGATCTGATACGATATTGAGTTCGTCTTTGGTGCTAAAAAGGTTCAGCATGGTTTTCACAAAATTCTTATTGAATTCTGAATAAAGCCATGATGTCCGCAGAATGACCGTTTTGGGATTAATTTCCAGAGCCAGTTCTTCGCCCTTTCTTTTGGAAGCTCCATAGACACCAGCTGGATTGGTAAAGTTGTCCTCTTCGTAAGGCAAATTGGTTTCGCCGTCGAAAACATAGTCTGTGGAAACGTGGATGAGAACAGCATTATGGTCCCTACAAGCTTCGGCAAGGTTTGCTACGCCCTCAGCATTTACTGCAAATGCTTTTTCGGGTTCAGATTCTGCCAGGTCAACAGCGGTGTAGGCGGAAGTATTGATGCAAAAATCCGGTCTGAAATCATCAAAATAATCGAGAACAGCAAACGAATCCGTAATATCTAAAGCTTCGGAGTTTGTAAATTCAAAAGTGAACCGGTCTGCGAAATCGGACGATAATTTCTGAAAGCAATTTCCCAACTGTCCGTAACCGCCTGTGACGAGAATTTTTTTCATGATTTTAAGGATTTGTTTTGGTGGCGAAGAAATTCTACACGGCTTTGGAAGTCTTTCTGCTCCAGGTTGACAAGATATTTGTTAAAAAGCTGAATGGTCTCAGGAGGTTGAACCTCGGATTTACGGGTTTTCATATTGAAATAAATGACCGTGATCCACAAAACTGCAAAGATCTTAGTTCCGTCTTCGCTTTTCATCAGGATTTCTACTTTTGAAATCCTGTCCTGAATTTCAATTGTTTTGCTGGAAATAACGACTCTGGAATTATAGCGAACTTCCTGCAGGTAGGCAATTTCATTCTGAATGGTGATCCAGGTGCAGCCGGTCTTCCGGGTATATTCTTCATATGTAAACCCATAAAACTCTTCTACATGGTCTTCGCGGGCGTTGAGCATATATTCCAGATACTTTACATTGTTCAGATGCCCGATCGGATCGCAGTCGCTGAAACGCACTTTAACAACTGTGGATATTTCTTTAGTCATGGTGCAAAAATAGAAAAACCACCCTAATGAAGGATGGTTTTGATTTATAAAACTTCGTTAAATTAAAGTCCTAATTCTTTTTTAACGGCTGCTGTTGCATCCGGACCACCTTTATAGATTAATCCTGAAGCATTGGCATCAAATACAAAATCCCAACCGTTTGATTTAGCTGCTCTGTTTACAGCATCGTTGAATTTTTTCTCGATTGGAAGGAAAGCTGCGTCTGTTTTTTCAGCGATATCTTTCTGAGCTGCCATCTGCATCTGCTCAATCTGTTGCTGAAGTTTCTGCAGTTCAGCATTTCTTTGTTCATTAACTTGCTGAGTTTGTTTTGGAGCTTCTTCAGAGTACTGTTTTAGCTTAGCCTGTGCAGCCTGCATCTGTTTCTCGATTTCTGCTCTTTTTGAATTTGAAAGCGCGGTAAGCTGATCATCAGCTTTCTTTTTTTCAGGCATTAGGTTCAAAACTGCAGCCACATCAAGGGATGCCACTTTTTGAGCTTTTGCAACTCCTACAGCTAAAAACATCATTACTGCTGCAAATAATACACTTAGTTTTTTCATAATAGATTGGTTAAATTATTCTTTTTAAATTTTTACTGTCTGTTTGATTGCCACACTTGGGCAAAGTTAAATTAATTTTTACTTATTTTGATTTTTGAGGAGCAGATCCAGCACTTTGTCTGTGTAATCGTATCTTTTGTCGAGATACAGTACGCTGATGTTATTGCTTTTATCTAAAACAATACCCAATGTGTTTTTCTCGGATACAGTTTTTATGGCATTCCATATCAAATCCTGAAAGGGTTTGGTGAGTGTAGCACGGGCTTTATTGATTTCCCCGTCGGTACCAAACCGCGCATTGATCAAGCTTTTAATTTTGGCATCCTGCTCCAGAACTTCTTTCTCTCTTTGCTTCAACTGATCGCCGACCAGCAGAACTTTTTCATTTTCGAAGGCAGCTTTTTTATCATTATACTCGGTCTGCATCTGCTGAATTTCTTTTTCCCAAGTTTGGATCTGGGAATTGAGCCTGCTTTCTGCTTCCCTGTACTGGGGAAGTTTACCCAAAATATAATTGGTATCTACAACTCCGATCTTCTGTGCCCAGATCATATTGGAGAGGGCCAAAGCCAGAAATAAAATGATTCTGTTAATATTCATCTTAACTAAATTTTATAAAGACTGGTTCATCAGGAAGTGCGTTTTCCATCCGGAAGGTTCAGTACCGCCAATTGGTTTATCAAATCCGTAAGCGAAATCAAATCCAATCAATCCAAATGCTGCCATGTGTACACGGATACCCACACCTGCCGATCTCTTCAGCTGGAAAGGGTTGTATGTGCCCCAGCTGTTCCAGGCATTACCACCTTCCACAAAACCTAAACCGAAAATATTCGCAGTTTGATTGAGTGAAATTGGATATCTAAGTTCCAGGGAGAATCTGTTATAAATTGTTGCTCCACCATAAGGTGTAATGTCGGAAGACCCTAAAGTATATCCGGTTTGTGATGCATTTTCATAACCTCTTAAAGGAATAAGTTCGCGCCCATCATATCTGCCACCAAATAAACCGATACCACCTACATAGAAACGCTCAAAAGGCGGCGCACCCAGTTCTTTGTTATAACCGTCCATAAAGCCCATTTCAGCAGTACTTCTCAAAACAAGTTTCCCTACAATCGAGTTGTATGTATCGGCTTTAAGTTTTACTTTGTAGAATTCCATAGTCTTGTACTTCTCCACCGGTGTCATGGTGGAGTAATCTTTGTTACTAAATAAAGAATATGGCGGTGTAAATTTCAGCGACGCTTCTATATTTGATCCCGAAGTCGGGAAAATTGGGTTTGTCCCTGCCGAGTTTCTGCTTAAACCTATATTGAATGAGAAGTTTTTAGCAGATCCGTTACTTTCACTGGTGTTACCAAACTGGAACGGATAATTTTTAAAATCATAGCTCTGATACTGAACACCTGTGTACAGCGAGAAATAATAATCCGGCCAGCTCAGCTGACGGTTTAGCCCGGCACTTGCTGAGAAGATACCAAGTTTCATGTCTTCACCATACTGATCTTTATATTTAACCCGGGAATAATTCGCGCCCACGGACAGTGCTGTTGGTCTGCTGCCAAATAACCACGGCTCCACAAACTGAATTCCGTAATTCTGGAAATTCTGGCCTGCCTGAGCAGTAATCGAGAAGGTTTGCCCGTCACCCTGCGGAACAGGTTTGAAGTCTTTAAATTTAAGGAAATTCCTCAAAGAGAAGTTATTGAAGGTAAGCCCAAGCGTTCCGATGAATGAATTACCACCATAACCAGCCTGAAGATTTACCTGGGAAGAACCCTTCTCTACCACTGACCAGTGAATATCCACTGTATTATCCTGCGGTTGAGGAACGACATCCTGCCCGATCTGCTGCGGATCGAAATACGGCAAACCGGCAAGCGTGAAGTAGGTTCTCTTGATTTCAGATTTCGAAAATAAATCGCCCGGCCTTGTATAAAGTGACCTTAAAATTACGTGGTCGTGCGTGGTGGTGTTACCCGACCACGTTACACGGTTCCAGGTTGCTTTTTCGCCTTCGTTGATTCTGATTTCAAGATTGATGGAATCGCCAACAACAGATTTTTCAACAGGAACTACCTGTGAAAACAGGAATCCGTTGTTGAGATAAAGGGATTTGATATCGGTATCATCTTCCTTACCGCCGTCTTCACCAACTTTTTTGTTGAAGCCAACCGCATCATAAATATCGCCGGTCTTATAACCTAAAAGTTTCTGTAAAACCTCTGTGGAATAAGTTGTATTTCCTAAAAAGGTTATATCACCAATGTAATATTTTTTACCTTCGTTCAGTTTTACATTGATTTCGAAATTGTTGTTTTTATTTCTCCAAACAGAATCTGAAACCACGGCTGCATCCCTGAATCCAAGTGACTGGTAATAGCTGATCAGGTTGCGCTTGTCATCTTCATATTTTTCCCTGATGAATTTTGAAGGCTTCATAATTCCGCCGATGCCGAAACGCTTCTGCTTAGTATCCTTGAAACCTTTTTTTCTCAACTTGCTGTCGGAAACGCTTTCATTGCCTTCAAACTCGATATAATCGATTTTTATACGCTTGCCTCTGTCCACATCTATGGTCCAGTCCACAAGGTTCGGATCATTGGCGTTGACTTTATCCTGAATTGAGATTTTGGCATCTGCATAACCCTTATTCACGTACTCCTGCGGAATTTTGGTTTTAAGTGTAGAAACCAAATCGTTGGTGATTTTTTTACCCGGCTTCAGGTCATAATCTTTTACAAATTTTTCCTGTTTGCTCTTGTTTACACCTTTCCCGGTTAATTTTATTTCGCCCAGTTCTTTCAGATCTTCCAGCCTGAATTTCAGAACCACCTGTTCACCTTCGATACTTTCTACATAAACTTCCACCACAGAAAAGATATTCTGTTCCCAAAGTTTTTTGATGGCGTTGCTGATTTTCTGTCCCGGAATTTCAACCTGTTCATTTTTATTAAGGCCTGTAAACCTTAAAATCTGTGCCGGCGAATATTTTTTAACACCATCAATCACGATGTCTTTAAGGAAATAGGTTCCGGTTTGGTTTTCTGCATAAACTGCCTTGTTTTCCTGAGTATTTCCCTGTTGTGGTGTAACCTGGCCATAAAAATGTGCCGAGGCTGCAAACATGATGATGGGTATGAATTTTAATCTCATCTTCTATATATACGTTCTTATCTTATTTATAATCTACTGAAGCTGCTCGCTGGTTTTACCGTAGCGGCGCTCCTTATTCTGGAAATCAACAATACACTTAAAAAAATCATCCTTGCTGAAATCCGGCCACAATATATCCAAAAACTGAAGTTCTGCATAAGCGATTTGCCAAAGCAGGAAATTACTGATGCGCACTTCGCCACTTGTTCTTATCATAAGGTCCACCGGTGGGTAATCTTTTGTATAAAGGTGCTGTTCAAAAACTTCTTCTGTAATATCTTCTGAATTCAGTTCGCCACTTTTTACTTTCTCGCTGATTTTCTTTACAGCTGATAAAATCTCTTTCTGCGACCCGTAACTTAAGGCTAATATCAGGTTGCCGTTTTTATGTTCTTTTGTTAGATCCACCATGTTCAGCAACTGGTCGCGCACCAAAACGGGCAAACTTTCGATATCACCTATCACATGCAGCCTGAGCCCTTTTGAAAAAATTTCTTCAGCCTCGATGATGAGTGTTTCAGAAAGAAGCGTCATCAGTGCACTGACTTCCTCTGCGGGGCGGCTCCAGTTTTCTGACGAAAACGTGTAAAGTGTAAGGTATGGGATTCCCACCTCGTTGCAGGCATTGATAGCATTTCTCACCGCTTTGATAGCGTTTCTGTGCCCAAAGGTCCTTTTTTCGCCACGCGACTTTGCCCACCTGCCGTTACCATCCATAATAATGGCGACGTGCTGTGGCAGTTTATCCAGATTTATTTCTTCTTTATATGACTTCATATTTATTAATCACAGTAGCATGGCGGCCTCCCGAAAGAGTACGTTAATCCAAGCGTCATGCTGTTTACCCAGTCTTTTGAGTTGGTATTTCCGTAAGTCCTGTTTTTCAGGGTTTCTTCTGCCCAAAGTTTTGCCTGAGTTATATACGGTTCCTGCTGTAACAAAGATTTTGTGGAATTTGGCTGCTTTAAATCTTTATTATAGCGGTGGCGAATATCTTTGTCATCAATCATACTGTAATCGATGCCGTCAGAAAAAGTTGGTTTGAATTTAAATTCACCGGACAGCGCCCAATTGTAATTGAATTTATATTTAAGTCCGGCACCGAAAGGTATAGCAATTATAATTTTTTTCCCGGATTCGTAGGTTGCCGTTTGGATAAAATCCCCCGCTGACGTAGGCGTAATTGCTTCGCCGGCATCGTTCCTATAGAAATTATTATCAAATGTTACCCGCACTACCGAATACACCAAAGCGCCAATTCCGCCAAAAACGTAAGGGCTAAGCATACTTTTCTGCTCATTATTTACCGGCAAAAAATTATATTCGAAAACCACATCTGCGTCTGCACCGGAATTGGTTCCAAAAAGACCTCTTTGCTTACGATAATTTTCCTGCGCATAACGGTCATCAAACTGCACATGGCTAAACCCAACGTCCAATCTGACAGATTGATACGGATTGAAATTCCTCCGGTAAATCAAGCCGCCATAAAACGGAACTCCGTGCTCGGAAATGCTTCTGTTGAAAGGTTTTTGAAGGATGTAATTGGTGCGGCCAATATCGCCTACAAGATTGCTCATACCAGCTTTGAGGCCAATCTCGTGGCGCTGGGAAGAAAGATTCGCAAACCCAAAAAATAAAAGGAATAAACCGATTATCCTTTTCATTGAAAACAAGAAATGCGCTGTGAAACTTTCCATAAAATTTGTGCAAATATAAAACATTTTTATATTAGGGAAATTCTTAATAATTAGTTAAATAAAACTAAAAAACCATAATTTTCAGTACTGAAACGGCGAAACTATTTTTTTATTCTAATCAAATTTTTCCCTTAACAGAAAATCCCTCTTTCGAGGGATTTTAATCTATTTAAGAATTTCTGTTGAAAATTTTGCTTAGCCAGTTTCTCAGTTTCACCAAAGTTGGCTCTTCGTAGTTTTTATCTTCATCAAAGTAACCATAACCGTACCCATAGCCATAACCATAATCATAGCCGTATCCCTGATTGACCAGGTAATCATTATACACAAGCCCTAAGTTTTCAACCTCGTGTTTATGGTATTTTTCGGTGATCATCTTCAGCATATACTTTTCGGTATATTCATGCCGAACCACATACACATTGGCGTCAGCAAGCTTCATCAACTCAAATGAGTCTGCGACTAACCCAGCCGGTGGTGAATCTAAGATAACAAAATCATATTCGCGGCGCAGCTGGTTTATAAAATCGATATTTCTCTGGCTCATAAGCAATTCCGACGGATTTGGCGGAATTGGGCCTGATGTTGCCACATGAAGAGAAGGAACGGCAGTTTCATTAATTATCTGCTCCATACTCACTTCACCGGTAAGAAAATTAGAGATGCCGTATTTATTATTTATATTAAAATCACCGAAAATTTTAGGTTTTCTAAGATCCATTCCAAGCAAAATGGTTTTCTTCCCACTCAATGCCAAAACTGATGCAATATTAATTGAAGTAAATGTTTTGCCTTCTGTGCCTACAGAGGATGTAACGAGTATCACCTTGCTTGTCCCGTCTTCATTGTAGAGAAATCGTAAATTGGCTCTGATACCACGGAACGCTTCTGCGATCGATGATTTGGGCTGATGTAAAACCGTGAGGTTATTTTCATAATTATTTCTACCAATGACACCCAAAAGTGGAATCCTGGTAGCGCTGAGTAGCTCCCTGATGTTCCTGACCTTGTTGTCTAAAAGCTCCCCAATAATGAGAAATAACAGAGGTAAAGCCAAAAGCCCCCCGATAATTGTATATTTAGCTCTGGTCACATTTGGGGCTATAGGCCCCTGCCCCGTATTTTTAGCCGGGTCTATAACCTGCAGGTCAGAACGGCTGGTCTGCATGCGCATATCGGTTTCTGCCTGTTTGGTAAGTAGTGCATTATATGTACTTTCTATGATGTTGTAACCTCTTTCTACGTCAAAATATCTGCGCTGCTGTTCAGGGAGTTTTATCAGCTGGTTTTCTGCGGCACTTATTTCGCGGTTTATTTTATTAATTTCATCATAATATCCTGCGTAATATCTGCGCAGACTGTTTTGAGAGTTTCCACTGGCTTCATTAATCAGTCGGTTGATCTCACGCATTGGTTCAGAATTCGGCGTATAGATCTGCGCCAGCTCTCTTCTTTTAGCATATAGAGATTTCAAGTCACTTACTGTGGCATTAAACATTCCATCTTCAATTCCTGCGGCATTCAGACTGATCATTCGGTCTAAATTTGCGGTTGCTAAAGAGTTTCTTACCGCATTCAGCGAGTTCACTTTTGTAAGCAGGTCTGCACGTTTCGCCTCCAAAGTGGCAATTTTCTCGACGGTTTTAGCATCTTTACCTTCTACATCAAATAATCCTTCTGTGATTTTGACCTGATTAAGCTTTTGGGATGCGGAGTCTAATTTCTTTCTGATGGACTTCAGGTTTTCTGCAAGGTATTCAGAAGTGTTCTTATCTACAACATTTTGATCGCGAAGTCTTTTTTTGATGAGTTCGTCCACTGTAGTATTAAGGAACTGTACGGTGCCGTTCAGATTATAACCTCTTTTGGTTATGATCATAATGGTAGGCAATTCTTTGTCGAAATCAACTGCGATGTTATTGACTATACTATTTACCGCGTCGTTTACCGTACTTAAAGTAATGATAATGTTATCCAATTCAATAGACGGCTTCACCGGGTTCTTGACCAGTTTAAACCTAAAATTCGGTGTGGTATACCATTGGCCGACTGAAATATTGGTTTTCTTTGGCTGTGCATAGGTATTTATCCTTTCGAACGCCTCCGTGTTATAATTGTAAAGATTTGTGCTTCGCCCTTCTTCGGGGAGCTGTACTTCGTAAGTATTTGCTCCTTTAGGAATGAGGGTAATCGGAAAATTAACCTGCTGTAAGTGGGTCCGGTCAATCACAAGGAACACCGGTGAATCGTATTTATCCAGATAAGTTTGCTTTATTGCGCCCTTTGTAGCATAGTTTACAAAAAGATCCAGATTATTTACCAAATATTCATTGTGGGAACGCGACAGGATCATCTTTTTAAGATATACGCCGTCCCGGTTTGAATCTTGACCCCAAATAAAATTGATCGACTGACTGGGTGTAAAATAGCTGGCGGTATTTTTAGAAATACTCAATGAAAGGCTGGAGGAGTAGATTCGCTGTGCATAATACTTATTGTATATATAATAAATGCCATATCCCAACAACCCCATCAGTACAAACCAATACCAATTCTTTATGACACGGCGTATAAAATGCTCTGGATCAAATAAGGAGAAACTCCCGTATTTTTCGGCGAGGTTGTTTTTTCCCGGTGTATTTTTATCTGGAATCATCTCTTACAGTCTCGTGATTAGTAAATAGATTGACATAGCGGTAGTTAGCAAAGAAACTCCGGTAGTAAGGGTCTGCAATGGATCTTTACCAAACCCGTAAAAACTCTTATTACGGGTGTTTAGGTAGATGATATCACCGTTTTGGATCCAGTAATAAGGCGAGTTCATCACATCTTCTCTCGTAAGATCCAGCTTTACGGTCTTTATACCTTCCGGATAACGTCTTTGGAGCATTACATTCTTCCTGTCAATGGTTCTGTTAAGCCCACCGTTCTGTGCAATGGCCTCCATTATATTCAGCGTATTGGTGTACGATTTCTTTTCGCCCGTCAATCCAGTGGTCTCAATATCACCCAGTATATAGTATTTTATACCGTCCAAAAACAATCGTACTTCAGATTTCCCTTCGACAAAATTTTTGTCAACATGGCTTTGAATTTCCTGCTGTATATCCTCTACCGTTCTGCCTTCAGCTTTTAAATATCCAATCCCGAAAACATAGATGTCACCTTTGGAATCGACCCTGATACCCTGAAAATAAAATCTTTCATTTCCGTTTGCACTTCCACTTCCAACTGAGGATCCGCCACTTATCACACCACTTCCACCGGAAGATGGCTGTGCATTTAGCGCTGAATAAAATTGCGCTGCATCGCCTTTAGGTGTCGTGATGATATTTAAATGGAAGATATCGTTTTTGGTCACTCTGTACTCCTGCATATTGTACGGAACCAAACCTTCCTCATTTATCACAAGGCTCTCATTAGGCTGCATATAACGCACATCACGGGTCGTCATACATGATGTGAGGAGAAAGGATGTGAGAATAAATAGTGCGAATTGAAAATTTTTCATCATTTTTTAAAATTGGATACAAAAATAACATTTTTTAGACACCACGAAATTTTCTGATCACCACGGGAATGTAAGCTCCAATAAAGCCTAAGGCAAGTATGATAACTAGTAAAAAATTGTTATCGATATGTCTACAAAAATAAGCAGTAACTATTATAAAAAGATAATATAAAATAATATAAAAAGTTGACCTGCGGTGTGTTAGTCCTAGATCCAGCAATTTATGATGGATGTGGTTGCGGTCTGCCTGAAAAATACTTTGTTTATTCAGAAGTCTTAAGATAATTACATTTAGAGTATCAATTATTGGTAACGCAAGTATCGCTACAGCGATTACAGGAGCGGACTTTAAATGATAACGCGGGATACCAGGCATTTTTTTATCAATAAAAATATCAATGAAACATATGGCGGTAAAAGCCAGCAAAAAACCTAAAATCATGGAACCCGTGTCTCCCATAAAAATCTTGTATTTTCGATAGTTTGAAAGGTTATAATAAAGGAAGGCCAACAGTGCACCCACAATAACTGCTGATAAGATTACAAGCGGATAATTATAATCGCCAAGCCTGAAGTAACTTATTCCAAAGAGAGCACTGCAGATCATTGAGTAACTTCCTGCCAAACCATCAATTCCATCAATAAGATTAAACGCATTTATTATAATGATGAAAGTTACGATGCTAAAAAGGATGCTGAAGACGTAATTGAGTTCATAAATACCAAAAACACCAAAAAGATTCCTGATCCGAACATCTGAACCGATTACAATTAAGGCAGAAACAAGTATCTGAGCGATAAGTTTTTTATAAGCTCTCATAACAACAATATCATCCATAACACCTATGAACAGCAAAATAACAAGCGAAGCCGATAAAAATTTGTAGAGATCAAACAGCTCATAAGCAAACACCGGAAGACATACGGCAATGGAATAGAATATTGCAATCCCGCCAAGATTTGGAATTTTTCGCAGATGTGAACTTCTAAATTCCGGTTCATTCATCAGGTTTTTTCTATGGGAGATTTTTATAATCGTAGGAATCGTGTAAAATGTAATAAGAAATGAAATCAGGAATCCTAATCCAAGCTTTACGTAAAATACCGGGATATTTAATTCATTTAATAATATATCAAAACGTTCCATAATTTACCAGAGTACATTTTGATATTTTCCGGCAGTGAAGCGCCCACGGTCAGCAGTACCCTGCCCAAAATAGAAAAACATCATGGTTAGATAGGTCATAAAGCCCAAATACAGCATGCTCTTCAAACTGTCACGCACGGCATAAACGAGATTTGGCAGACAAAACATTGTTAAAAAAAAGAGATAAGCGCCGGGCAGCCTTACTGCAAAAATCTCATTAGTCCTGAAAAAATAGAACATAGCCAAACCAAAAACCGCAAGATTGCGCATATATTCATAATACCACACCTTCTCGCAGCCCTCATTATCATACCTTATCAGAATAATGATCCAAAACAATTTCACAATGTCGTTCAACCCTGTATCCACTTCACTGCCATAGTACCGGTCATTCAAATACCCTGTATACGCACCGCCCACGTCCTGAGGGGTAACATTCTCGAGCAGTGAGCCACCCAACTTATAAAGCTCCAAGGGTGAAATAAGCAGAGAAATTATCAGAATCCAAAAAATTCTGGTCTTGTTTAAAGGAATTTTTGCCAGCCAATACGCCGGAATAAACACAATTGAAGTTTTATGGAATCCCAGCGCAATATACATACATAGCAGGAACATCCATAAATTCCGCTCTTTGATGTATTTAAAAGAAAAAACACTTACTGCAATGCCGAGACCCTGCCGCATCTGGCCGCTGTCTTCGAAAAACATTACCGGCATAAAATAGAAAAGTGCCGCTAAAGCAGGAAACTCCACATTTTCGTATATGGAAGTAAATTTAAGGCTGACAGCGAGAATTGCCATTACCAGAGTTACAAAATAGAAAGGTAACCCTACATCAAAAATTATTTTATTGAGGAAGACAAAGATCCACTCTATTTCCTCAGCATTTGGCTGGAAGAGTGCCTTGTCTAAAACATCACCATAAGAGGTATACAGTGCAAATCCCGAAAAAAGGGTGCGGTAAACCGGATAGTCAGCCCCTACATCTGTACGGAAGCCCACGGCAACAACAATAAGAATGCCTGCTACCCACAGGAAAATGCTCTGTTTTTTTTTCGTTTTAAAAATCTCTATATAACTTGCTGTTGCAAGAATCAGGAAGATTGCAATGAAAATCGGATGCAGGACCGGCATTTAAACATTTGTGTTTTTATATTATTATCCTAATCAATTTTTCCTGACCGAAAAAATAGAGTAAATAATAAATTTGCTTTTTCAGTGGCAAAGATAAAAGATAATTCTTATTAAACCTTCTGTATAAAATAATTTCGGCGGTGGAAATTTTTCTTTCTTTTCTGAAATCCTTTAGTTTACGGGACATTTTATAAAATAATTCCTTATCCTTTACAAATGCCAAATAAGCCAAAAATGTATAGATGCCTTCTAAAATCTGGAAACCTTTGAGCGCATCCTTTTGATACGAATATTTTGAACTGTGGAATGCTTTTTCTACATCCTCCACAGCATTTAAAATGTCGAGGCCCTTTCCCGTGTGTGTTTTGGTGATAGAATCTGTGCGTTCGAGATACTGGTAATGGTAATTTTGAGTTTGTGCAATTGTGGTGCATTTCAGCAGCAGCTGCGGAATGAGTTGAATATCTTCAAAATGAATTCCCTTTTTGAATCTGACCTCCTCAAATAACTCCTTTCGAAAAATCTTGTTGCAGGCAAAATAGCTCAAATCGGAAAAAACTGTGAAATTATTCCTCAGATCAATTATTTCCGGCATATTGGGAATCTGGGTGAGTTTTTGAGTAACATTTCCCTGTTCGTCAACTTTCTGAAGGTTGCAGACAACCATTTCAGCATTATATTTTTTTGCAAGATCATACATTTCCCCGAACATCGTTGCGGTAACATAATCGTCGCTGTCTACAAAACCGATAAATTCCCCTGTGGCGCGGTCCAGCCCGTAATTCCTTGCATCACTCAGCCCACCGTTTTCCTTTGTAAAGTTTCTGATTTTCTCAGGATACTTTTCGCTGAATTCATCAATAATTTCCTGTGAATGATCACCGCTTCCGTCATTTACCACAATAATTTCGATATCCTGCAGCGTCTGTGACACCAGAGAGCCAAGGCACTTCCGCAGGTATTTTTCTACATTGTATACCGGTACAATAACAGAAACTTTCACTTATCTGTTAATAAAATTAAATAAACGTGTGTTCAGATAACCTTTCTTCGCCTGGTCATAATCTTCCTGGGAACACGGAAGGCAATCTTCAAGATTACCGCTGTCTCCGAAATACCAAAGCCCGCTAAAAGTGTCTCTTTGAAAAGCATATTCCGAATCATCCACCAAAACCCAGAATGTTTCCAGTTTTTTCTCTTTCGGATGGCTTCTACGGATATTTATTCCCTCCATAAGATACCAGACCATCTGTGCCAACAACTGGTGATTCAGCACATGATCGGTTTCAATATCAAGATTAAAGATCCCTACTGACTGCAGTTTACTGCTGAGTCCCGCCTCCTTCATATAGGCACAAATCTCTCTGTGGTTCAGTCCGTTCACCTGTGGATGCAACGAAAATGGCTCACTCATGCTTTCTACGGCATCGCAGTTTACAGTCACCAAATTGGCATTCCTGAAGTAAGGTTCAGTTTTCGCTGTGCTGTTCATCATTTCGGCCAATCTTACCACATCGAATTCAACTTCTTTGATCAGTTTAACGCTGTCAGCCTCGTTCAAATGTTTTTGGTAACCTAAATGGTGATAGTTCTTTATGGAGAAATTTTTTGATGAAAAAATCCGGCTGAGAAAATTCTTCTCGTTGATCTCTTCGCCTTCGTTTGAAAGCGAAACCACGTTTGAAATCTGGGTATAACTGATGTCTTTCTGATGAAAATTCAGGGCTGAAAAAAGTGAATAAGAAAAATCATTACTTCCCCCGATTACTACCGGGATGGTGCGTTTATAATGGCATGCAGAAAGTACTTCCTGCAAAATATAGTGCGTATCCTGCACCGATTTACCGCTCACCAAATCCCCAAAATCGTAAACCGGAACATCAAAATCCAGCGCCGAAAGTTTGTACAGCTCCCGTCGAAACTTGTGAAAATCCTGCACCTCCGCACTTCCGCCTGCACCTTTGTTATCTGAAACCCACAATAATGCGATACCATCTTCCGGCAACTCATCCTTAAAATGTGAACCCAGCTGCCACTTCTCAGTAACTAAAAATTTAGGCGGAATGATAAAGTCTTCAAAATTCATAACTCTTTTTCTTACGCTTTAAAAATAACAAAAAAGGCACAATTACCCGTGCCTTTTCATATTCATTATCCAGAATTTAATAATTCAAAACCGGAAAATTTATTTTTTGCTTGTTGTTTTCCGGGTTGTTGCAGGTTTTTTCTTCGCAGCAGGCTTTTTCTTCTCTGCAAAAGCATTTTTATCCTGCGCGGTAATCCATTTTTTTACCTCATCCAAAGAAACTTCTTTCAGTTCTTCGGCGGTGTATTTTTCGTCTTTTTTGTTTTTCGGAATCTTGAACATTGATTTTCCGAACTTGATGAATGGGCCCCAACGGCCGTTCTCGATGGAAATTTTTTCCTTTTCCCACTGCTGGATGTAGCGGTTGGCTTCTTTTTCCAGTTTCGCCTCAATCAGTTCGTTGATATCGTTTTGCGAAAGATTATCGAAATCATATTTCTTCGGAACATTTACAAAAATATCCCTGTATTTCAGGAAAGGCCCAAAACGCCCTTTCCCTTTGGTCACCGGCTCTCCTTTGTAATTGGCAACCGGGGCATCGGCCGCCTTTTTCTCCCGTATAAGTTCTTCCGCCCGCTCCTGGTTTATCGAAAGCGGATCCTCGCCTCTTGGTATGCTGATAAATGTTTCGCCCCATTTTACATAAGGTCCGAAACGTCCTACCGCCACAGAAACCGGCTGTCCTTCAAAATCCTGCAGATCAAACGGAAGTTTGAAAAGTTCCAGCGCTTCCTCCAAAGTTATGGTTGCGATGTTCTGATTCTGCATAATTGAAGCGAAAGTTTTCTGCTCATCATCCTGCTCGCCGATCTGTATCATCGCACCGTAGCGGCCCATTCTTGCGTAAACATTTTTGCCGGTTTTTGGGTCTTTTCCGAGCAAACGTTCACCGGTGGCACGGTCTGCATTTTCTTCCACATCTTCTATTTTTGGATGAAATTCTTTGTAGAACTCGCCCAAAACTTCTTTCCATTTTTCGGAACCGTTGGCAATGTCATCAAAATCCTGTTCTACTTTTGCCGTAAATCCGTAATCCAGAATTTCAGCGAAATTATTGGTCAGGAATTCATTTACAACTTCACCGATATCGGTGGGAACAAATTTATTCTTATCACCCCCGAATTTTTCGTTTACTACCTGCTTTTTAACATCTTTGGTTAAAGTCATCTTCACGATTTCGCGCTCCTGTGGAAGGATTTCGCGCTTATCCACATATTCGCGGTTTTGGATGGTTTGGATGGTCGGCGCATACGTAGAAGGCCTTCCAATGCCGAGTTCCTCAAGTTTCCTTACCAAACCGGCTTCGGTATATCTTGCGGCTGGTTTCGTGAATTTTTCGGTGGCTTCAATTTTTTTATAGGTTAAAATTTCTCCGGTTGTAACTTTCGGTAAAAGTTTTTCGTTCTCTTCGTCGTCCTCATCTTCATTTTTGGTGATTCCGTAGGCTTTCAGGAAACCTTCAAACACAATTACCTCACCCTGCGCTTCAAACTGATAAGGCAGTTTTGAGTTTCCGATTTCAATCACCGTTTTCTCAATTTTCGCATTGCTCATCTGCGAAGCCAAGGTCCTTCTGTATATTAACTGATACAACTTGTTGAGTTGCACATCGCCAATACTTTTCACCGAAAAATCGGTCGGACGGATGGCTTCGTGGGCTTCCTGTGCCGATGCGGATTTGGTGGTAAATTTTCTTGGGTTTGAATATTCTTCGCCGAATTCAGAAATAATCTGGGATTTCGCGCCGTTGATCGCTTCCTGCGAAAGATTCACAGAATCGGTTCGCATATAAGTAATGTAACCTTCTTCGTAGAGCCTTTGCGCCAAACGCATCGTCGTGGTCACGTTATAACCCAGTCTTGAAGAGGCTTCCTGCTGGAGTGTGGAAGTGGTAAAAGGTGCTGATGCTGAACGGGTTCCAGGTTTGGTTTCTACGTTCAGGACTTTGAATTCTGTATCTTTTGACTGATTTAAAAATGCTTCCGCATCGTTTTCCTCTTTAAAATCGCCTTTCAGTTTCGCAGAAATTTCCTGCTTGGTTTCATTCAGGAAAATGCCTTCAATTTTAAATGTGGAAGTGGGTTTGAACTCACGGATTTCCTGTTCGCGCTCCACCACCAGTCTTACCGCGACCGACTGCACCCTTCCCGCGGAAAGTCCGGTTTTCACCTTTTTCCAGAGAACTGGCGACATTTCAAAGCCTACGATTCGATCCAGGATTCTTCTCGCCTGTTGGGCATTCACAAGATTCTGGTCTATTTTTCTCGGATTTTCTATCGCTTTCAGGATCGCGTTTTTCGTAATCTCGTGGAAAACAATACGTTTCGTATTTTCGTCTTTCAGTTTCAGTTCATCTGCCAAATGCCATGCAATCGCCTCTCCTTCGCGGTCTTCATCGGAAGCCAGCCATACGGTTTCGGCCTTTTTTACCGCGGCTTTCAGTTCGGTCACCAGTTTCTTTTTATCTGCTGAAACCTCATAATCCGGAGTGAAAGTTGCCAGATCAATCCCCATTCCTTTTTTCGGCAAATCGCGGATATGTCCGAAACTGGACTTCACCTCGAAATCTTTACCGAGATACTTCTGAATGGTTTTTGCTTTGGCCGGGGATTCGACAATCACTAAATTTTTTGACATCCTTGAAATTTTTTGCAAAAGTAGAGGTTTTTTTTAAAGTGCAAATTTTTGTTGAATTTTAAACACCGGGCGCACGGAGTTTTTGGTATTAGAATTAATTTCGCACCGATTCCAAGGATGCACACAGATGAAGTCTTCTAATCAAAATTCGTCCTGGATGAAGGATGGTTTACCTAAAAATATTAGCATTTATAGAACATAGGTTTTTAAAAATCATTTAACATACTATATATAAATAAGGTGTTATTTTTGCTGATGAAGCCATGATGAAAAATTTCATACAGAACAGCATCAACAGCCAAAAAATCTTTTACAGATATTTCCGCCGCAAAGGCTGGAAACGTTTTCTGAAAGAAAATATTCTGGAGAGTGAAGGCAGCAACAAAACGAAAGCGAAATCTATTGCATTGGGAATCTTCATCGGGATTTCGCCGTTTTGGGGATTCCATTCTTTTTTGGCGATTACCCTGTCGGTTTTTTTCCGGCTGAATAAAATGCTGACTTTCATTGCATCACAGGTTACTTTCCCGCCGCTGATTCCTTTTATTATTTACCTTTCCGTGAAAGTTGGTGCGCCGTTCGTTAGCAACCGTGCAAGTTTTGAAAATGCTTCCTTTGATTTCGATTTTATTAAGCAAAACCTGATACAGTACGTCATTGGGAGTTTTCTGCTTGCAACCCTTTCAGCGCTGTTTTTCGGAGCGGTTTCCTATTTTTTTCTGAATAATTTTAGCCCTGAAAAAAAGCGCTGATTTTCAAACTTATAACTGCTTAAAAACCAACAATTCCACCGAGAAATCATTAGAATTTTCTGCAAAAATTCATTATATTCGCACTCTTGAAATTTAAAGCAGAAACTGAACTCGATGAAGAAGTTTAACGAATACAAAAACCTTGATCTAACCGCCGTTGCAGACGGTGTTTCCAAATTCTGGAACGAAAATAATACCTTCAGAAAATCGGTTGAAATCCGCGAAGGACAGCCGGAATATGTGTTTTACGAAGGACCGCCTTCCGCAAACGGAATGCCGGGAATTCACCACGTAATGGCGAGAGCAATCAAGGATATTTTCTGCCGTTTCCAAACGCAAAATGGTAAAAAGGTGTTTCGCAAAGCAGGTTGGGATACGCACGGTTTGCCAATAGAACTGGGCGTTGAAAAGGAATTGGGTATCACCAAAGAAGACATCGGAACCAAAATTTCCGTTGAAGATTATAACAAGGCCTGCCGGGAAGCGGTAATGCGCTACACTGATGTTTGGAATGATTTGACCGAAAAAATCGGATATTGGGTGGATTTGGAAGATCCTTACATCACCTACGAACCGAAATATATGGAAACGGTTTGGTGGCTTTTGAAGCAACTATACGATAAAAATCTGCTTTACAAAGGTTACACCATTCAGCCGTATTCGCCGAAAGCCGGAACCGGACTTTCTTCACATGAACTGAATCAGCCGGGAACTTACCGTGATGTTAGCGATACAACGGTGGTTGCGCAGTTTAAAGTGAAAAAACTTTCTGAGGCATTAAAAAATAAACTTGACGCAAACGGTTCAGAAGCTTGCGACATTGCTTCAAACACTTGTGGCGGCGCGCTTCATTGGGCAGAATTTGATGCTGAAAATAAAGAAATCTCAAATCTGAGCATCCTTGCCTGGACGACCACTCCATGGACTTTACCTTCAAACACCGCACTTGCAGTTGGTCGCGATATCGACTATGTTTTGGTGAAAACTTTCAACCAGTACACTTTTGAGCCGATCAATATTATTTTGGCGAAAGTGCTTTTGGAGAAAAATTTTGGTAAAAAATATTTTGCAGGAACTGAAGACGATTTCAAAAATTATCAGTCTGAAAACAAAACGATTCCTTATCAAATTTTATCAGAATTCACCGGCGAAGATTTGGCCGGAACTGAATATGAACAACTGATTCCGTGGTTTTCACCTGCCGAAAATCCTGAAAAAGCATTCCGCGTCATTATCGGAGATTTCGTAACAACCGAAGACGGTACCGGCATTGTGCACATCGCGCCGACCTTTGGTGCAGATGACAACCGTGTAGCTCAGGAAAACGGCATTCCGCCGATGTTGGTAAAAGACTCCAACGATAATTTGGTGCCTTTGGTGGATTTGACCGGAAGATTCTTAAAAGGAGAAAATGTACCGGAAATTTTTGCGGGAAAATACATTAAAAACGAATATTACGACGAGGGAACCGCACCCGAAAAATCCTGGGATGTAGAACTGGTGATTCTCTTAAAGACCGACAACAAAGCCTTTAAAGTTGAGAAATACGTTCACAGTTATCCACACTGCTGGAGAACGGATAAGCCGGTACTTTACTATCCGCTGGATTCGTGGTTCGTGAAAATGACGGAGAAAAGACAGCGTTTGGTAGAACTGAACGAAACCATCAACTGGAAGCCAAAATCCACCGGTGAAGGCCGTTTTGCAAACTGGCTTGAAAATGTAAACGACTGGAACCTTTCGCGCTCAAGATATTGGGGAATACCGCTGCCAATCTGGAGATCACCGGATTTAAAGGAAGAAAAAATCATCGGTTCGGTTGAGGAATTGTACCATGAAATTGAAAAATCTGTTGCGGCAGGTGTAATGTCAGAAAATCCTTTCAAATCTTTTGAAATCGGGAATATGTCTGATGAAAACTACGCGCAGATTGATCTGCACAAAAACATTGTCGACAAAATCATCCTTGTTTCAGAGTCCGGAAAACCGATTAAAAGAGAATCAGACTTGATCGATGTGTGGTTCGATTCCGGTTCAATGCCGTATGCGCAGCTGCATTATCCTTTTGAAAACAAGGAACTTATAGATTCAAAAAAAGCCTTTCCGGCAGATTTCATTGCGGAAGGTGTGGATCAGACTCGCGGATGGTTTTATACACTTCATGCGATTGCGACTTCGGTTTTCGATTCCGTGGCGTATAAAAACGTGGTTTCCAACGGTTTGGTTTTGGATAAAAACGGACAGAAAATGTCGAAAAGACTGGGAAATGCTGTGGATCCGTTCGAAACGTTGGCAAAATACGGTCCTGATGCGACGCGTTGGTATATGATTTCCAACGCAAATCCCTGGGAAAATCTAAAGTTTGATATTGAGGGAATTGATGAGGTCCGCCGGAAATTCTTCGGAACACTTTACAATACATATTCCTTCTTTGCACTTTATGCAAATGTTGACGGCTTCAATTATTCAGAAAAAGACGTGGAAAACCGCCCGGAAATTGACCGTTGGATCCTTTCAGAACTGAATCTTTTAATCAAAGAAGTAAAAGAATTCTACGAAGATTACGAACCAACGAAAGTGGCGAGAGCAATCAACACGTTCGTAAACGATAATTTAAGTAACTGGTATGTAAGGCTTTGCCGCCGCCGTTTCTGGAAGGGAGAATACTCCGACGACAAAATTTCGGCTTACCAAACGCTATACACCTGCCTTGAAACTGTTGCGAAACTTTCCGCTCCGATTGCTCCGTTTTTTATGGATCAGTTATTCCAGGATTTGAATGCGGTAACAGGCAAAGAACCGCAGCATTCCGTCCATCTAACCGATTTCCCGCTTGCCGACGAAAGCAAGATCGATACGGATTTGGTGGAGAAAACGCATTTGGCACAAACCATTACTTCGATGGTATTTTCATTGAGGAAAAAAGAAAATATCAAGGTTCGCCAGCCGCTACAAAAAGTGATGATTCCGGTTTTGGACAAGAAAACTGAGGAACAGATTTTAGCCGTTTCAGAGCTCATCAAGCAGGAAGTGAATGTGAAAGAACTTCAATTGATTAACGCTGAAGAAGCCTCACATCTGATTGTAAAACAAATCAAGCCGAACTTCAAATCGCTCGGAGCGAAACTTGGCAAAGATATGAAGACGGTGGCTGGAGAAATCAGCGCGATGAATTCTGAGCAGATCGCCAATCTTGAAAAAGACGGCAAAATGACTGTCGCCGGGCACGAAATCGGGCTTGAGGATGTGGAAATTTCAACAAAAGATATTCCAGGATGGACGGTGACGAGTGAAGGGAAGATCACTGTAGCGCTTGACCTCACCCTGACTGATGAACTGAAAGCGGAAGGTATTGCCAGAGAGTTCATTAACCGTATTCAAAATTTAAGAAAGGACAAAGATTTCGAACTTACGGACAGAATTAAAATTGAGTTAACAGAAGATTCTCCATATTTGCAGGAAATTTTGAAAAACACCGGTTATATTTCCACCGAAGTATTGTCAGATAAAATAGAAGTTGTAAATTCACTGTCAATTTTTGATGAAATCGAGATTGATGATGTGAAATTTAAAGTGAATGTGAACAAAATTTGAAGTTTGATAAATGAGTCCTGATATTCCAGTCCAAGGAATCTCAAATCTCAAATTTCGAATCTTAAACTAAAGATTATGGCAGAAGAAAGACAGCGATACAGCGATGCAGATTTGCAGGAATTCAAAAAAGTAATACAGGAGAAAATTGCGAAAGCAGAGAAAGATTTGATGCTCATCAACGAAAGTTTCCTGAATGATCAGAACAACGGTACCGACGATACTTCCCCCACCTTCAAAGCCTTTGAGGAAGGCGCCGAAACTCTGAGCAAGGAACAGAATGCCATTTTGGCTGGCCGCCAGGAAAAATTCCTGCGCGACCTGAAGCACGCACTCATCCGTATTGAAAATAAAACTTACGGGGTGTGCCGCGTGACCGGGAAACTGATTCCGAAAGAGCGCTTAATGGCAGTGCCACACGCTACACTGAGCATCGAGGCTAAAAATATGCAGAGATAAATACGTAAAAAAGTACAACGTGAAGTGTACAATGTATGATGTGTTTTTATGATACATTGTACCTTGTACATTTTACATTATACCCTGAAAATGAAGAAAATAGCGCTCGTTACCCTCCTCATCCTTTTAATCGACCAAATTTCGAAGTTTTATATTAAAACGCATTTCCAACTGGGTGAAAGCGTGGACGTGTTTCCGGGCTTTAAACTGACTTTCGTGGAAAATCCGGGAATGGCTTACGGCTTCCATTTTGGCGGCCTTATCGGTAAATATTTCCTGGTGATTGTAAGGATTTTCCTGATCGGAGGAATGGTTTACATCTTTAATAAATGGCTGAAAGAAGGCCGAACCACCAATTACCTCATCATTCCAATGGCAATGATTTTTGCCGGGGCCATTGGCAACCTGATCGACGGAATGTTTTACGGAATGATTTTCGACAGCGGAACAGTTTACGACGAAAGTATTGACCGCTGGATTGAATATGGCGGTGTTTCAAAAGTGGTTCCTTTCGGTGAAGGTTATTCCTCGTTTATGAAAGGTTGCGTGGTCGATATGCTGCACTTCCCGCTTGTAGACTGGACCGTGCCTGAAAACTGGCCATTAATCGGCGGAAAACACATTGAATTTTTCAAATATATCTTTAATGTTGCAGATTCCGCGATTACAGTTGGAGCTGCTTTACTTTTGATTTTCAGAAAGAAGGCTTTTCCGAATGGGCTGGATTTTTAAGGTAAAATCGTTTTTGAAATTTTTAAAATACTCTAAACTTCAGCAAACTGCCTGAAGTTTTTCTTTTATATAATTTTATTATTTTTGTGATAATGAAGCGGCTAAATATCAATATCCACGATTTAAAAGCACTTTGTCAACAGCACAGTGTAGACCAACTTTATCTCTTTGGATCTGTTCTGAACAAAAACTTTACCGATGAAAGTGATATTGATTTCCTGGTTAAATTTCTTCCGATTGATCTGTTTCATTATTTCGAAAATTACCTTTCTCTAAAAGAAAATCTGGAAAGATTAACCGGCAGAAATGTAGATCTTGTAGAGGTACAAACCTTGAAAAACACTTTCCTTATCAATTCAATAAATAAAAATAAAGAATTGATTTATGGATGAGCGCGTTATGAAATACCTAATCGATATTGATAATTCAATCGCTGAAATCGAAGGTTATTTTCAGAATATTCCGAAGGAATTCAATAGTTACAGACAAAACACAATGCTCAAAAGAGCCGTTGAAAGAAATCTTGAAATCATTGGCGAAGCGGTAAAGAAGGTACTCAAAAGAGACGAAGCCTATATTAATAAAATTACAGAGGCAAAATCAATTATTGGTTTACGGAATTTGGTTATTCACGCTTACGACAGTGTTTCTGACGAAAATATTTGGGCGGTTTTAATTAATCATCTTCCAAAATTGAAAAGTGAAATTCAGGATTTAATGACTCAAAACTAAACTTCAGCAAATTGTCTGAAGTTTTTCTTTTCCCTATTTTTGCACATCAATATATTTGAAATCTCAAATTTTAAATCTCAAATCTCAAATAAACTAATGTCACGCATCCTCACCGGAATACAGGCTACCGGGACGCCGCATTTGGGCAACTTGCTCGGTGCGATTATTCCCGCCATCGAACTTTCAAAAAAAACTGAAAACGAATCTTTTCTATTTATCGCCAACATGCATTCTTTAACGCAAATAAAAAATGCGGAAGAACTGAAAAGAAACACCTATGAAATCGCTGCTGCATGGCTGGCTTGCGGGCTGGATACGGATAAAACCTATTTCTACAGACAAAGCGACATCCCGGAAGTTTGTGAACTTTCGTGGTATCTGTCCTGCTTTTTTCCTTATCAAAGGCTTACATTGGCACATTCATTCAAAGATAAAGCCGACCGTCTGGAAGATGTGAATGCGGGACTTTTCACCTATCCGGTTTTGATGGCTGCAGATATTTTGCTTTACGATGCGGAGGTGGTACCGGTTGGAAAAGACCAACTGCAGCACCTGGAAATGGCGCGTGATATGGGCGCAAGATTCAATCATCAGATGGGAGAAGTTTTCGTGCTGCCACAGGCTGAACTGCAGGAAGACACCAAATATGTTCCCGGAACCGACGGGCAGAAAATGTCTAAATCTCGAGGAAACATCATCAATATTTTCCTGCCGGAAAAGCAGCTGAAAAAACAGATTATGTCAATTGAAACGGATTCCACGCCACTGGAAGATCCTAAAAATCCTGATGCGGACAAGGTTTTTGCTTTATATGAACTGATTGCAACGCCTGAACAGACTGAAATTTTAAGACAAAAGTATCTTGCCGGTAATTTCGGTTACGGCCATGCGAAAACAGAGCTGCTGAATTTAATTCTTGAAAGGTTTAAAACTGAAAGAGAAAAATTTGAATACTACATGAACAATCTGCCGGAACTTGACGCAAAACTGGCGGAAGGCGCTGAGAAAACCAGAAAAATTGCCGCCGAAACCCTGAAAAGAGTGCGGGAAAGTTTGGGAATGTAAAATTTTGCACAGATTTTAAAAGTCAGCACAGATTTACATCAGCGGACAGTAAAAGATTGCCACCAATTCACATTCTTTATCAGTGTTGGTGGCAAATTTATTTTAAAGAAGTTCGTGGATCTCAGAAAGTTTTTTCACGGTTTTCACATTCTCTGCGGTGTAGTTGTCATTAAAAACATCAAAGAAAATGGCCTTTATTCCGAATGCGAGGCCGCCTTCGATATCGGCAATCCAGTCGTCGCCGATGATCACGCTTTCTGCCTTTTTGGTGCCCGATTTATTGAGAGCATACTCAAAAATTTCAGGCTGCGGTTTCCTGATGTTGATTTCGTCTGCACTTGTAATCGTTTCAAAATAATTTTTAATCCCGGAAAGCTCACATTTCCGGTACGTAACTTCCTGGAAACCGTTGGACAGCACATGAAGCCGGTATTTCTTCTGTGATAAATATTCCAAAAGTTCAAAAGCGCCTTCCACAAGGTGATTGTACGAAACAATTTCATCTAAAAAATTGATTTCAAAACGCTGCGCAAGTTCAAAATCATCAATGCCAAAAAACAGGAAGGTATTGTGAAACCGGAATTTCCGGATGTATTCTTTATCAATTGCACCGTCACGGATTTGCGCCCACAGATTTTCATTAACGGTAAAATATTCTTTATGAAATTCTTCGAAAGTGAGGCTGTATTTTTCCCGTATTTGCTCTCTCCTGAACAGGTCTTCGAGTGCCAGTTTGGCATTTCTGCGGTGATCCCAAAGCGTGTTGTCCAGGTCAAAAAAAATATGCTGTATCATACAGCACAAAGGTAATTAATTAATTTTTCGAAAGCGTGTAGGGTTTGTTTAACCTTATTACCACTTCAATACTTTTTGAAAAATTCAGGATGAAATCCACGGTCTGTTTCTTGGGTTTCAACTGTTTTTGTTTTAAAGAGTCAATGTTTTTCATAGGCGAAACGTAATTGACCTTAAAACGGAATAGCTCTTTAAATATTGTTACCTGGTTAAAACTATATTATTTTCTTCCATTATTTTCCTTAAATTGATTAAGGCATAGCGAACCCTGCCGAGCGTGGTATTGATGCTTGTTTCGGTCTGTTCTGCGATGTCCTTGAAACTCAGTCCGTCAAAAAAACGCAGTTTAATGACCTCCTGCTGGTTTTCGGGAAGATACTGCAGCATTCTTGCCAAATCGCTGTTAATTTGCTGCAAAACCAACTGATCCTCAATATTTTCCGATGGTTCCCGAATTAAATCAAAAATTGAAAACTCTTCATTTTCATACGTAGTTTCTGAAACCTTGATATTTTTTGCTTTAAGCCGGTAATGGTCAATAATCAGGTTATGCGCGATTCTTTTTGCCCAAAGAATGAATTTGCCTTCTTCGTTGTAGCGCTTTTCTTTCAGCGTGACGATTATTTTCATAAATGTATCCTGGAAGACATCATTGGCGAGATCGTCATCAAGCAATTTGTAATAAATAAAAGAAAAGAGTTCTTTCTGGTGCCTCTGTATCAGGAAGTCCAAAGAATTTTCATCACCATTTTGGTATTGCGAAATCAGCAGGCTGTCGGATTTACTGTTCATAACCATTACTTATTTGCACGTCTCACTACAGCCGTGGTGCTGCAGTTTTATGATCCGGAGTGTGTTTTTAATAAGTAATTATATAATCGATAACCAGCTTTTTAGGAAGTGTAAATATATATAAATTTTTGATATTTTAACTTTTATTAACAAAATATAATAAAATGCGATGTCTGCTCATTTTTTAAGCAATTCGCTCAGCAATACAACGGGAACATTCACTGTAAAATTGATGTTCAAGCCCTTTAATTCCTTTCCGTTAATACCTTTTTTATCCATAGGAAAAGCATAACCTCCGGTCAGATCAATAATTCCAAACAGTGTAACACCAGCCTTGGGAGCAAAATATTTGTTGGTTGCCTCAATGCCGCCTAAAAAATAATAAGCATGGTAGAAGTCGACTCCTCTTTCAAAATTCAATAAAATATCACCCTGTACTTTGGGCATTATTGCAAATTCCCCGTTTGCAGAACCCATTAAGGCAGCTGCCCCAACTCTGTAGATCATATCATCATTTTCCAGAAAAAGCAACCTGCCGCCAAGTTCACCAAAACTCTGGTTTTGATAAACATATCCTGCATGCAGCATTTTGTGCGTGGTAAACTGCGCTTTCGACCATACTCCCAAACACACTAAAAATAACACAAAAATATATCTGCTCTGTTTTTTCATTTTTTTGATTTGCGTTGCCAGGCAAAGTTAAAAAAACATTTATGGTAAGAAACAAAAAACTGCCCCACTTCAACAAGCAGGGCAGTAATTCATTTATAAAAAAATTGATTAAAGTCCGAATTTAGACCGTATTTCATCAACTTTATCCAGTTTTTCCCATGTGAAGAATTCGAGGTTTTCTATGGTCAGTGCATTATCTTTTCCTTTGTTGAAGGTTTTGCTTCCTGTGTACGGTTCTCTACCCATGTGCCCGTAAGCTGCAGTTTCCTGGTAAATCGGATTTCTCAACTTCAGATTTTTCTCGATGGCGTAAGGCCTAAGATCGAAAATTTCCAGAACTTTCTTGGCGATTTCCCCATCAGTCATATCCACTTTTGCAGTGCCGTTGGTATTGACATAAAGCCCGCAAGGTTCCGCAACACCAATGGCGTAAGAAACCTGCACCAAAACCTCATCTGCAACACCTGCTGCGACTAAGTTTTTAGCAATATGCCTCGTTGCGTATGCTGCGCTTCGGTCAACTTTTGACGGATCTTTTCCTGAAAATGCGCCACCACCGTGAGCACCTTTTCCACCATAGGTATCAACAATAATTTTTCTTCCGGTAAGGCCGGTATCACCGTGCGGTCCGCCAATTACAAACTTACCCGTTGGGTTGATGTGGTATTTAATCTCGTCATTGAACAGCAGTTGAATTTCGTGTTTCTGCTTCGCTTTCACTCTTGGGATCAGGATGTCGATCATATCTTTTCTGATTTTTGCAAGCATGGCCTCATCGCTACCAAACTCATCATGCTGCGTAGAAACCACGATAGAATCGATTCTGATTGGCTTGTGGTCATCAGAATATTCAATCGTTACCTGAGATTTCGCATCCGGACGCAGATACTGGATTGCAGAATTTTCTCTTCTTAAGGCAGAAAGTTCCTTCAGAATTGCGTGGGCAAGATCCAGCGCCAAAGGCATATAATTATCCGTCTCATTGGTTGCGTAACCGAACATCATCCCCTGGTCACCCGCTCCCTGTGCATTAGCTCTTGTTTCAAAATCGGCATCTTCCGTTACCCTGTCCACACCTTGGTTAATATCCGGAGACTGTTCGTGTATAGCCGAAATCACCCCGCAGGAATCGCCTGCAAACATATATTCACCTTTGGTATAACCAATTTTATTGATGACTTCCCGGGCGATAGACTGCACATCAAGGTACGTTTTGGATTTTACTTCACCAGCCAAAACCACCTGTCCAGTTGTTACAAGCGTTTCGCATGCAACTTTGGAATTGGGATCGTACGCTAAAAAATTATCGATTAATGCATCGGAAATCTGATCGGCAACTTTGTCTGGATGTCCTTCTGAAACGGATTCAGATGTAAATAAATAAGGCATAAAATTTCTTTTCTACTTGGTAAAACAATTTGAAAAAACCGGTCGGGAATGCAGCGAAAAAGAACTAAAAAGAAAATTCTGTTTTAGCATTTTTTAATGAGGTTGCAATCAGGACAAATTTTTCCTCTAATTTTCGGTGCAAATTTACTTAGAATTTTTTTGTAATCAAAATGATTTTTAACAGTAAAATTTTAATGAGTCTTTACCCAATTAAACCTCATTTATAAACCAATTGATTCCAATGAAACTTACTGAGGCCTAATACTCACAAAATCAGCCGGTTCGCGGTTATAATTCAGCTTACCTTCCACAGATTTTCTGATGGACTCGGAAAGTTCATCAATAATTTTTTGCTTGTAAGTCGGCTTGTAGTAAATGATACTGATCTCCCTGAAGGGGAACGGTTTGCGGAAGCGCACGATTTTATCATTCTGCTCTTTGGAGAGCTGCGACTGTGCCAATTCCGGGATGATTGAAATGCCACCCACTTTGTCCACCATCTGAATGAGGGTGTTGATGTTGGACGATACAAACTCAAGATTTTTAGGTTTCATTGAATTTTCCTTCAGCTTGCATATATTTTCAAACTGGGTGCGCAGGCAGTTTCCTTCTTCCAAAAGCCAAACCTTGTCTACATCGAGCTCTTCAGGAATGACATACGTGTCTTTTTTATATTTTGGATCGCTCGTATATATCATCAGCTCTTCATTAAACAGAAATTCCTGATAAAACTCGCTTGCAGCATCGTAAGGCGTTGCAATAATACCTGCATCCAGTTCACCGGATTTCAAACCTTTGATCACATTTTCGGTAGTAATTTCCTTAACGTTCATCTCGATCTTCGGGTTTTTTTTCAGAAAATCAAAAATTTCCGCAGGTAAAATGTATGTTGAAACTGTTGGGATGATCCCCAGATTTATTTTTCCACCAAGAACGTTATTCAGCAAATCTGCTTTGTTGCGCAGCTCGTTTATAGAATCAATCACTTTTTTGGCCTGTTCAATAATCTGTACCCCAACATCGGTGGTCCTGATCGGGTGTGTTGTACGGTCGAAAACTTTCACATCCAGTTCCTCCTCAAACTTCTGAATCATCGCGCTGAGTGTAGGCTGCGTAATGAAGCAGGCATGAGCAGCTTTACCAAAGTGTTTAAACTTATCTACGGCGATAAGATATTCCAATTGCTGAATGTTCATTTAATTAAGTTTATCTATTACAAATATAAAAAAGGATTTCTGGACAAGGCTTATAATTTTTAACTAAATTTGATAGACGATATATTCTTTTTTTTAATAACATTAAATTCACCTGCTATCTAATTTATATCCTAAAATTTACTATTTTGCATAAAAATAAAAAATAATTTACGTCTCAAATGTCAAACTTCGAAAATATTATTGTTGAGCACGAGGGCAAAGTTGCAACCGTAACCATCAACCGGCCACAAAGCCTGAATGCACTGAACGCCCAAACCATCAGCGAACTGAGCACTGCTCTTGATGAACTGAATACTGACGGAAACTGTAGAGTGGTTATCCTCACCGGCAGCGGTGAAAAATCCTTTGTTGCCGGGGCCGATATCAAAGAATTCAGCGATTTTAATTCAGAAAAAGCAGAAGAACTTGCAAGAAACGGTCAAAATTCGCTTTTTAACAAAATTGAAAATATGAGCAAGCCGGTCATTGCCGCGGTAAACGGTTTTGCACTCGGCGGCGGGCTCGAACTTGCGATGAGCTGCCACATAAGATACGCTTCAGAAAATGCCAAATTGGGACTTCCAGAGGTTACGTTAGGTTTAATTCCCGGTTATGGCGGTACGCAAAGGCTTCCAAAACTTGTCGGAAAAGGCCTTGCTAATGAACTTATTTTTTCAGCTAAAATGATCTCGGCAGGCAGAGCAAAAGAAATCGGTTTGGTGAATGAGGTTTTTACCCTTGAAGAGCTTTTGCCGAAAACCATGGAACTGGCAGTACAAATCTCCAAAAATTCACCGCTGGGAATTTCAAGAGCGATAAAAGCTGTGAATCTTTCGGGCAGCAGCGAAGGTTTTGAAACTGAAATCAAAGCTTTTGGAGAACTTTTCGAGCTTGAAGATAAAAAAGAAGGCGTGGCAGCATTTTTAGAGAAAAGGAAACCTGAATTTTAAACTGAAATTAAGATTTTGATCTATACTAAATTTGATATCGCCTACCTGAAAATGGCCCTGGAATGGGCGAAACTGTCCTACTGCAAACGGAAACAGGTGGGCGCACTGATTGTGAAAGACCGCATGATTATTTCAGACGGTTATAACGGGACGCCTTCAGGTTTTGAAAATCAGTGTGAAGATGAAGAAGGCAAAACCCACTGGTACGTTTTGCATGCAGAGGCCAATGCGATACTGAAGCTCGCCGCATCCACCCAATCTGCAAAAGGTGCCACACTGTACATTACGCTGTCGCCCTGCAAAGAATGCAGTAAATTGATCCTGCAGGCCGGAATTTCAAGACTGGTATATATTGATGAATATTCTGATAACGAAGGTATATCATTCTTAAAAGGCCATAATATCGAGATCGTAAAAATATCCAGAGAAGAATTACAATAAAAAAAAATAACACAAATGGACTGGGATGAAAAAATAGGGGATTTTGAAAATTTCCTGAGATTTGAAAGAAATTTTTCCGATAACACAGTCGATGCTTACCTTCGGGACATCAGAAAAATCCGGGATTATGCGGTTGAAAACCTGCAGGTTGGCCCGGATGAGATTTCGTATGAGCACTTGCAGGAATACCTTTTCCGCTTGTCCAAAGAAAGATTCAGTGAGCGCTCGCAAGCCCGCTGGGTCTCATCGGCAAAGGCTTTTTTTAAATTTCTCGCGGAAGACGAGTTGCGTGAAGACAACCCCGCCGTTCTTCTTGAAGGCCCAAAACTTGGCCTTTATCTCCCAGACACGTTAAGTTATGATGATGTAGAAAAAATCGTTGCCGCTGCAGACCGCAGAACAGATCTGGGCAAGCGGAACTACTGCATCATTGAGGTTCTCTACGGCTGTGGTTTGCGGGTTTCAGAGCTTATCGACCTTAAAATTTCTAACATTAATTTTAAAGAAAAATTCCTGAAAGTGGAAGGCAAGGGCGATAAAGTACGTTTCGTTCCACTGGCAGATTACACAGCTGAATTACTGAAAGATTATATCCAGAACGTAAGGTCACATTATAAAATCAACAAAAAATGTGAGGACTTCCTTTTCCTCAACAGCAGAGGCTCGTCGATGTCGCGGGTAATTGTTTTTATCATCATTAAAGAACTTACTGAAAAAGCCGGCATCAAAAAAAAGATTTCGCCGCACACATTCCGGCATTCGTTTGCAACACATCTGTTACAGAACGGCGCTGACCTACGCTATATCCAGGAAATGCTGGGACACTCAAGCATCACAACAACAGAGATCTATACACATCTGAAAACGGATGAATTGCGTGACATGATTCTGAATTATCATCCAAGAAACAAATAAGTACAGAATTTTCGTAAATTTAAACCGTTAGGGATTTTATTTTTAATGGTTTTTTTATGGATGAACTTCACTTTTGCCCAAAATGCGGCGAGGAAACGCTGAATTGGGACGGCGAAAAAAAACTTTCATGCAACCAGTGCAGCTTTGTGCTTTATCACAACTGTGCTGCAGCAGTTGCGGTCGTAATCAGATGCGGTAATGAAATCATGCTGACCAAAAGAAACCAGCAGCCGGGAAAAGGAAAGCTCGACTTAGCCGGCGGATTCACCGATCCTAAAGAAAGTGCTGAAGAAGCTTGTGCCCGTGAGCTGAAAGAGGAACTTGACATCGAAATCATCCCTGAAAACCTGAAGATTCTGCTTACGCTTCCGAATATTTACCGATACAAAGACATCGATTATAATACCCTAGACATTTTCTTTGAATACCAGGTTGATAAAAAATTCGACGCAAAACTGGACATCAGTGAAGTCTCAGAAATCACGTGGATTTACGAAAATGAAATCGATTTAAATGAAATCGCTTTTAATTCACAAAAAAAATTCTTCCAAAAATACCTGAACAGAAATCAGTAATTTCCTGATTTCAGAATTTCTTCAAAATAATTGACGAGCCGTTTTTTCTCTGCATCCGTAAGCCTGGCTTCTGGGTGTTGCGCCACGTATCCCGCAAGCGGCATCCGGTTTTGTTTCAGGTCCGCGGCAGAATTCTCAAGCATGCCTTTTTTCAATTCCTTGTTATAGGTTCCCCATTCTGAAAAATTAAGATGTTCCCTGCCCTCGTTGATGTGGTTTTTTATGGACCACGAAATCGGCGCAACATACGCATAATCCGGATACACCGTTTCATTGGAATGGCAGTCGTAGCACGCTTTTCTGAGAACCGACGTGATATGCTGCGGCGTTTTGAAAACCTTTACAAAATCCACTTTCGGATCCACCGGTTTATTCGTCCGGTCCACCGGAATGAACTGGATCAGCGCAACAGCAATCAAAAACCAATAGAGAATATTGAGAAAGGTTTTCATTTTTAATTTACGTTTGGGGGAGCGTTCAACACAGGCGTTTCCGTGCTGTTTGATTTCAAATTCCAGACTTCCTTGTTCTGCCACAGTTCGCGGATTTCAATCTCTTTCGGGAATATATATACATCCTCGGCAAAAGTTTTATTTGTAAAGTCTGCACCGTCCCACTGCCCGTTTCCGTTATTGTCAACCAATATCCTCAGCAAATATTTTCCAGGTTTTATCTCATTGAAATTGTGGCTGGCCTCGTCAGAAAATTTAGAGAACTGAACATCACCTTTTTCATTTAGAAACTGAATCCAGAATTTTGCATCGGGCTTATTTTCGATAATGATATTAAAGCTTCCATAATTCTCTGCGCGGTCAATTTCAAAATTGAACTGATAAGATTTAGGATTCGAGGTATAATAAGACTGCACGGTTTCTTTCGGAACGGTGAGTGAATATTTCTTACCAATTTGAAAATCACCGCTCACCTGCACCTTATTTGGCTTTTCTGCCGAAATTTTCGCAGTGAACGGAACCGTATTCACACTGTCAATTTTTAAAGTCCATTTATCGGTCTGAATGTTCTGAACAGGGTAATTCCAAAGGATTTCAAAATTTTTCGTCGGGGCGATTTTACTTTCAACGGATGAACCAATCATCTCATTTTTAGAATTCAGTCTGTAAAAAACAGATGCTTCGCCTTCCTTACCGTCAGCACTGTATTTAAACTTTAAATTTTCACTTTGCCTGATACCGATGTCCTGTTTCACTGCATCAAACCAGATATTTACGGAGCCTGAATACGGTTTATGAGTGACTTTATAATCCTTCAGTTTTTCACTGAGTGCGGTTACATCAACTTTCGCAGGATGGCCCTCAAAAATCATAACTGCACCACCCGTAGCCTCCTTCATTTCTTTATACTTCAAAGCTTTTTTTGAAGGATAAATCACGAGCTTCATCCCGGAAATGCTTGATTTCAGATCGATCTTATCTTTTGCAAACGCCACGTTTTCTTTGCCGGCTTCATAGACTGAATTCTGGTTTTCATCCTCAAAAGCCAAAATTCTGTACTCGCCCGGTGACAGGTAATTCAGCTCAAAATATCCGTCAGGATCCGCTTTTGTGATGTAATATGGTTTTTGAGAATAATTAATCGTATCTTTCTCCTGATAAAGCCCAACCACGTAATTTTTCTTATTTTCTGTACTTGGTGTTGCGGTATTTGCGGCCGGTTTCGCCATACCGTCGATCACATCACCGCTGATGTACAGATCGTCCAGTTTTTCACCGGTGGAAAAAGCAAAATTGTAGTACGGAAGTACATTTCCCTCATTAAGATCAGAAATCGCGTTTCCGAAATTGAAATTATAAGTGGTATTTTCCTGGAGGTTTTCGTCCCACTGAATCAGGATATATTTGTTTCCCATTGTAGTTGGTAGAATCTTCTTGTACCGGATCGGCGGGGAGATATTCAAGTTTTTCTGAATGTCTTTCAGCTGGATATATTCGTCGAAATAAAGCTTTAATTCTTTGGTATCAACCGGAACATTGATCCTCGCCGTATCGATATTTGAGCCAACAAATTTTGGTGCAACCGTATCTTTTGCACCGCCCACCGGCGAGCCAACTCTGGCGCACGAAAGCAAAATAATGTTCAGGATTAGGAGCAGGAAAACTTTCTTCATCGAGGAAATTTGCACAAATTTAATACTTATTCCTCATAAACGTCAACCGTGTCAGTTTTCGCATTTGTGGAGTCCTTAATGCCCAGAGTTTTGTTGAGTTTTTCAGCTTCATAAGGGAAATTTTCAAAAAGTGCAGACAGGGCCAAGGCCGTATAAACCCTGCTTGAAAACTTGTTGCCTATGGCCACAATTGTGACTTTTGACTGCAGTAAATGTCCAAAAACGGAGTTTGTCCCGTGCCACCAGCCATTGTGAAAAGTGAGTTTGCTGTTTTCATCAAAAATCTTCATCCGGAAACCTAAACCATAATTATTGATACCCGGTTTTTCGTTACTGTAAGGGATAAAAACCCTTTCCATCAGGTCTTTCCTCAAGAAATTTTCAGAAAACATTGCCCGGGAAAAATTGAACATATCTCTCGGCGTTGTATAGACATTTTTGTCACCGTAAATTAAATCAAGCCTGTCGAGCGGATGTGGTTTTGCACCTTTAAAATAAAATGATTTTGCAGCAGTTGCGGTATCCTTTTCCTGGAAGATATATGAGTGTTCCATCTTTAGCGGCCTGAAAACCATCTGCCTGATCGCTTCCGGAAAAGGTGTTTTGGTAACTTTCTCGATCACGAGTGCAAGAAGTGCATAGTTTGTATTGCAGTACATAAATCCGGTGTCTGGCGCGCGTGCGGCTTCCGGTTTGTATTTTATCAGCATGTTCAGGACATCCTGATTGGAAATGAATTTCTTGGAGAGTTCAGCAGGCTGCGGTGTGATTTTCTCGATGAAATATTCGTATTTCGGAAGGCCGCTTCTTTGGCTCAGAAGACTTTTCACCGTAACACCGGCGTAAGGGAAGCCCGGAAAAAATTTCATCAAATCATCATCCAGGTTCAGTTGGCCGGCTTCCACCAGCTTCAGCGTTGCCATTGCGGTAATGGTTTTACTTACCGAAGCCACGTGCAAGGGCGTGTCCTTTGTTATAGGTTGCTGATTGTGGTCCTGTGCGAAACCGCGGTAATTTTCGTAGATGATTTTATCCCCTTTTGCGACTAAAAGCCCGCCCCACAGGTCACCTTTTTCCCAAACATTTTCGTAGTAATTATGAAGAATGGATTCTAATGTATCGTGGTCGGGCACCCTGTTTTCCTTGTAGTGAAATACATCGCCCAAATTTACATTTCCAAAATTTGGAAGTTCCGTTTGGGATTCTTTTTGAAACAGCAAAACATTTTTTTTGCAGGAAATTATGGATAAAGCCACAAAACAGAAGGCGATGCTTCTCAGGAAGTTCCTCATAATCTTTACTTCGAAAAAAAATTTATGCAATATAGGGGATTTTTTATTTAGGATAAATACGGCTTAGTCATCAGTACCCTAACCAAACTCACGCAGTATTTTGTCAACAATCACCTGCGCGAGTTTTTCTTTACTTTGATGAGACCAGCCTGCGATGTGCGGCGTAACAATTACTTTTTCAGAATTTAAAAGAAATTCCAGATCGCTGTTTTGGTAATCAAGATTTTCAAAAGATGATTTTTCAAATTCCAAAACATCCAGTGCAGCACCCTTTATTTTGCCCGATTTTATTGCTTCAACCAAATCTTTGGTTTTCACATTTTTGCCCCGAGCTGTGTTCACAAAGTAAAAATCCTTCTTCATTTCTGAAATGAATTTTTCATCGATTAAATGAAAAGTATCATCGGTAATCGGAATATGAAGACTTAATATATCTGCCTGATTTTTAAGCTCATCCAAAGAAACCTGCGTTGCAAATTCATCCGAAAGATTGGGAAGAATATCATGAAAAATTACCTTCAACCCAAATCCTGAAAGCCTTTTTGCTGTAGCTTTACCCATATTTCCGTAGCCGATGATCCCGAACGTTTTGCCTAAAAGTTCGTCGCCACGGTTTTCTTCCCGATTCCAAATGCCATTTTTAACCTCCTGGGAAGCAATGAACAAACGGTTCGTGAGAACCAGCAGCATACCGACAACATGTTCTGCCACAGAATCGCGGTTGCCTTCCGGTGAGCTGATGATGGATATTCCTAATTGCTTTGCTTTTTCAGTATCGATATTTTCAAGCCCGGCCCCTACTCTTGCAATGAACCTCAGGTTTTTGCCTTTCAAAAGAAAACTTTCATCAATCGGGATGCGGCTGCGAATGATCACACCGTCAAAATATCCGATCTTATCAAGTACTTCACTGTAAGTTGAAACATGATCTTCCTCGATCACAAAGCCTTTTTCGGAAAGTTGAGCGTTAATCAGGGGATGATTTTTATCGAGCAGCAGGATCTTCATTATTAATCGCAGAACAGTTTTTTGAGTTCTACCGATTCCTGCGGTTTCATTCTTCCCGACAGTATGAGGGAGAGTTCTTTTCTTCGCTGCGCAGCATCGAACCTTAATTTTTCAGTTTCAGTTTCCGGCTCCATCTGCGGAATTGGAACAGGCTTGTTATATTCGTCCACCGCCACGAACGTGTAAATACCCTCGTTGGTATGGATTTTTTTACCCGCAATAGGATCATCGAGCCACACATCAACATAAACTTCCATTGAAGTGGAGAACGCTCTGGAAACCTTGGATTCCAACACGACGATTCCGCCTTCAGGAATTGGATGCTTGAAAGAAACGTGGTTTACGGATGCCGTAACAACTCTTCTTGCACAGTGGCGAGCCGCAGAAATAGAGGCACAACGGTCCATTTTTGCCAAGAGTTCACCTCCGAAAAGGTTTCTAAGCGAGTTGGTTTCGTTCGGCAGAACAATATTGGTCATTACGGTTAACGATTCGCTCGCTTTTTTGATTTGCGCCATTTTTTGGAATTGTATTGTTTAGAACTGTATTTTCGTGAAGGTTTTTTGTAAACAGGTGCGGCATTAGCAATAGAATCTTTGGTAATGCTGTCCTGCTTTAAGCTGTCAATTCTCAGCTGCTGCAGTTTTTGCTGCTTTAGTTTTACTGAATCAGTGGTAATGCGGTGTGTGGAAGTGGTGACCGACAAATCATCAAAAGATTTTTTACCGAATAATCTCTCGCGCTGGGTAAAAGCCAGAACTATAATTCCCGTTATTGGCAAGATTAAAAGAAAAATCCAAAGCAGCGACCTGTTGAATTTATAATCACCTTCATTAGACGCAGCATTTTGTAGCGATTTCAGATTCTGCAGTTTAATTTCCTCCAGACCATAATAATCCGGAGCGGATTTTTCAATTCTTTTCCCCAAAAACTTTACATCATTTTCCGTCTGATGAAACTCGCCCAGCCCTTCGATGCTTAGAATATGGTTTTCTGCAAGCTGCTTTTTCCAGTAATCGGTCAGTTTTGCGATATGAGACTGAACCTCATCGTTCCCTGTACCCGATTTTTGTGAAATATACTGAACCAAATATGAATCTTTAATCTCATAATCTACATTGAAAGCCACTTCTTTGGCGGGCGGAAGGATGCTTTTGGTCTGTTCATCTACAACGGCCTTTGAATTTTTAAGAATAAATTCCCCAAAGCCCGGAACCGCCACCCGCTGATTTTCCTTTAAATATTCGACAATGTAAGATGCGATATTCATAATGTGGGCAAATTTAACTAAAAAATATACGCTGCAAAATACAAAAAGCCATCAGTTTGATGGCTTCCGATATGTGATTCTTTTTAACATCCTTGAATTAATCTGTTATCTAAATTTCAATGAAATTCCGAACAAGAAATTTGTGCCGGCTTGCGAATAATAAACGGGTCCCTCCCAAACATAGCCGTTGCTCACGTAGTTTTGATTGAAAAGATTATTTACCAAAAGTTTAAGAGCTACATCAGTTCTGTTTAACTTCAAGTCGTACTGCGCATTAAGGTCGGTCAGAAAATAATCATTAAGCTTCAAATCAGGATTATTGGTGTTATCCAGATATTGCTCACCAACATACTGATTCTGAATTCCTAAACTGAAATTACTGAATGGCTTGATGTTTACCAATAAATTGGCAACAGTATTTGGCGAAAAAGAAATTGGTGTGTTCCCAAGGTTTTCGATACCATTGGCGCCTTCCTGCCTAAAATCTATATTTTCATTTTTGCTTAAATTTAAATTGCCTGAAAGCTCAAGAAATTTTGAAACTTTGGCCAGTGCTGAAAGCTCGATCCCCGTCCGGAAAGATTTACCGGAATTGGTACGGATGAAACCTCCAACATCATTAATTTCTCCGCTCAGTACCAACTGGTTTACATAGTGCATATAATAAGCATTTGCCGCTAGAGAAAAATTGCTGCCGATATTTTTTTCAATTCCAGCTTCGAAATCGTGCAGTGTTTCCGGCTTTATATCCGGGTTTGCAAACAAATCATCACGGTTTGGCTCCCGGCTCGCCTGTGCATAGGACAGAAATAACTTCCCTGCCGGAATGTTATAATTCACACCCGCTTTCGGATTGAAAAATGTCCATTTTCTATTTAAATCAAACCCTTCATCATCGCCCTGCTGAAGGATTTTTGTATCGTAACTGATATTCCTTAACTGTAAATCGCCGAAAATTTCAAGTGCATTCAGTTTTACAATCGCTTTTGCAAAACCGGCAACTTCATTTTTTACCGAGCGGTTTCTGTAGTATTCATGCTCCTGGATCTGGGGAAAGAAAACGCCCGTCACATTTCCGTAATGCCTTCCAAAATATTGGTTACCAACAGCTCCAAAATTCAGGTCCACATTATTCAGTTTACCGTAAAGGGTAGAAACCACGCCATAGAAATCATTGTCGAGCCATTTTTTTCTGATGAAATCTGTCCTGGTCGCTGTTCCCTGATTTGGTAAATTATACTTTGAAAATTTAGCGTCCTGCTTGTAATTTTCATAATAGCCCTTGCCATCGGTATAGTGCAGGGTTGTCTCAAGATTCCAGTTTGGGTTCAGATTCTGTTCCCATAGGAACTGATAATGTTTTTGGGTGTAGTTATCGGTTTCATTGTCATAGAAATCCACGATATTTTCCCAGTTTGCGTCATAAATCGCTCCTGAATTATTGAATTTAGGATTGGTTTCCCATGTTGTTTTATCAATTCCGTTCCACGCCTGATACGTTTTTTCCTTACCCCCGAAAGCCATCAGACGCAATTTGGTTCTATTTTCTTCAAACAAAGCCGTGAAATTGTATGAATCTAAATTTGAAAAAGCCCTGTCGATATATCCGTCAGAGTGGATTTTTGTATAACGTCCCATAAGAGAAAGCCTGTTGTCCCAGAATTTTCCGGAACCTACTTCCGCGGAATATTTATAGGTATTGAATGAGCCGTAGCTGTTATCGGATTTTATATAGAATTTTTCTTCAGGGTTTTTTGAAATCACATTTACACTGGCGCCAAACGCGGAAACACCGTTTGAAGAAGTTCCCACACCTCTCTGAATTAAGATCTGCGAAGCCGAACTCGCCAAGTCCGGAACATCAACGAAGAATGTTCCCTGCGATTCCGAATCGTTATAAGGTACACCATTCATCATCACATTGATTGAAGTTCCGCCAACGCCTCGTATGCGGAATCCTGTGTAACCAACGCCATTTCCGGCATCAGAAGTCGTAACTACCGATGTTTGGTTTTTGAGCAAAACCGGTAAATCCTGGCCAAGGTTTTTCTTGCCAAGGTCTTTTTCTACATTGATGATTTCTTTGGAAACAGGCAACCTTTTTGTGAAATTGATAGCCTCGATCTGTGACTCACTGATTGTGTCGTTCTGTACCTGTGCGTACAGCATTGCAGGACCGATCAGTCCTAAAAAAAACAAACCTTTCATTCTTTTAATTTTTTTTAATTAATTGAATAAAAGGGGCGATTAAATTAATGTAACAATTTATCAATGGAACAGTTTACCCATTGTTAGACTGCTACATTTTTAGATTGGTACATTTGCAACGCATCCCTAAACAGCATTACCTGTTCCAGGTTCATTGGGTATAATCTCAGCCGCGACTGCAGCACCCCTTTTTTCTAACCGCGAAAATATGAAATTTTTATTTAATACGCCGTATTCTTGTCATCCACATAAAAATAATTTTTTCCGTCGGTAGTCACTTCGAAAAGGCGCGCTAGTTTCCAGCTGAAATTTCTTTTGATGTCAGAATAAATGAATGGGATCACGACTTTATTATTAATATCAATAACTCCAAACTTATTGTTGTATGAAGCGATGATCATTGGATGTTTCAAATCGTCGCCCTCCATGATGTGAAGGTACTCGTACTGAGGATAAATTTGATAATGGCGGTAATCTTCCGCGTTTTCAAACCTGGAATCTTCAATAACGCCGTAGTAGCCCTGCCTGTTATAGGCATGAAAGAGTTGCTTTTTATATTCGAAAGGACATTTTGCCAAATCAGAATCCTGGTATTTGTAAACCCTTTTTCCGGTATAGTCAATTCTGTAGTCCACTCCGTTAAGCCTTACAGACGCGTATTTATCAGTACCATATTTTTTAGCCTTCTCATTCTTTGAATTCAGCAGGTTGCAGTCCTCACCGTAAAACCCGACATTGCTGTATTGGTGCGGAATGACCACTTTGCCTTTCTGATTGATAAAACCAAATTTCCCATTCTTTTTTTGCGGAATAAGGGCCGGGATTGAATCATTTACTTTAGTAAGATCAGGATTTGCTTTCGGAACTGCCGTTTTTTTAGCCACAGGCTTTGCCGCGGGCTTCTTGACATATTTTGTTTGTGCACCGATATTGATAACAAGGCTCAACGCAAATAATAGGCTCAAAATCTTCTTCATAAGTTGTCTTTTTTCAAAATCGCTGCCAAAAATAATAAATTAAAAGTTTAAGACTTTGAAAATAGATTTGCAGCATATGATTTATTTATAAACTTGATGAAAACCATTCTTAAAATCTGCAATTTTTCGTAAATTTGAAAATTCCAATTTATATAATCAAAAACATTTTACAATATGACTTTTGACATTGATATGATTAAAAAAGTGTACGAGCGCTACCCGGAACGCATTGCGAAAGCTCGCGAAGTGGTAGGAAAACCGCTTACACTTGCTGAAAAAATCCTTTACACCCACCTTTGGGAAGGCAATGCAACACAGGCTTACGAAAGAGGAAATTCTTATGTAGATTTTGCTCCGGACAGGGTGGCGATGCAGGATGCAACTGCGCAAATGGCACTTCTGCAGTTTATGCAGGCCGGGAAAGCAAAGGTTGCCGTACCCTCCACCGCTCACGCAGACCATTTAATCCAAGCAAGAGTAGGTGCCGAAGCAGATTTGCAGGAAGGTATCAATAAAAATTCAGAAGTTTTTAATTTCTTAAGTTCAGTTTGCGATAAATACGGAATCGGTTTCTGGAAGCCGGGCGCCGGAATTATACACCAGGTGGTTTTAGAAAACTATGCCTTCCCTGGCGGAATGATGATCGGAACTGACTCTCACACCGTAAATGCAGGAGGCCTGGGAATGGTAGCGATCGGAGTTGGAGGCGCGGATGCTGTGGATGTAATGGCCGGAATGGCCTGGGAACTGAAAATGCCAAAACTCATCGGTGTAAAATTAACCGGAAAAATGAGCGGCTGGACTTCCGCAAAAGACGTGATTCTTAAAGTTGCAGGTATCCTTACCGTAAAAGGGGGAACCGGCTGTATCGTAGAATATTTTGGTGAAGGCGCGCAATCGCTTTCTGCAACAGGAAAGGGCACAATCTGTAACATGGGTGCAGAAATCGGTGCCACAACTTCTACTTTCGGTTATGATGATTCTATGAGAAGATATCTGGCTGCAACCGGAAGACAGGATGTGGTGGATGCTGCAGACCAAATTGCTGAACATTTAACGGGTGACGCAGAAGTTTATGCAAACCCTGAACAGTATTTCGACCAGGTTATTGAAATTAATTTGTCTGAATTGACGCCGCATCTAAACGGACCTTTTACACCGGACTTGGCGACACCTGTTGCGGAATTCCGTGACAAGGCTGAAGAAAACGGCTGGCCTCTGGACGTAGAATGGGCACTGATCGGTTCTTGTACGAATTCCTCTTATGAAGATTTATCAAGAGCGGCTTCTATCGTAGAAGATGCTGTGGCGAAAGGCGTGAAACCAAAAGCAATTTTAGGAATCAATCCAGGTTCTGAGCAGGTAAAATTCACCGCTGAAAGAGACGGATTCCTTAATTCATTCAGAAAATTTGAAAACGCAAGAATCTTTACCAACGCCTGTGGACCGTGCATCGGACAATGGGACAGAGAGGGTGCAGAAAAAGGCGAGAAAAACTCCATCATACACTCCTTCAACAGAAACTTTGCAAAAAGAGCGGACGGTAACCCAAATACACACGCTTTCGTAGCATCTCCGGAAATGGTGGCTGCGGTTGCGATTTCAGGAAGATTAGACTTTAATCCAATTACAGATACTTTAACCAACGCTAACGGAGAACAGGTAAAACTGGATGAGCCAAAAGGTTCTGAACTCCCTGAAAAAGGTTTTGATGTAGATGACAACGGTTACCAGGCGCCATCTGAAGACGGAAGTAACGTTCAGGTTATTGTAAACCCAACCTCAGACAGGCTTCAGTTGCTTGAGCCATTCCAACCTTGGGACGGCAAAAATATTGAAGGTGCAAAAGTTTTGATTAAAGCCTTCGGAAAATGTACAACTGACCATATTTCTATGGCTGGACCTTGGCTGAAATACCGCGGACACTTGGATAATATTTCCAACAATATGTTGATCGGCGCCGTAAACGCTTACAACATGGAAACCAATAAAGTGAAAAACCAACTGACCGGTGAATACGGCGAAGTTCCTACAGTACAGAGAGCGTACAAGGCAGCCGGTATTCCTTCGATTGTTGTGGGCGACGAAAACTACGGTGAAGGTTCGTCCAGAGAACATGCCGCAATGGAACCAAGACATTTGGGTGTAAAAGCAGTTTTGGTAAAATCTTTCGCGCGTATCCACGAAACGAACCTGAAAAAACAGGGAATGCTTGGTTTAACGTTTGCCGATAAAGCAGATTATGATAAAATTCAGGAAGATGATACCGTAAACTTCCTTGATCTTGATCAGTTTGCTCCAGGGAAACCACTAACACTTGAATTCGTGCATGCTGACGGAACAAAGGATACCGTATTTGCAAACCACACTTATAACGATCAGCAGATAGGCTGGTTTAAAGCAGGATCTGCGCTTAACCTGATCGCACAGGAAGCTCAGAATTCCTAAAATGCAAACCAATTCTTCAAAGATTTCTAATCGCTGAAGGATTCTGAAACAGACCGCTCTTTTTGAGCGGTTTTTTTGTTAAAAATATATTAAATGTTTATTTGAAAAGTAACAAAAACCGTTTTCAGTTGTCTAATGCAGCATATAAAGAATTATGAAGCATAAACATTTACTGATAGCAGGACTTTTTCTGTCCGCCAATTTTTATTTTGCACAACAAAAACCCACAGAAAAAGAAACCAAAATAGACGAGGTTACCATTGTAAAAACCAAAAAAGCCGTAGAACAGAAAGCCGACCGTACCATTTTCGATTTTTCCGAACAGGCGCACCTCAACAGTGGAACGGTGATGGACGGCGTGAAGAAACTTCCGGGATTAGTGGTTACCGACATCGCCGGAATGATGTACCAGGGGAAACTGCTGGATGTATATATGGACGGTAGACCCCTGAACATTACCAGCAACGAACTGAATAGCTTTTTGGAAGGAATGCCGGCCAACGCCGTGGAGCGCATCGAAATCATCACACAACCGGGCGCGGAATTTCCGGCAACTTCAGGCGGTGCTATTCTTAATATTATTACTTCAAAAACAGCGAGAAATTATCTTACTGCAACCTATTCCGGGAATTACAGTTTTACCAATTATGATAAATTTCGCCAGAGAACCAATAACTCCTTGAGTTTAAATTCCAGAAACAAGGTTTTTGCATGGCAACTGAATATCGGTCAAAATTATCGTGAAGGTATGATGAACGGAACAATTGATGACCTTTCCGGCACCTTTACCGATTTCTACAGGCGAGGATATTTCGCCAAAGCAGGAATGACCTTTGAACTGGGTAACGACGACCGGCTTTTGCTGAATTATGATGTTTACCACAATAATAATGACAGTTACACCTTAAGCCACGGAAAATACAACGGCAATACTTTCCAGTCCAGCGATTTGGCGAATTCTTTAAATTTGAGAAACGAAGCGGTGGCTACCTATCAAAAACGCTTCGACGACAAGAATAAAAAACTCGATTTTAAATTGAGTTATACCAGCGCTAATTCCGATTTCGACCAGCAGAATTTCAATATCAATCAAAATGTTCTGCAAAACGATTCTGATTTGAATAATGTTACCTTCAAGGTGGATTATTCCCAACCCGTGAAAATTCTGGATGAGGGCAAAATAAGTCTTGGCGGACTGTATGAGAAGCAGAATTTCCAAACCTCAAGCAAAGGCATACAAAACCTTGATTATCAAAGGCAAACCGCTTCTTCATACGCTGAAATTCAGGCAAAGCTAAAACAGTTCGATTTCACGTTGGGAACCAGAGCGGAAGATTACGACATTTCCGGATATGCGGGAAATACGGCCTTAACACCATTCAAAAAATTTAAACTTTTTCCGAATGCCAGTGTGCAGTACAACTTTATGAAACAGGTTTATTTTGCTTTGAATTATAACAAGAAAATCAATTTGCCAAGCATTTCAGCCTTAAATCCAAATAACACGACTTACCAAAATCCAAATTCTGTTTCAACGGGAAATCCCAATTTGCAGCCTACTATTTTTGACAATTACGAAGCGAAAATCTCTGCCTTCGATTACGCATTTATAGGTTACAGCGTGAGCCACGCCAAAAATCAGTTGGCACAGATGGTAACAAGAAACGGCGATATCATTACCAATAAACAGATGAATATTCCTGAAATGAACATCCGGAATTTCAATGTGGGGCTGCCGATTCCGTTTATGATTTTCACAAAACCGCTGAGTGAGATTATGAAATTCAATTTCAATCCGGATAAAATTAATTTCCTGTACATCTACGCCGCGAATCAAAAACACGTAATCCCAAATCTGGACACCAAGTCGTTTTGGATGTTCAATCTGATGTCGCAGCTGATCCTGCCGAAAGATATCAAACTCACCGCAAATTATTTCTACATACAGCCCAACGCCAGTTATTTCTATTTCGTTTCAGAAAAACCAATCGGGAACTCTGTAGATTTAACTTTATCTAAAAAATTTATGAAAGACCGACTGAGCGTTTCTGTTTTTGCCAACGATATTTTCAATGGTCAGCAAATGGCTTTCCGCTCTGTGGAAACACCAAATGTAAGATTAAGCAATAAAAATGATAGCCGTAGTTTTGGGTTTTCGTTAAATTATAAAATTCCGACTAAAAACAAACTCGCCAAAGAAGCACCGAATATGCTGAACCAGGAGAAAAAAGATGATAGCGGAGGAATTCTTCCGCAAGACAACAATCAGTAATATTATAAAGTTGGAATTTTTTTCCAACTTTTTCAGTTTAAAAGAGGCTGGATTACGAAACAAGTATTATTTTTTGGAAGTGAATGGAAACTTCATATTAAATTCTCTATTTGAACGGTTACTATGCTTCGCAAGCTCTCCAAACTGCATCGTTGTTCGGCACTGGAGCAATGATTTCAATATTCTCCTTAGTTACGGGATGAACGAAAACCAGTTTTCTGGCGTGCAGCGAAATTCCACCATCGGGGTTTGATCGCGGCGCACCATATTTCAGATCTCCCTTTATCGGAACCCCGGTTTTGGAAAGCTGGGCACGGATCTGGTGATGGCGGCCGGTTTCCAGATCAACTTCAAGGAGAAGATAATGATCTAAAGTCTTTAAAACCTGATAAGTTAAGATCGCCTCTTTTGCACCTTCGGTAACTTTTGGAAACACAACCGCTTTATTGTTTTTCTCGTTTTTTTTGAGGTAATGAACCAGTCGCTGGCTTTGCGGAATCATTTCCTTGGCTACCACTGCCCAATATGTTTTTTTGATTTCACGGTTTTTCACCATTTGGGTCAGGCGTGACAGTGCTTTTGAAGTTTTGGCGTAAATCACCAAACCCGAAGTAGGCCTGTCGATACGGTGAACGAGGCCGAGAAAGACGTTTCCCGATTTTTCGTCACGGATTTTGATGAAATTTTTGATGGACTCCAAAAGAGATTCGTCGCCGGTTTTATCACCCTGAACCAATTGTCCAACTTTTTTGTTGATGACCAAAAGATGATTGTCTTCGTAAACAATTTGTGATGCTTCAAATTTCTGGGTTCGGGTTTCCATTTTTCAAATAATTCCAAGACCCAAAAATACAGCAAAAACAATTAATGCAGCTGCAACCACCATCTGAACGGTGTCAATGGTTATTTTTTTCAGGATTTTACTTCCGAGCACTGCGCCGGCAAAGGCAGAAAGCGTGGCAATGATTACCATTTTCCAGTCGATGCTGTCTTTTACCGCAAGGATATTTTTGGAGTAAACGCTTAATCTTGTAATGTCAATCAAACACGCGATTGCAATCCCTGTCGCGATGAAGGTTTCTTTTGAAAGTCCGGCTCTGATAAGAAATGCTGAACGCAATGCACCCTGATGCCCTGATAATCCGCCAAAAAAACCACTGATCACTCCACCGGTTGGTAAATATTTCCTGCTGAAATGCATATTCTTTAGCTTTGGAATTATATCAAACAGGGCAAAAAATATCAGCAGCAAAGCAATAATCAGTTTGATTGGCGTAATCTCAAAAGTTTGTCCGGAATAATCCCACTGGAATAAAGGCTGTAAATGTGAAAGATAATTCAAAAGCAGAGCCCCAATGAATGCTGCAACAATTGACGGCAAACCGAACCGAAGCAGAATACTTTTATCAACATGTTTTCCGGTGAGGAAGAATTTAAAAACATTATTCAGAAAGTGTACAATCGCCGTAAGTGCAATTGCCAGGTCGACGGGAAAGAAAACCGCAAAAACCGGCATAAGAACCGTTCCCAAACCAAACCCAGAAAAAAATGTAAGTGCAGAAGCCAGAAGCGCCACTATTGCGATAATGATTTCTTCCATTTCCTGAGAATTAAAAACCTTTCAAAAATAAAATTTGAAAGGACTGAATTATTTTTAAAAATTTATCGGTTGACTTGCCTTGATCTGTTGGAAAAGGACAAAATCACTCCGGCAAGAATTCCGATGGTCTTTAGTGCTGAAAACCGGTTTTCCGCAGGAATAAATGCACCGGCGACACACAAAATCCCAGCCGCATACATCGGATAAATAAAATTTTTATTGGTCATAAACGGCGCCATCAGGATAAAACTGACACCAATTAGAATATAAAAAAGTTTCCGCGACAGAAAACCGTTGATTTCCGGCGTGAACACATTGAACATTCCCGCAAGCAGGCAAATAATCGCCGCCAGAGAAATAATACCCTGTATGGTCTGCATATTTTTCATCAGTAACTTTCTTTATCGTTTGGGAAATTCACTTCTTTTACATCTTTCACGTACTGGGCAACGGCTCCGGTAATTTCGGTGTAAAGATCAAGGTACCTTCTTAAAAACTTTGGCGTAAAATCCTTATTCATTCCTACCATATCGTGGTAAACCAGCACCTGCCCGTCACAATCAGCACCAGCACCGATTCCGATCGTAGGAATTGAAATGCTTTCGGTTACTTTTTTTGCCAAATCTGCAGGAATTTTTTCCAGCACCAATGCAAAACAGCCCAATTCCTCCAAAAGTTTGGCGTCTTTTATTAATTTTTCCGCTTCTGCATCTTCTTTCGCACGAACTTTATATGTTCCAAACTGGTAAATGGACTGCGGTGTCAAGCCCAAATGTCCCATCACCGGAATTCCGGCGTTGACAATTTTTCGTATTGAATCTTCGATCTCTGCGCCGCCTTCGATCTTTACCGCGTGAGCACCGCCTTCTTTCATCATTCTTACCGCCGAATCCAGGGCTTTTTCCGAATTGCTCTGATAAGTCCCGAAGGGCAAATCTGCAACCACCAATGCCCTGTTCACACCGCGAACCACACACTGTGTATGGTAAATCATCTGATCCAGAGTAATGGGCAAGGTCGTTTCAAAACCAGCCATCACATTTGCTGCCGAATCGCCGACCAAAATGGCGTCTGTTCCACCGGCATCCACCATTTTCGCGGTGGTAAAATCGTACGCAGTAAGCATCGTGATTTTTTCTTTGTCGAATTTCATTTTCCGCAAAGTCTCGGTGGTGATTTTCTTGATTTCTGAGTGTACAGACATAGTTTTTTAAATGAATAATAAGAGATGAATCATTAATAATTTGTGCTCGCTGAAATTGATTAATTATTCATCATTGATTTTTTTAGAAGTTACATGATCACGTGTCCCAGCTTCATCAGCTTTTCGTGATTCAGGATCTTGATATTGCGGCCCTCTGTCTCAATCAGCTGATCCTGCTTGAATTCTGAAATAAGGCGGATGGCGCTTTCGGTGGCAGTACCAATTAAATTGGCAATTTCTTCCCTGGTTAATGAAATTTTGATGAAACCTTCCGGATCGGCGCCCAGTTTCTGTTCCAAAAGCAGGAGAACTTCTGCCAGTCTTTCTCTTACGGTTTTCTGTGCAAGGAACGTAATTGTATTTGAAGATTCACCCAGTTCATAGGCGAATTTCTGCAGCATCGCGAAGGATAATTTTGAATCAGCTTCCAGTAAATGAAGGAAAAAATCGCCTGGAATAAATTTCGCGTCCACGTCAGACATTGCTTCAGCTTTAGCCTGAAAATCTTCCCCAATCAACAGCGAACGGTAACCGATCAGATCACCTTCTTTTATAAATCTTAAAATCTGGTCTTTACCATACACACCTGATTTAGAAAGCTTTAAAGTTCCTTTTGTGATTAAGTAAACACCCTGCGCCGTTTCGTGTTCATCAAAAAGATAGTCGCCTTTTTGGATGGAAACGTCTTTTTTCACGCTTTGGTATTTTTCGAAATCTTCAGTAGAAAGGTTAGCTTTAAAGTAATTTTCATTAAAAACTCTCGACAGATTCTTCTCGATGAGCTCTTGTTTTTCTACAGACATGTTTATGATATTTGTCAGCAAAAATAGGCTTTTTTGTACCGAATCTCAAAGTTTTTTGTTATAATTTTGCAAGTCAAAAAATCTAGAAATCAGTGGCGGACAATTGTTTTCATTGCGGACAGACCATCGGCAAGGAGCGGATAAGTTTCGATTCTAAGGAGTTCTGCTGCAATGGCTGCAAATCTGTTTACGAGATCCTGAACATCAACAATCTGGGCAATTTTTACGAACTGAATAAAAATTCGGGAATACGCCCGGATGAAAGTTCCACACAGTTTGATTATCTCGACACGCCGGAAATCTTTGAAAGAATAACCGATTTTTCTGAAGGAGATACGACGCTGATCACTTTCAAAATACCCGTAATCCACTGCTCTTCATGCATTTGGCTGCTTGAAAGCCTCCATACTTTAAATGCAAATATCAAGTATTCGCAGGTTCACTTTACCAAAAAAACGCTGCAGGTTTCATTTAACCACAATGAACTGAAATTAAGCGAATTAGCTAAATTTCTAACCAATCTGGGCTACAAACCCGTCATCAGCCTGGAAACCGCCGACAGGAAAGAAGAAAAACTTGATAAATCCCTGCTGATAAAACTTGCAGTGGCAGGATTTGCGTTTGGAAACGGCATGTTTTTCAGCTATCCCGAATACGCGATGGAATTTTTTGGGTACACCGATTTCTGGATGGAAAAATACAAGAATCTTTTCCGTTTTATCATGTTCCTGCTGGCCACACCGGTTGTGTTTTACTCCGCGTCAGATTACTTCAAATCCGCAATTTACGGGTTAAAAAACAAAATTGTAAACATTGATGTACCTATTGTACTGGGAATTTTGGTTTTGTACGGAAGAAGTATTTACGAGGTGATGACCGATTATGGCCCGGGATATTTCGATACGCTTTGCGGCTTGCTGTTTTTCATGCTTTTGGGTAAAACGTTCCAGAAAAGGACTTACAATGCCCTGTCATACGACCGCGACTACAAATCCTTCTACCCTATTGCAGTAACTAAAATTGATTTCAACGGCAAACAGGAAAATATTCTTCTGTCTGACTTGAAGATTGGTGACAGAATCATGGTTCGCAACCAGGAAATTATCCCGGTGGATGCGATTTTGATCAATGGCGACGGGAATATCGACAACAGTTTTATCACAGGGGAAAGTGCAGCGGTAAGCAAAAAACCGGGTGACAAAATTTTCGCCGGCGGCAAGCAAATTGGCTCAATCCTCGAACTTGAGGTCATTAAAAATGTTGACCAAAGTTATCTGACTCAGCTCTGGAACAAGGAAGCTTTCCGAAAACACGAAACCGGATTGGATACGCTGACCAATACCATCAGCAAGTACTTCACTTTCATTATTTTAGGAATAACTTTAATGGCCGGAATCTATTGGGCGAGGATCGACTTTGAAAAAATGTTCCAGGTGGTTTCCGCAATTCTGATCGTAGCCTGCCCCTGTGCGCTGGCGCTTTCGGCACCGTTCACTTTTGGCCACATTATGCGGATTTTGGGCAGAAATAAATTTTATGTAAAAGACACTTTAACCATAGAAAAACTGGCGAAGGTGAGCACCCTGGTGTTCGATAAAACCGGTACGATCACCCATTCAAAAAAATCAAACATCTCCTACGAAGGCGCTAAAATTCAGGAATTTGATTTAAAAAACATCAAAACTTTACTTAAAAACTCAAACCATCCGCTTTCGAAATCCCTGTATGAATTTATTGGTGTTGAAGATGAATATTTTCCGGTAGAAAACTTCGCTGATACACCAGGGAAGGGTTATACTTCCGAAGTTCGCGGTACTAAATATAAAATAGGATCGGCAAGCTTCAGCAGCCAGACTTCCAAAAATCTGGAAACGGCAGTTTATATCAGTAAAAATGAAGAATTTTTGGGTAAATTCATATTCAAGAATGAGTACCGCGAGAATCTTGGCCAACTTTTCACTCACCTTGATGAATACAGAATCCATATCCTGAGCGGTGACAACGAATCTGAGAAAAAAAAGCTTGAGGAGCTAATTCCGCATATCGATGCGATGGCTTTCAACCAGGATCCGGAAAGCAAACTGAATTATATAAAAACCCTCCAGGACAAAGGTGAAAAAGTAGCCATGCTTGGCGACGGCCTGAACGATGCGGGAGCACTGAAACAGAGCAATGTGGGAATTGCCGTGGCGGATGATACAAACTCGTTCACGCCATCTTCCGATGTCATTATGAACGGGGCAAAAATTCCGTTGCTTGACAGATACATTAACCTGAGTAAAGATGCCATCACCATTGTGAAAATCACCTTCGTCATCAGCTTCCTCTACAACATTATTGGTTTAACGTATGCTGTTATGGGACAAATGTCGCCGCTGTTTGCTGCGATCCTGATGCCGATCAGTTCAATCACCGTTGTTGCGTTTACTACAGTTGCAACGTGGTTAAGAAGCACGAAATATTTCAGTATTAATGGGTAATTTTCAATGCTAATTTAGAAATGATTTAAATTAACAAATTTTAACATAATCTGTCGAATATCATATTTTTTGTCTAAATTTGAACTCTTAAAACATTAACTTTGCCAAGACATGGATATACTCTACTTAATGATTATTTGCAGTGTATCTTTAGCGGTGGTTTTCCTTGTTATTTTTATAATCAATGCGAAAAAAGGTCAGTTTGAAGACGATGAATCCCCAGCGGTAAGGATTCTCTTTGATGACGAGATAAAAACCGAAGACGCCGGCGAGACGGAACAATCAAAAGAAAAAAGTAATTAATTTATATATGGAAACACAAAAGTTTAGTTATGACAACAGTATTGTAAGAGCTTTTCTTTATGCTACCGTTATTTTCGGTGTCGTAGGATTTTTGCTTGGCCTTACTGCTGCACTTATGCTATTCTATCCCGAATTACCGGAGTTCTTTTTAGGAACTGATGACCCTACCATCAAGAGTTTGGCAGCCGGCAATATTGAGGGATTAATTAACTCACAGGGTGCATTTGGCTTTGGCCGTATTCGTATGCTGCATACCAGTGCGGTGATTTTTGCTTTTGTATGTAACGGTTTCTTTGCCGGAGCATACTACTCTATGCAGAGATTGCTGAAAGCCAGAATGTTCAGCGACACCCTTTCCTGGATCCATTTCTGGGGTTGGCAGCTGATGATCGTGGCGGTGGTAATCACCTTCCTTATGGGGATTAATACCTCAAAAGAATATGCTGAACACGAGTGGCCAATTGATATTTTAATTACTGTAATCTGGGTGATATTCGGTATCAATATGTTCGGTACTATCGCCAAAAGAAGAGTGCGTCACCTTTATGTGGCGATCTGGTTCTTCATCGGAACGTGGATTGCGATCGCGATGCTGCACATCTTCAATAACCTGGCAGTTCCTTTGTCCTTCACCGGTTGGAAATCATATTCCGCTTATGCAGGGGTGAAAGATGCATTGGTACAGTGGTGGTACGGCCACAACGCGGTGGCATTCGTACTTACTACGCCAATTCTTGGTTTGATGTACTATTTCTTACCGAAAGCTGCAGACAGACCTGTGTTCTCCTATAAACTGTCAATCATCCACTTCTGGTCTCTGATTTTTGTATACATCTGGGCCGGCCCTCACCACCTGCAGTATACTGCACTTCCGGCTTGGGCACAGGCTTTGGGTACAGGTTTCTCGATCATGCTTATCGCACCATCCTGGGGTGGTATGCTTAACGGTCTTTTGACGCTGAGAGGTGCCTGGGACAAAGTAAGAGAAGATCCAATCCTTAAATTCTTCGTAGTTGCAGTTACATGTTACGGTATGGCAACCTTCGAAGGTCCATTGTTAGCAACAAAAACTTTAAATAAAATCGGTCACTTCACAGACTGGGTTATTGGTCACGTACACATCGGAGCGCTAGGCTGGAACGGTTTCATGGCGTTCGGTATGATCTATTACCTTCTTCCGGTTATGTGGAGAACAAAGCTGTGGTCAACCAAACTTGCCAACTGGCATTTCTGGTTAGGAACATTAGGTATTATTTTCTACGCAGTTCCTTTATATATCGCAGGATTTACCCAAGGATTAATGTGGAAACAGTTTAATCCGGACGGAACATTAGTTTGGAAAAACTGGCTGGATACGGTTACTGCGATCATCCCATATTATATTATGAGATTTGTGGGAGGCGCGCTATATATTTCGGGTGCCATATTAATGTGTATCAATGTTGTAAAAACGGTAAGAAGCGGATCATTCCAAAAAGATGTTCCTGCCGAAGCCCCTGCCCTTGCCAATATTGGCAACGCGAGAAAAGAAGGCGAAGGTGCACACCTTTGGCTGGAGAGAATGCCATTCCTGCTTTCCATCTTAGCATTTGTGGCAGTAGCGATTGGTGGGGCGGTACAGATTATCCCTACACTAACCGTGAAAGACAACGTACCTACCATTTCTGCAGTAAAACCTTATTCTCCGCTTGAACTTGAAGGTAGAGACCTTTATATCAGAGAAGGATGTAATTCCTGCCACTCACAAATGATCAGACCATTCCGTGATGAGGTTGTAAGATTCAACGGTAAAAATGGGCAATATTCTAAAGCAGGTGAGTTCGTATACGACAGGCCGTTCCTTTGGGGATCAAAGAGAACCGGACCAGATTTGCACAGGGAAGGTGGTAAAAATCCAAGTTCTTGGCACTACAAACACATGTACAATCCTAGATCTACTTCTGCAGGTTCCATTATGCCAAGATATCCTTGGTTGATTTCCAATGATCTGGACAGATCCAACATGGTTGCTAAAATTCAGTTTATGAAGGACGTTTATGATGTACCATATTCTAAAGCTGAAATTGATACAGCAAACACCTGGGCAGACAATCAGGCGAAACATATCGTGAAACAAATCTTCAGCGAGGCCGCTGACCTTAAGAAAGCTTATGCTGACAGACCGGCTGGGGAACTGGAAAAGAAAGAGATTGTGGCTTTGATCGCGTATCTGCAAAGATTGGGTACCGACATTAAAACAACTCAGGTACAAACCGCAAGTAATAATTAATAATTCATCAGGAGCGTTGTAAAAGGCATGATACCTCAAAATCTAAGAGACATATTATCAAATGAGCAGTATACTGGACTATTTCAGACCATTGCCCTGATCATATTCATGCTTTTCTTTATCGGATTAATTATTTATGTTTTTAATAAACCTAAAAAACATTACGATGAAGCTGCCCATACGCCCCTTGAAGACGATGAAAAACCATTTAATTTATAAAAATTAAAATATTATGAAACAAAGAACACCTGTAGTAGTTAATATACTGATTATACTTGTGATTTTATTCGTTGTATACTACATGTTTGTACAGAATACTTCCTTTCTGGCTTCACCATTTTTCTGGGGAACAGTGGTAATCAGCTGCATCCTGGCACTCATCCACGGGGCTATTGGAGATTTGATCGAAAACAACAAATTCCAGAAACTGACCGCTGAAGAAAAAGCAGAATATCTTGTAAACAAAAAAAGACCATATTTGAGAACGCTTTGGGAAAGCGCTTTCAAAAAACAGTCTGCTAAGGAAGAGAAAGACATACTTATCGACCACGGTTTTGACGGAATCATGGAGCTGGATAATCAATTGCCAAAATGGTGGCTGGGATTGTTCTGGTTCGGGGTAGCTTACTGTATCGTTTACCTCTTCGCTTATGCATTCACAGATTTCGGAGACCCTCTCAAAGAGTATGATGAGGAGTACAAAGCACAGATCGCTTCGATTGCGGAATACGAAAAAACTGCTCCACAAATCACGATTGAGACCGCAGAATACTCAGCAGACAACATCGCTGAAGGTGAAATTGTCTTCAAAACAAACTGTGTTTCCTGCCATATGGATGGCGGTAAAGGTGGTATCGGTCCAAACCTGACAGATAACGCCTGGATCAACCAGCCTGAGAAAACCTTATTCAAAAACGTTTTCCACGTGGTATGGAACGGTTCACCAAATAACCCGGCGATGGTTGCTTTCGGCAAAAACGGCCAGCTTACCGGTAAAGACATCCAGAATGTAGCTGCATACATCTACCACATTAACCAGGAGCAAAAGCCAATCACGGTGGCTGAAGGCGGTGCTGCGCCACAGGGAACGCCTGCAAACTGGGAGAAATAATTCAAAATCATACTAGTAGGTAAAGCCATTTCATCTCTTTGAAATGGCTTTTTATGTTAAATATCATATTGATCTAAAGTTTAACGGCACAATTGTTACATTGTACCAATATTAAATTCGCTAAATTTGTGAAAGTTAAAACCTATATATAAAAAATGGATCAACAGGAAAAAGAGTTTACCTTTCGGGGAGGCCAAGGTCAGGTTGTAGATCCTGAAACATTCAGGGATACCGTAAATACAATGGACCAGTCCGGAAAGCGGAAATGGGTTTTCCCAAGAAAACCGAAAGGCCGGTATACCAATTACAGACTTTTGGTGAGCATATTTCTCTTGGCAGTATTTTTTATTCTTCCCTTTATCAAGATCAACGGAAATCCTTTTTTGTTATTAAATATCCTGGACAGGGAATTCTACATTTTTGGGCAGCCGTTTTATCCGCAGGATTTCTTTATCCTGGCACTGGGAGCTATAACATCCATCGTCTTCATCATTTTGTTTACAGTGGTTTTCGGAAGGATCTTTTGTGGCTGGATCTGCCCGCAGACTATTTTCATGGAGATGATCTTCAGAAAGATAGAATACGCCATCGAAGGTGACAGAAACAAGCAGATAAGGCTAGACAATCAGCCGTGGGACGCAGAAAAGATTTGGAAACGAGGCCTTAAATGGACGATATTCCTCCTGGTTTCACTTATCATTACCCACTTTATGTTTATGTATATTGTGGGTTACGAAGAAGTTTTCAGGATTATGAAGGAAGGACCTTTTGCCCATCCGTCAAACTTCCTGGTGATGATATTATTTACCGCTGCGTTTTACTTTGTTTTCGCATGGTTCAGGGAGCAGGTTTGCACGCTCGTTTGTCCTTACGGAAGGCTGCAGGGCGTACTCATCGATAAGCAGACCATCAATGTCTATTACGATTTTAAACGCGGTGAAAACCGGGCAAAATGGAGAAAAGGAGAAGACAGAAGAGCTGCTGGAAAAGGCGACTGTATCGACTGTAACCAGTGTGTCGTGGTTTGTCCTACCGGAATAGACATCAGAAACGGACAGCAGCTGGAATGTGTGAACTGTACCGCATGTATAGATGTATGCGACGAAGTGATGGAAAAAGTTGGTCTGCCTAAAGGCCTCATACGTTACGCCACGGAAGACGAGATCGAGCAGGAAAGACCATTCAAGTTTACGGCGAAAATGAAGGCATATACCGGAGTATTGACCGCCTTGGTTATTTTCCTTGGCTTTTTGCTTTACAACAGAGGTTCTATGGAAGCTAAATTCATAAAACCTGCAGGTTCCACATTCTTTGTGAAGGACGGAAAAATCACTAATATCTACAACTATACCATGCTCAACAAAACCAATGAGGACAAAATTGTAACGATCAAAGTTGTAGAGCCGGCACGCGGTACCATCACCTTCAGTGATACAGATAAAATCAAACTTAAAAAAGACCAGATTACAAAAGGTACAGTCAATGTAAGTTTCCCGGAAAAGGATATAAAACTTTCAAAACAGAACGTTACCATAGGAGTTTACGATGAAAAAGGAAAACTTCTGGATTCGTTTGAAACTTATTTTGAAGGTCCGTTCAAACTTCAGTTTTAAAATTATGTTTAAAAAATTCACTTGGGGGCACGGGGTTTTGGTAGCTCTCGGCGCCTTCATGATATTCATCCTCTCAATGATATTTATTTTTACGAGAGGGTGGCAGAATGCCGAGATGGTTTCAGACAATTATTATGAGGAGGAACTGCATTATCAGGCTGTGATTAATGCAAAAAATAATGCAGATGCACTGTCCCAGAAACCACTGTATTCACAATCAGCAACCGGGATCAGGATTGATTTTCCAAAAGATCTGAAAATTGATCATTCCACAGTCAATTTTCATCTATTCCGTACAGATGATGCTAAACTTGATGTAGATAAGAAAGTGACTTTGGATGCCGATCACTCGATCAGCATTCCGAAAAACGTACTTTTTCCAGGTTCTTACACGTTAAAAATTCATTGGGAACAAAACAAAAAACCTTACCAGGTTGATTACGATATTATATGGAAATAGCTCTCATCATCTCTGCAATTGGTCTGGGCTTCGCCTCCGGATTTCACTGTATCGGAATGTGCGGCCCTATCGCACTGTCGCTGGGTTTAACCAAAAGCCAGTCCATCAATTTTCATCTGCAAAACCTAACTTATAATTTCGGGCGTATTTTAACCTACGCGCTTCTCGGTGCTCTTGTCGGTATTGTAGGAGAAGGTTTCGAAATGGCAGGCGTACAAAAATATCTTACCATAGCCGTCGGTGCTTTGCTGATTGTTATGGCAATATTTTCTTTCGGGGGAAAAGATTTCGCCTCTCAAATTCCTTTAGTCTCTAAAATATTACTCAAAATAAAGATGTCTCTCGGCAAACTTTTGCAGAAGTCGGATTACAAATCGCGTTTTCTCACTGGTTTGCTAAACGGTTTTCTCCCTTGCGGAATGGTTTATATAGCGCTCACCGCTTCACTTGCTGCCGGTGGAATCTGGCAAGGTGCGACTTTCATGGCGCTTTTCGGCCTTGGGACGCTTCCGTTTATGTTTGCCGTGGTTTTAGCTGGAAATATGATGACGCAAGCCTTGAGAATTAGAGTTTTAAAAATTATTCCTTTCCTGATGATCATTCTTGGCGGGCTTTTCATTGTAAGAGGACTTGAATTGGGAATTCCTTACCTTTCTCCGAAAGAAGAGGCCCTGAAGGTCATTCACAACGATTCGAAAGAACATCAAAACGGCAACCACTCTACCTGCCATTAATTACATAATTCGATTTTTCTGTCATTTTAACTTTGGACTTAGATTTGAATCTAAAAGGTGACCTTAAAAATTTATAAAATGACAAAAAAATTCGGGCTTTGGTTCGCTGCTTTTTTGGCACTTTTACTCCAAAGCTGCTCTGTAAATACCGAAACAACTTACTACAAAGATTCCGCAACCAGCATGGAATCGAATGTCCTGATGGACCGCAGTACGCTTGGATTGTTGAGCATGATGGGTGATGCATCCGATGCGGTGAAAAAAACCGCTGGTGAAGACTTCAAGAACCTTACTACCGAGTGGAAGAGCCTCTACGACATCCAAAAAACAGGAAAAGTAGTAGTGAATCCCGACTCCGCGAAGGTTTTGAAAAAAGTGTTTATGAAGCTGAATAAATCGAACGGTGAACTGTTGGGCGTTTCGGTAAAATACGATAAACTGATGCCTCAAGAGGTGATGAGCCTTTTTGCACAAAACAGCCATCTGAAAAAAATGCCTTTACAGGATTTTGCCAAATGGAACGGGAATAAATTGACAATTGACACCGAAAAACTCAATGTGGCAGAAGCTTTACAGGAAATACAGAAAGTAAAACCTGATGGCAAAAGTGAAAAGCCAAAAACCAAGCAGGACTCTATAGAAGCCTACGGAAGACAGATGGCATCCGGAATGGTCGGGATGATGAAGATGGTTAATGTGAATATTACCAATACGCTGAAATTCCAAAAACCAATCAAATCGATTGAAGGAAAGCACGATTTCGTGGAACAGGTGGACAAAAACACGGTAAAAATCAACGTGCGTACCGCAGATTTGTGGGATGAGGGCAAAAAGCTGAAAAATAAGGATAAGCAAATCATCATTACTACAGAATAGAAAAAGATACTGACACAGACCTGATGATGCCGGCTGATAATAATCTAACGAAAAACTCTTTCCACAAAGTGGTCGAGAAAAAACGCAAAAAAGCCGTTTTCACTGGTCGTGAAACGGCTTCTTTTATTTTAGACCTAAAGATACTTTTAATTAATCAAATCAAATCTCGCATACTCAGCGATTTTTCCGGGAATTCGGATTCCTTCTTCGGTTTGATTGTTTTCCAGTAGCGCAGCCATGATTCTCGGTAAGGCCATTGCAGAACCGTTTAGGGTGTGTACCAACTGGGCTTTCCCTTCACCGCCTTTATATCTGCACTTCAAACGGTTGGCCTGGAAAGTTTCAAAGTTGGAAACTGAACTTACTTCAAGCCATTTTTCCTGCGCCGCGCTCCAAACTTCAAAGTCATAAGTCATCGCAGACGTGAAACCCATATCTCCACCGCAAAGTCTTAAAATCCTGAAAGGCAGTTCCAAGTCTGTCAAGATTCCTTTTACATGTTCCACCATTTCTTCCAGAGCTGCGTAGGAATTATCAGGATGTTCAATCCTTACAATTTCTACTTTTTCGAACTGGTGCAGACGGTTCAAACCGCGGACGTGAGCGCCGTAACTTCCCGCCTCTCTCCTGTAACACTGTGAAAATGCAGTATTTTTTACAGGCAAATCTTTTTCATCCAAAATGACATCACGGTAAATATTCGTTACCGGAACTTCTGCTGTAGGTATCAGGTAAAGATCATCTAATCCGACGTGGTACATCTGCCCTTCCTTATCCGGAAGCTGGCCGGTGCCGTAACCGGAAGCCTCATTCACCACGTGTGGCGGATTCACTTCCATATAGCCGGCATCAACATTCTTATCCAGAAAATACTGAACCAGCGCTCTCTGCAGCCGCGCTCCTTTTCCTAAATAAACCGGGAAGCCGGCGCCAGCGATTTTCACGCCCAGTTCAAAATCAATTAAATTATATTTTTTTGCGAGTTCCCAATGTGGAATTGCACCTTCGCCAAGGCCTTCTACATCGGTGGACTGGTACACGATTTCGTTATCATCCGCAGAAACTCCAGCCTTTACCAAATGGAAAGGCACGTTTGGAATTTGATAAAGAATATTTTGAAGATTGGTCTCAATCTCATCCAGCTGCTGTTTCAGCGTTTGGGAATTTTCTTTGAATTCTGCGGTTTTTGTTTTTGCAGCGTCGGCTTCTTCCTTTTTCCCCTCCTTCATTAAAAGCCCGATTTCCTTGGATATTTTGTTCATCTGAGATAGGTTCTCATCCAGCTCAAACTGTATTTTTTTTCTTACATCATCCGCAGCAATGGCTTCATCAACCAAATTGACCGGCTTGAAATTTCTTTTGTTTAATCCTTCTAAAACACGATCTTTATTCTCGCGCAAAAAGTTTACCTGTAACATTGTAATGGTTTTGAAATAGTTGAAAATACGGACGGCTGCCCGATTTTTTAAGAATACAAATTTACGAATTTATTTCACGATTGTAATGATGTTGGGCTGGCCTTCAACCTTCTGGAATATCTTGACATTATTATAAATGACAGAATTTATCTGGAAAACTTGCGGCGTATTATCGTAAAAAATTTCCATCCGGTCTTCCTCAACAGTAGCGGAATCAGAAGTTTTATACTGCACCGCGATATCGGATCTATAAATTTGGTGTGCATCAGTAGAATTTGGTTGAAGAATACGGTTTGCGCCGGCGATATATTCTAGAAATTTAGTACCGTCCCCATCTGTTTTGGAGTTCGCAGAAACCGAAACACGGTCACGGTCTGCAGCCAAATCCTTCAGTTCTACACTGTAAAACGATTCTGTATTTTTGTTGTTCAAAAGATCTGTTCCCGCAGAATTTTTAATGTAAATATGCAGAATCTGATCTATTTTTTGCAGCTCATCCACGCTTTCTCCGCGGCAGGAGAAAACAAAAATCAGAAGCCCTAAAAGTTTCAGAAATTTCATTTCGTAAAGATAAATATTTAATCAAAATAGGTTTGCTGCCAGACTTCAAAAGTTACCAGCTGCCAAATCTTGTTTAAATCTTCGGGTTTGTGGATACTATTTTGCCATTTTTCGATGGTGCTGTTGTTGAGGATATTCCTCTTTTTTAAGCTTTCGAGATGTTCTTTTATAAAATTCCTTAAACGCTGATCTTCCTGATACCACTGGAAAAACGGAAATGTAAACCCTTTTTTCTTCATTACTAAAACCTGCGCCGGCACATATTTTTCGGCAATTTTCCGAAGAAGCGGTTTATTGATTTTACCATTAAATCGGATTTCTTCAGGGATTTGAGCAACATATTCAATCAAATCATTGCTCAGATACGGATAACGGAACTCTACACTGTTTTTCATTGCGCTCAAATCGTCCCGGTAAGCATGATGAGACGCCAACGACCTGTACATATCTTCCAGAAAATAACTTTGATAGGTGGTATCAATTTTTGCTGAACCGATTTCCGGTGGTTTATGTAAAAAAAGTTCTTCGATTTCAAAAGGCTTCATTCCACCCTGCCCATTTCTGAAAAAATCCTGTGAATTTTTAAGGGAAAGGTAATTTTTTATTTTTTTGGTTTTGTGGGAGTTTCCTTTTATAAAATGTCTAAGAAACCTAAACCGCCTAATTTTCGTCCAGGTTTTAAATTTCATTAAATGCATATATCCCCCGAAAAGTTCATCGGCGCCGTTGCCTGAAAAAACTACTTTATAACCGTTCTTTTTGCAGAACTCAGTCGCATTAAGAAGTGATTCTATCGCTAGGTACGGTTCTTCAAAGTGCGCTATATTTTCTTTGAGATTTTTAATAATGTCATCAGCATCTATGTGTTCAACAAAATGCTTTATTCCGTTTTCTTTAGCAGTTAGTTCAGCATTTGAAACTTCATCATTTGCATTATGGTATGAAAGGGTAAAAGCTTTTAAAGAATCCTGATTTTGCTTTGCCAGAATGGTAACTAATGTGGAATCAATCCCGCCACTCATCATAGATATTACCGGAACATCCGCGAAAAGTTGTTGCCGGACATTCTTTTTTATTAGTTTTTCAACATTTTCAATAGCTACTTTTTCAGTAATAGTAGACTTTGTTTTTACAGGAATCTGATAGTATTTGTCAAACCTAAATTTTTCGGTATCCAAATCATAAACTGTAAACGTTCCCGGTTCCACGGAATAGATTTGCGTAAAGCATGTCTGCGGGCTTATGGTTGTTTGATATATAAAGTTGCTCTGAACGCCTTCCCAGTTGATTTCCGGTTTAATTTTTCCGCTTTTTAAAAGAGATTTAATTTCTGATGCCCAGAACAGTCCGTGTGCATTTCGAAAGTAAAAAAGTGGCTTTAGACCGACACGATCTCTGGCAAAAATTATTTTGTTATTGCTTTTGTCAAAGAGGCAGAAGCTGAACATACCGTCCAGTTTTTCAATAACATCTGTTCCCCAAACTTCATAACCTTTCAAAATCACTTCTGTATCTGAGTTACTGAAAAAATCTACTCCTAAGACTTCAAGTTCAGCCCTTATTTCCTTGAAATTATAGATTTCACCATTGAAGGTAATTACATTTTCGTTTTCAGAAATCATAGGCTGATGGCCTTTTTCTGAAAGTTCAATAATGCTGAGCCTGCGAAATCCGAATGCCAAAGATGACTGTGCATTAGCCGCTAATGGGGTTTGAGTCGCTTTTATTTCAGGCATGCTTTCTTCTCCGGCGAAGGATCTTCCGTCAAAGAAATAACCTTCATCATCAGGACCGCGGTGCTTTATAGCCTGGTTCATCTTCAAAATTATTTCTGAAGGCAGTATTTCTTTTGAATGAAAACCACAAAATCCGCACATAATTATTTTTTAAATAATTTTTGGTTCACCATATTCAGCAGCTGCTGAAATTCGCTTTGCGTAAAAAAAAGATCACTCCCTTTAAATGAAGCATTTTGATAAAATTTCCAAAAAAGTAAAAGCGAGGACACCGAATAAGACAGTGAAGTTACGATTCCTGCTCCGATCAACCCCCATTTGGGAATTGCGTAAAGCCCACAAAACACTGTAACTACCAGGCCAACAGCCGATTTTATATTTAAAATTTTCAGTTGATGTGTCGCTGCAAAATAATAACCGATAATGTCACTCACTGCAATCATCAAGATACCCGGCGACAGCACTACGATCACGTTTTTTACCTCATGAAAACTTTCTCCAAAAATAAGCATATAGATTTTTGTGGGGATGCTTAGTATCAGCGCTAAGAGTAGGACTGTAGCGAGAAAACAAAGTTTCACTGAAAATTTGGTTTTTGCAACCGAATCATGATGATCGGCATTATTGACAACATCTGAGTACAATACGAGAGCGAGGCTTCGGCTGACAGTCCAAACCGATTCTGAAAATGCAGCACTAACTGAAAAAACTCCAACACTTGCGACGCCTCTGAAAATCTCTAAAAAATAAAAAGACAGCCTGTAGTTAAGAAACTGTAGAAATGCACTAAGCTGCGTTTTCCAGCCATAGCTGAAAAGTTTTTTTACCGTAGATTGAGACAGATTCAGACGGGTGAATTTGATTTCCCGCCAAATAATCGCAAACATTATCAGCACCAGAACTAAATAACTGAAAATCTGAGCCTTGAAGTAAGTTTCCACAGATTCCCATTTAAAAACAAGAACCATTATACCAATTACCAAGAAATGAAGAATGTTCTGCATTGCCGAATATGCATTATATCTTTCAAGCTTCTTTTGACCGAGAAAAAGACTGATATTTGCTGTAAAAAGTGCAATGAGCACAGAAAGAATAATGAGATAGTGCAGATATTCCCTGCTGTGTTCATTAAAAAGCATAAATAAAGGCAGTGAAATTCCGCACACAACCGCCCATATATAAGCATAAGTGAGAATTTCACCCGGGGCAAGCTTTGCTGCAAAATAAGAGATACTGCTGCCAACGATGATATTGGTAAAAAAACCGATAACAGCCAAATCCGCGACTACAAGGGCAATAACTCCCCGACCTTCAGCGCCCCAAAAGTTGGTGGAAAAAATGATGATTCCGAAATTGAGCAGCATGATCAGTAACCTCGAAGCAAATGTCTGAAAAATAGATTTTGTCTTCATCTGCTCATTTTTATAAAATCAACAAAATCCTGACTTATTGCCTCCCAGTTGCATTTTTTCTCGAAATGTCTTCTGGCGTTCAGTGCTTGTTTCTGATAAAGTTCTGGATTTTCAATATAGTTAATAATGTATCTGCAAATTTTAGAGCTATCTTTAGGATTTACCAGATAACCAAAACCGGAAATGTTAATATGGTCTTTTATAGCTTTTAATCTGGAATAAATCACCGGTTTAGCCGAAGACATATAATAAAAGAGCTTTATGGGCAGTGAATGATGGTTTTCAAAATTCAGTTCCCGCAAATCAAAACAGAGATGAGCTTCAGAGAAAGACTGGGTGAAGTTTCTGAAATCAACTGGTTCTGATATTTTTATATCCTTTACAGAAGAACTTTTTATTAACTTTTTAAAATAAACTTCATCCTCACTGCTGATGGGTTTTCCAATAATTAAAGCTGAAACTTGCAGTTCTGGTCGTATTTTATGCAGTTCATTTAAAACTCTGAAAAAATTGCCAATCCCCTTTTCTTTGCTTAGTTGTCCAGTGTACGCCAAACATATTTTATCTTTTTGCAAGGGCACAAATGATTCGTGAGTATAATTTTTTGAAGGGTAATAAGGAAGAATAATCTGTTTTTTATACCAGAATAAATAGGAAAGCGGGAATCTTTTGGTTTTCTCCCCGAAAACAAACCTGTCCGAGAGAAATCCTGCGTAAATTTGAATTAAAGTGTAAAATAAAGTATAGAAAGGCCTTAGCAAGAAATTATGCTTACTGAGCATCGAGTTTGAAGGATACCATTCCGTAATATCATAGACGATATTCACCTTACTTTTCTTTTTGTAATTACTTGCAGCAACAACCGCAAGGGGTTCGGAACAGATAATGGTGTGAGGGTGGAAATTTTGGCAAATTTCCTCTAAGAAACGCCTTTTTTCTTCGATAGATTTGTCAATAATGGTACAAGCTTCAATCGTAATTCCATCGATTTCTCCCTGAAAATCTGAACATAAACTGCAAATCTTTACCGTGAAACCTTTACCGACAAGCTCTTTGGCCAGATGATAGAAAATCCGGTCATCGTCGTAATGGTGCGAAGTGGTAAGAAACAGTATCTTTTTGTTCATTCATACAAATATAGCGCAGATAAGCCAAAAAGAATGTTTGCTAATTAATTGAAAAGGAGGTTTCGTGTATTTTAAAATTAATCCACATAAATCCCAGCCCAACTTCTCCTCAAAGGCAAAAGGAAATCCGAAAGAAAAGCTACATAAGTTGATTTTGAAAAGTCGAAAACCTCGATATCATGTGAGATTTCGCCGTTTTTGAGCGCATTTCTGAAATCCTGGAGCTTCATGGTTTTCACCTCTCCATTTTCCACAAAACTGGCTTTCATCCGGTCGAATAAACCTAACTGAAACTCGGAGTCCAGTTCACGCATCAACCCGTTAAGGGAATCGATTGAGCAGCCGGATGCCATTTCTTTCTCCTCATCTACAGCGATGATAATGAACTGGTTTTTTTCTATTTTAAAAGAAGCTGAAAGCGGTTTGCCGTGTGCAGCCCAACCACCAAGAAAATCATACAGTTTTTCAGCGATGACCTTGCTTTCTTTGGATGTGAAAGGTCTGGATGCTGGATAAATTAAAACTCTGTAATCGTTGGTTTCTACTATTTCGGATTCTTCTATTTTCATATTTGTAGATTTCAGATGTCAGAATTCGATTTCAAACATCTGAGGATTGGATGTTAATTATAAATCTTCAGTTTCGGCCAGAAGCTCGGCAATATCTTTCACCTGTACTTCACCCTCTTTGTTGAAGTGCTTCACACCGTCGCTGATCATCGTCATACAGAACGGGCAGCCGGTTGCGATAACGTTGGGCTTTTCAGCTAAGGCCTCTTCGGTTCTTTCGACGTTTATGTCCCTGTTCCCTTTTTCAGGTTCTTTAAACATTTGGGCACCGCCGGCACCGCAGCAAAGTCCGTTTTGCTTGCAGCGTTTCATTTCTACCAGTTCGGCATCCAGTTTTTGCAGAAGCTGTCTCGGAGCTTCATATTCATCATTGGCTCTGCCGAGGTAACACGGATCGTGGAAGGTGATTTTCTTTCCGTCGAATTTTCCGCCTTCAATTTTCAGTCTTCCTTCCTGCATCAGCTCTTTCAGGAATTGCGTGTGGTGCATCACCTCATAATTTCCGCCCAAATTGGGATATTCATTTTTCAGCGTATTGAAGCAGTGCGGACACGCCGTCACTATTTTCTTTATCTCGTAAGCATTTAGGACTTCGATGTTTGTGTGGGCCATCATTTGGAAGACAAATTCGTTTCCGGCTCGTTTTGCCGGGTCGCCGGTGCAGCTTTCTTCCTGTCCCAGAACCGCGAATTCAACACCTATTTTATTTAAGATTTTGCAAAAGGCGCGGGTAATTTTCTTGGCACGGTCATCAAAACTTCCTGCACAGCCCACCCAGAAAAGTACTTCCGGCGATTTTCCTTCGGCAGCATATTCTGCCATCGTTTTAATTTGCATTTTCCTTCTGTTTTAGTAGTAAATCTGAGTAATAACTTTTCGCACTCTTGATGATTTCCACGGGAACTATCGTTGTATAGAAAGGGTTATTCTCATCATGGTTGATATATTTCCACTGGTTATTTGTGGATTGGTCTTTTAGGGCTACCGTAAGTGCCAGTTTGCTGATATTGAGCGTGGAATCGTTTACGAATTTTGCCTTCATCCCCTGCACTTCCATCATATTCACCATCATTTTTTTGGTGTCAGCATCAAATTTCTGGTTTTTAAAAGTCATCTCCATATTCATCGGGAATGAAACGAACGCATATTGCGAAGTACCGTCTTTATAAACATCCGAAACTTTGTAAGCACTGTCAGCGATTGGATTTAGTTTCATACTAAACTGGTCATTGCCTTCAAAAATCATTTTGAAACCATCAATCATCATTTGTTTTTCAAACTTTTCCGTAAGTGCCGGATGAGACATTTCCAGAATCTTATCATAGTTTTTCTGTTCCAAAAATGTCATGAAAGACTGTGTTTCTTTCAGAATCTGCTTTTGCTCAGGCGATTGTGCGAAAACAACAGCCGAAAAAAATAAACTGAAAAATAAAAGGAATTTTTTCATCTTTTATGTATTAATCGTTTGCCCAATTCAGGCGGTCGTTCTGATTATACTGCCACGGTGCGGCATTGTTTTCAATATTGTTGAGCATCAGCTGCCATTCGTGTGGCATAGATGATTCCTCCATAATCATATATCTTCTCAAATCAACAATGATGGAAAGCGGATCAATTAAAACCGGACAAGCTTCCGTACAGGCATTACAAGTGGTACACGCGCGCAATTCTTCACGACTGATATGATCATCGAGAAGTTTTTTGCCGTCATCGACGAATTTCCCGTTTTTGTTGATGTTTCTGCCCACTTCTTCAATCCTGTCTCTGGTGTCCATCATAATTTTACGCGGAGAAAGCTTTTTGCCTGTAATATTTGCCGGACAAACCGAAGTACACCGTCCACATTCAGTACAGGTGTAAGCATTGAGAAGCTGAACCTGGTTCAGATCAAAAATATCATTTGCGCCAAATTTTTCCGGAACTGCATTGGGATCTGCATCTGCCGGGGCAGCGTAAGGATCAGCGTTAGGATCCATCATCAGCTTAATTTCCTTCGTTACAGACTCCAGATTATTAAGTTCTCCTTTAGGCTGAAGCTTCGCGTACCAGGTGTTTGGGAAAGCGAATATGATGTGCAAATGTTTTGAATAATAAAGGTAATTCATGAAGAACAGAATTCCCGCGATGTGGAACCACCACGCAGCTCTTTCTGTAAACTGTAAAAATGGCGTTCCGAAGTTGAACCAATCCATGACCGGTGCAAACGCCGCTTGACTGATTGGGAAATAACCGTGTGCCGGAAAGACACCTGCACGCTGCAACAGTAAATCAGCTGAATTCATTGTGAAGAAGGCGGCCATGAGGGCAAATTCGATCACTAAAATCCAGTTGGCATCATTTTTAGGCCAGCCGAAGAGTTCTTTCATGGTGAGCCTTTTAACACCGTAAAAATTTCGTCGGATAAAGAAAATAACAACCGCAATAACAACTAAAAGTGCCAAAATTTCAAGCGTCGCCGTAAATGCCTTATAAAGCGTTTCCCCCAGAACTGAAGCTAAAAACCGGTGCGTCCCGAAAATACCGTCAACAATGATTTCTAGAAGTTCAATATTGATGATCACGAAACCCACATACACAAAAACGTGCAGCATTCCGGCAATTGGCCTGGCACCCATTTTACTTTGCCCAAGAGCTACACTCGTCATCATAGCCCAGCGTTCGCTGCGACGGTCGGACCGGTTGATCTCTTTACCGAGTTTGATATTCCGGTAGATTTCCTTTAAACTTTTTACAAAAAGCCCTATACCTGCAACAAGCAGAACAACAAAAAGAATATTGTCGATATACTGCATTATGATTATGATTTTTATTTACTGTTTTTACCGAAAACTGAGAAATTGACGTATCGTTTCGGGTTGGCCTTCATATCTTTCACCAGCTCATTGAGATTGGCTGATGTTTCATTTAGGTTTTGGTAAAGTTGTTCATCTTTTGCCAATTTACCAAGAGAACCTTCACCATTTTGTATTCCAGAAATAACATTATTAAGCTTATCAGAAGTGAGGCTCAACTTATCGATGGTATTGTTCAGCTTTTGAACATCTACCTGTTCTGCTACTCTTCCATATTTATCAATCGCAGTCCTGGCACTTATGGTCGCGAGATTGGCATTATCCAACATCTGCTGAATTCTTGGATCGTTGTTTGCAAGCAAACGGTTTGTCTGTTGAGAAGTACTCTCGAACGACGAGACAGTCCTGTTTAAGCTCGCCAGCAATGCCCGGATCTGCGCCTGATTTTGAGCATCGGTAATAGCATTGACATTAAGCATCAGTGAATCTGCTCTTTTCAAAACTTCCTGCAACTGATCCTTCACCGGGCCAACCTGAGATGAAATATTGTTCATCATCGACTCCCTGTAGCTTCCGGCAAGCGTGTCGCCGTCTTTAGCCATTTCTCCACCATATGCCAAATTTACTCTAACCTGTTTTCCCGACATCAATCCCGGTTCGAAAATTTCAATCTGAGATTTTTTTGAGAATTCAAAAGCGTCATCCACAAGAACTTTGAGTACAAAATGGATTTTACCGCTTTTATCCGTAATCGGTATAATCTTATCAACATGACCAACCTTTAATCCATTGATCGAGACTGGACTGGAAGGCTCCAGACCTTCTACGTTATCGTACTTTGCGTAGAAAATATTATCGGTCGTAAAAAGGCTTTTCCCCTTCATAAACTGAAAAAGAATTACAAAACCTATGATGGATATTACCGCAATGGCACCTGCTTTTATTTCTTTAGAAAACTTCACTTTAAAAAATATGATTTTATTACACAAATATATAACAAATATACGTAAAGGCTATATAAATTAAACCGTTGTAGCAATGCAAAAAGCGGCAAAAATCCTGCCGCTTTTCATAAATTATTTACAATATTTTACTGTGCAGTTTTGTTCCACACTTCAATTCTGTAATCTTTGATGTCTGCATTATCCTGCAGGCTCTTCATCAGTTGCTGGCCAAACATCTGTGCGTTTTGTGCGGCAATAGCTTCAGAAATCTGCTTCACATCACCCGGCTGCTTGTTTACAGTTTCAGATTTTTTAACCAAAACATAAACTCCGGTCATCCCTTCTACAGGATTTGACATTTTACCTTTCTGAACGCCAAACGCTGCTCCGGCAACTTTGGGTTCCATCGCCATACCCAATGCAGGGCTAAGAAGATTTACCTGTCCGGACTGTTTTTGTGTTCCGAAAAGGTTTGCAACCGCATCCAGCGAAGTGGCTTTCGCAGCCGTTATTTTTTCAGCAATTTTCTTAGCTGCCAACTGATTTTTTACAACCGGCTCCAACTGATCTCTCACAGATTCCGGATCTACAAGTCCTTCGTCCTGTTTGCCGTTCAGGTAAGCCACAATTCTGTCGCCGGTACCTTCCACAACAAAAAATTCAGAATCTCCTTTTTCTCTTTTCTTATCAAATGCCCATGCAATGATTGCTTCATCTTTATCCGTCCCAAGTCCCTGCAGCTGCCCGTCGAAACGCTTAACATTTTTTGGATTTGAAAACTGATAATTTCCTTTCTTAGCAATATTTGCAAAATCGTTGAAGGATTTACCCTGCGTTTGCTGGATGAATCTTCTCGCATTTTTATCAATCACGTTTTCAGTTGCTTCTGAAGGTTTTATCGCCTTAACAAGGTTGGCTACTTTATAGCCCATCGCTCCGGCTTTTTTATCCTGAATATTGATGATGTGATAACCGAACTGCGTTTCCACAACACCTGTCGCACCTTTAGGGTTGCTGTTCAGGTAAGCTAAGAATTCAGGCACGAATGGTGTTTCAGGTGTAGTCCACCCCAAACTCCCGCCTTGTGCCGCTGAACCCGGATCATTAGAAAGATTAAGGAACTCCGTGAATTTTGCAGGATTTGCCTTTACCACTGCCCCGATCGAATCGGCTAATTTTTTGGCCTGATCTTTTGATCTGGTAACGCCCTGTCCCGCCGGACTGTCTTTGTAAGCAATAAGGATATGTCTGGAGAGTGTAGAATCTGAGGTTTTCTTATCCAAAAGTTTAGACACTACGTAAAAATTCTGCTCTTTATAAGGTCCGAAAACCTGGCCCAGAGGCGCTGCAGCCACTTTATCTGCAATGGTTTGCGGAAGCTGTTCTTTTTTGAAGTACATTGGATTGAATGGCAAATCAGAATTCAGAGTAACGAACATAGAGTCGTTGGTTGTATTCTGGAAGTTCTCTTTGCCACCGCTCGCATCAGTTCCCTGGGTGAACAGTTTATTAAGTTCAGCCTGTGCTTTGGCATCGTCCTGTGCACTTGGAGTTGCCGGGAAATAAACCAAACCAATGTTTCTGCTTGCCTGTCCCTTGAAAGTATGCGGACGTTGTTTGATGTACGCCGCAAGATCTTCAGTAGTTACTTTTACCGGATTTTTTGCTAAAAAAGCAGCATAATCCACTTTAACATAATCGATATCGGCAACCTGGTCTCTCTGCCTCATCATTTCTTCCGCCTCTTTCTTGCTAACTGTAATTCCGGAAGAAACATTGGCAAAAAGCTGTCTTGCCATCATCCTGTATTCGATGGATCGTTTGGTTTTCAGCCATTGGTTGTATTCCTGTACGTTTCCGCTGCCTTCTAGTCCTTCGTAAAATTTTCTTACTTCCTGAAGTTTGAAATTTCCTTTTTCGTCAAAATATTGTGGATTCTGGGCAAACATTGGGTCGTACTGCAGTTGGCTCCAAAAGAAATCATCCGTCATTTTCAGGCCCATTTTCTCAAACTGCTGCTTGATGAGTTTGCTCTGCACCATCATCTGCCACGCCTGTTCTTCAAGGCCTGCTGTAGGCTGTCCCTGCTGTTGCGCCTGTTGCTGAAGAATAAAAAGCTGATCATTATATTCATCCCTGGTAATTTCCTCACCATTAACCTTTCCTAAAATATTTGGATTTTTACCGAAAACCTGATCAAATGTGTCCGGATTTACAAGAAACGCCAAAAGCGCCAACGCAATCACACCAACCATTAACCAGGATCTCTTTCTAATTTCCCCTAAAATCGCCATTATCTGTTATCTTTTTTATCAGTCTGCGAAAATACACATTTTTAACATATTAAGAAAAGATTTCAATATTTTTTTAATCCACCGCATGGGGCTAAGACAGTCGGTTTAAGGTAATTTTGTCAGATAAATAAACGCATTTCCCCTTGGCACAGGAATTGAGAAAAGTTTTAATTAAAACAAATGTTTACGGGGAATATCACACTTTTTCTGTGTTGTATCTCTTGTTTTCTTAACTTAAAAAATGACATTCTGTCATTAATATATTATGATTGAATTTGAAGATATTGATTTAGGAGAAATGCTGGATGCAGAATTCAGTATTGTAGCTGAGGAATTAAACTTATCTGACACAGAGGATAAACAGCAGAGCGATACACAAAAGGTGTTTCCAATTTTGCCTGTAAGAAATATGGTGATGTTCCCTAATGTGGTGATACCGATTACTGCGGGCCGCGAACAAAGTAAAAAACTGCTCGAAGAAGCGCAGAAAAACAATAATATCATAGGCATCATCAGCCAGAAAAATTCAAATGTTGAAAATCCGGAGGAAAATGATCTTTTTAAAGTGGGTACACTCGCGCGAATTGTAAAAATCATTGTTTTACCGGAAGGAAATATCACAGCCATAACCAAAGGAATTCAAAGGTTTAAAACCAAAAAATTCGTCAGCTCTTCACCTTATTTTACTGCTGAAATCGATACATTGAAGGATTCCGGAACCAAAAACAGGGACGAATACGAAGCGCTTTTGGAAAACATCAAGGATTTAGCATTGAAAATCATCAAGCTGGATCCCAACATCCCGAATGCGGCCAACTTTGCCATAAACAATATGGGCAATAATGAGGATCTGCTGAATTTCATCTGTACCAACGCCAACTTTTCTTCACTTCAAAAACAAAATTTACTCGAAGAAAAAAGCTTGATGAAACGCGCCCAGAAATGCTACGAACTGATGCACGACGATTTCAGGAAACTTCAGCTGCGCGACCAGATTCATCAGAAAACTTCCAAGGATTTAGATAAACAGCAACGCGAGTATTTCCTGAATCAGCAGATGAAAACCATTCAGGAAGAATTGGGCGGCGGTGCCGAAAGTGATGCCGACGAACTGCGTGAAAAAGCCAAAAAACTACATTGGACGACGGAAGTTCAGGACCATTTTGAAAAAGAACTTGCCCGCTTGCAAAGGCAGCATCCGAATTCCCCGGATTACAATGTTCAGCGCAATTACCTGGATTTCTTCACAGATTTGCCGTGGGGAAATTATTCAAAAGACACTTTTGATATCGTAAAAGCTGAAAAAGTGCTGGACAAAGCACATTTTGGTCTTGAGGACATCAAAAAAAGAATTTTGGAACATATGGCCGTGCTGAAACTCAAAAACAACATGAAATCTCCCATTTTGTGTTTGGTAGGCCCTCCAGGAGTTGGAAAAACGTCGCTGGGGAAATCTGTTGCAGATGCATTGAGCAGGAAATATGTTCGGGTTTCTCTCGGTGGTTTGCACGATGAAAGCGAGGTTCGCGGCCATAGAAAAACATATATCGGTGCGATGGCCGGAAGAATTTTGCAGTCCGTCAAAAAATCCGGAACCTCGAATCCGGTAATTGTTTTGGACGAAATTGACAAAATCGGACAGGGAATTCACGGCGACCCGAGTTCGGCACTTTTAGAGGTTCTTGATCCTGAGCAAAATAACGCTTTTTACGACAATTATCTGGAAATGGGTTACGACCTTTCAAAAGTGATGTTCATCGCGACAGCGAACACACTTTCAACGATTCAGGGACCGCTTTTGGACCGGATGGAAATCATTGAAATTGCCGGTTACACTTTGGAGGAAAAAATCGAAATTGCCAAACGCCACCTCATCAAAAAACAGCAGGAAGAGAACGGCCTGAACAGGACTTCCTTCAAACTTGGAAATCCCGAACTGAAACATATCATCGATGCACATACTTCTGAAAGCGGCGTAAGGACTTTAGACAAAAGAATTGCCGCTATTTCACGCTGGGTTGCGCTGCAAACCGCAATGGAAAAAGATTATGACCCAAAAATTTCCGTCAAAAAAATTGATGAAATCCTGGGTGTTCCAAGGCCTCGAAGTCTTTCTGAAATCACTGGGGTTCCGGGCGTTGTAACCGGTTTGGCGTGGACTTCTGTTGGCGGTGATATCCTTTTTATTGAAAGTATCTTAAGCAGCGGAAAAGGAAACCTTACGATGACCGGTAATCTCGGAAACGTGATGAAGGAATCTGCAACAATTGCTTTGGAATACATCAAGGCGAAACACGAAGATTTGGGAATTTCCAAAGAAGATATTGAGACACACAACATCCACGTTCACGTTCCGGAAGGCGCGACCCCGAAAGACGGTCCATCTGCCGGAATCGCGATGCTGACTTCGATGGTTTCAAGTTTTAAAAACAAAAAAGTAAAACCGCATTTGGCGATGACGGGCGAAATCACACTGCGTGGCAAAGTGCTTCCTGTAGGCGGAATCAAGGAAAAACTTTTGGCCGCCACCAGAGCCGGGATTAAAGAAGTAATCTTGTGCGACGCGAACAGAATGGATGTCGAAAAAATAAAAAAAGATTATCTGAAGAATCTGAAAATCAGCTATGTAAAAAGGATGAGCGACGTGATTGATTTAGCGATTGAGAATTAATTTTTATAATTATACAAAAGAATACCACATTGCCAAAGTTTCAAATTTTGGCAATGTTTTTTTATCATGCAATCTTTAAGGTATTTGATAAAACTTTTTTGAATCGCCGTTTCATAAAAAAGAAAAAACCCAGGAAATTAAAATATCCGAAGATTTCGCTGCTCCCGAAGTGGAAATCATTGTTTTAGCCAAAAATTCAAAAACATAATATCTTAAAACCGTAATTTTCATTCTGACATTGCTATCAAACGGGTAAAACATTTAGATCTACTCGTGAATTCAGGTCAATTCTTTTTTACAAAATAAAGACAATCAGGAACTTGTATTGCAAATAAACTTTACAAGAACTAAAAAATCCTTTTACAAGCATTACAGGAATTTCAAGCGGAACTTTGACTCAATAAAACCCCTAAAATTTACCGTTATGAAATCAATTCATTTAAAGCTGGCCGCTTCCGCCATTCTTCTTTCTGCAGTTTTTTCATGTAAAAAAGGTGAAGTTGCTGCGAATGCAGTTCAAACCTCAACTGCTGATTACGCCGTAGTTTCTGACAGTGTTTCTATGGCCGCCACTCAACAGGTTGCTGACCGGAAATTTGTAAAAACTGCCGACATTAATATGGAAGTTAAAGATGTTTACGAGGCCACAATTTTTATTGAGAAACAATTGAAAGAATTGGGCGGATTTGTGACCGTGAGCAGACTTAACAGCAATGTGATTTCGGAAGATACTTTTGAAACATCAGATTCCGAAGCAACTTTGGTGAAAAAATATCAAACCGAAAACAGGATCCAGGCCCGTGTTCCGAGTGAAAAACTGGGCGATTTCCTAACGCGCATTAATGATAAAAAAATGTTTCTGAATTCCAGAACAATTCTGGCGGAAGATGTTACCAACAATGCGAAAATTGCGCAACTGGAGAAACAAAAACTCGAAAAAACCGGTGAGGTTATCGGCAAAATGAAAAACAGCGGCGACAAAGTAGACCGCACCGAAAATAACCTGGAACAACACAACCAGCAGCAAATTGCAGACATCACCCTTGCTGATGACCTGAATTACAGTACCGTAGACATTTACATCAAAGAACCCAAAATACGTGTAGCCGAAATCCTGGTAACCAATACCAAAAACATCGATAATAAATATAAATTCACTTTCTTTTACGATGCTAAAAATGCTTTTGTGGAAGGATTTTATATCATTCAGAGATTACTGGTGGGCTTAATTACAATTTGGCCTTTGATGCTAATTCTGGGTTTTATGGTTTACTTTTTAAGAAGAAAAAAAAGTGGTCTTTCAGAAACCTGAAAATGAATAATCTTACATTTAATAAAAAGACAACCTTCGAGATTTTCGGAGGTTTTTATTTTGCGTAAATTTGCCAAAATTTAAGATTGAGGATGCTCACAATCTCAAATTCAAATCTCAAATTTCAAATCATTTATGCTACCAAAAATAAATCCGGAACAAACCAAGGCGTGGGGCGAGCTTTATGCCCATTTCGAAAAAAATGATTTTGACCTACGCACACTATTTCAGTACAATCCGAACCGTTTCGACGAATTCTCCATAAAAAGAGAGAATTTCCTTTTCGATTACTCCAAAAATTTAATTGACGGGAGAACAAAGGAACTTCTCATAAACCTGGCAGAAGAATGCCAGTTGAAGGAAGCAATTTCCGCCATGTTTTCCGGAGAGAAAATTAATGAAACCGAAGGAAGAGCAGTTCTGCATACGGCTTTGAGGGATTTTTCGGATAAAGAAATACTGGTTGACGGCGAAAACATCAAACCGGGAATTAAGAAAGTTCTGGAGCAGATGAGATCATTCTCCGAAAAAGTGATTTCAGGCGAACACAAAGGGTTTTCTGGAAAAGAAATTACGGATGTCGTAAACATCGGAATCGGCGGCTCAGACCTCGGTCCGGTGATGGTTGTCTCGGCGCTGAAACATTATAAAACGAGACTGAATGTTCATTTTGTCTCAAACGTGGACGGAAACCACATCGCCGAAGTGTTGAAAAACTTAAATCCGGAAACTACGCTGTTTATTGTGGCTTCGAAAACATTCACCACTCAGGAAACGATGACCAACGCACATTCTGCGAAAGACTGGTTTTTGAAGGCCGGAAAGCAGGAGGACGTAGCAAAGCATTTTGTGGCTTTATCAACTAATATTGAAGCAGTTAAAACCTTCGGAATTGCAGAAGAGAACATCTTCGAATTCTGGGATTGGGTTGGTGGAAGATATTCTCTTTGGAGTGCGATTGGTTTAAGTATCGTTCTTGCGGTTGGCTACGAAAACTTTGAAAATTTACTGAAGGGCGCTTTTGATACCGACCAACATTTCCAAGATGCGGATTTTGCTGAAAACATTCCTGTTTTGATGGGGCTTTTAGGAATCTGGTACCGTAATTTCTGCGGTTCGCCGACTTACGCTATTTTGCCGTATTCTCAATATCTTGACCGTTTCGCGGCTTATCTGCAACAAGGTGACATGGAAAGTAATGGAAAATGCGTGGACCGAAACGGTGAATTTGTACAGTATGAAACCGGGCCTATTATCTGGGGGGAGCCAGGAACTAACGGTCAGCACGCTTTTTATCAGCTGATACATCAGGGAACGGAGCTTATTCCGGCAGATTTCATTGCCTATGTAAAATCCTGCAACCAGGTTTCTGATCATCAGGAGAAACTGTTGGCAAATTTCTTCGCACAGACAGAAGCCTTGGCTTTCGGAAAAACTGAAGATGAAGCCGAAGCAGAATTAAAAGCTTCAGGAAAATCTGAAGAAGAAACAGAACGGCTTTTAAATTTTAAAGTCTTCCACGGAAATACACCGACCAATTCGTTCTTATTCAATGAATTAACCCCATTCTCATTAGGACAGCTGATCGCACTTTATGAGCATAAAATATTTGTTCAGGGTGTCATTTGGAACATTTTCAGTTTCGACCAGTTTGGTGTGGAGCTGGGGAAAGTCTTGGCAGGAAAAATTCTTCCAGAACTGGTTTCGGATGATAAAATTTCCACGCACGACAGTTCGACCAACGGTTTGATCAATTATTTCAAAAAACATAAGTAATTTTAACGTATAATCTGATTAAGTAAAAAAAGAAAATAAAATGGCTCAAATTCTAGACGGACTGAAAGTTTCACAGGACATTAAAAATGAAATCAAAGCTGATGTAGACAAAATCATCGCCTCCGGAAAAAGGGTGCCACATCTTGCTGCAATCCTTGTAGGAAACAACGGCGCCAGCAAAGCTTATGTGAACAGCAAAGTGAAAGACTGTGCTGAAGTTGGTTTCAAATCGTCACTGATCAAGATGCCAAGTACGGTTTCCGAAGCTGAACTTTTAGAAAAAATTGCCGAGCTGAATGATGATCCGGAAATTGACGGCTTCATCGTGCAGTTGCCTTTACCAAAACAGATGGATCAGGAAAAGGTAATTATGGCAATAAACCCGCATAAGGACGTGGATGGCTTTCATCCTGAAAACTTCGGACGTATGGCACTGGAGATGAGCACATTCCTCCCGGCAACTCCTTTTGGAATCTTAACTCTTTTGGAAAGATATAATCTTGAAACCAAAGGAAAACACTGCGTAATCATTGGCAGAAGCCGTATCGTAGGCAGGCCGATGAGTATTTTGATGGGCAGGAAAGATTTCCCGGGAAATTCAACCGTAACTTTAACACATAGCTATACACCTCATATTGAAGAGTTTACAAAAGCTGCTGACATCGTGATCACCGCTTTGGGAGACCCTCATTTCCTGAAAGGGGATATGATTAAAGAAGGTGCAGTAGTGATCGATGTGGGAATAACAAGAATTGATGATGATTCAGAAAAGGGCTACCATCTTGCAGGCGACGTAGATTTCGACAGCTGCGCCGAAAAAGCAAGCTGGATCACGCCGGTACCTGGAGGTGTAGGCCCAATGACGCGAGCCATGCTGATGAAAAACACGCTGCTGGCTTATAAACATACCATTTATAAAGATTAATGACAAAAGAAGAACAGGATATTTTATTAAAAGAAGGAAAAATACTCCCGGTGATGGAGCATTTTTATACCATACAGGGAGAAGGTGCCCATACCGGAAAAGCCGCCTACTTCATAAGGCTTGGCGGCTGCGATGTGGGCTGCCACTGGTGTGATGTGAAAGAAAGCTGGAACCCGGACCTGCACCCGCTGATGGATGTGGAAGAGGTTGCAGAAACTGCAGCAAGCTACTGCAAAACCATCGTGCTGACCGGCGGCGAACCGCTAATGTGGAATCTGGATGTTTTAACCTCAAAATTAAAGGAACTGGGCTGCCAAATTCATATCGAAACTTCCGGAGCATACCCCATGAGCGGCCAGTTGGACTGGATTACGCTTTCCCCCAAAAAAACCGGACTGCCTTTAGATGAAATTTATTCAAAAGCGCAGGAACTGAAGGTGATTATTTTCAATAACCACGATTTCCAGTTTGCGGAAGAACAGGCCGCAAAGGTGTCTGAAAACTGTAAACTTTACCTCCAAAGCGAATGGAGCAAACGTGATGCGATGTACCCCAAAATCACCGATTTCATTCTTGCCAACCCGAAATGGCAGGCATCTGTGCAAACCCATAAATATTTGAATATTCCGTAAATCTAATCCATGCAAAAACTGCGGTACTCCCGGTATTTTAAAACTGCCGTGATTCTTTTAGACATCGCGGTTGTGGCTGCAGTTTTGCTGTTTTTTTACCTCCGGAAAAATCCGGTATTAGATTTGGTAAATCAGGAAAAAAATCTGATTTCGGTTTTTCTTCTGGTTGTCTTTTGGTTGCTCCTGAGCAGTAAAACTCAAATATATTATGTGCCGAGAAACACCACCTATACCACTTATCTCCAAAAGGTTTTTGCACAAATATTTATCTTCTCAGCGGTTTTTCTATTATTCTCACGAATTTTGGAAAACGATGTTCTGAAAGAAGAAAGGTCTATTATCGTGGCAATCCTGTTCTTCCTGCTGCTTTTTCTAAAATCACTGATTTTTTTCTTCTTAAAATACATCCGCTCTAAAGGTTTAAATGTAAGGAATATCATGTTCCTGAGCCAGGACTCATCGGTGGACGTTTTAAAAGCAATCATTTCGGAACGTAAAGATTACGGATACAAAATTTTTGATTATCAGCTTGATAAAATTGATGTTGACGAATTAAAAGAGTTTTGGATTAAAAACGGAATCCACACAATTTTTATCTCATCCCAAAATCACCTGCCCAGCAATTTAGAAACAAAAATCTTTGAAGAAGCTGAAGCTCATAAAGTAAAAATATCCTTAATCCCGAACAGCATCCAAAATGAGTTTTTCTCCTATAATTTAAGCTACATCCAGTCGCAACCGATTCTTTTGCCAATCAAATTTCCCTTAGAATCTTATACAAATTCAGTTTTAAAGCGGATTTTTGACATTATATTCTCAGTCTTGGTTTTAGCGGGCGTTGGAATTTGGTTGTTTCCGATCTTAGCCCTGCTTATAAAGAGCGACAGTAAAGGCCCGGTATTTTTCATTCAGAAAAGATATGGCTTCCATGACAGAGTTTTTAACTGCTTCAAATTCAGAACAATGTATGTGAATGGTGATTCTGCTACCAAAACTACTGCAAAGAATGACAGGCGAATTACCAAAATTGGAAAAATCCTCCGAAAAACCAGTTTGGATGAAATGCCGCAGTTTTTTAATGTGTTATTAGGCGACATGTCTGTGGTTGGGCCGCGGCCGCATATGATTTTGGTAGATAATTTGTATAAACCAAAAATAAGGCGGTATGCCCTACGAAGCCTTGTGAAGCCTGGAATTACCGGTTTGGCGCAAGTTAACGGGCTTCGTGGTGACAAAGGCAATATGGATTTGGAGATGAAAAGGCGGGTACTTGCGGATTCATTTTACGTGAAAAACTGGAGTTTCATGCTGGATTTGGTTATCATTTTTAAAACCCTTGTCCTGCTTGTTGAAGGCGATAAAAATGCCCACTGATAAAAAATAATTGAAATAATAATACTATTTTCGCAGTATGATAAGAAAGTTTCTTACGGCTTTAGGCGAATATTTTATCCTCATGGGAAAAGCCATCAGAAGTCCGCAAAAAGCCAATGTGTTCTGGAAACTGTTTATGCGGGAAATCAATGACCTGGGGGTGAATTCGTTCGGGCTTGTTGTCTTTACTTCTGTTTTCGTGGGGGCGGTAGTTGCAATTCAGATGTATAATAACTTCAGCGCCTCAAGTTTCCCGATCCCTACAACTTTCGTGGGTTATGCAACAAAAGCGGTTTTGGTCCTGGAATTTGCTCCAACCATTATCAGTTTGATCCTTGCAGGTAAAGTAGGTTCATACATTGCATCCAGTATCGGAACAATGAGGGTTTCTGAACAGATTGACGCACTGGACATTATGGGCGTAAACTCTTCCAATTTTTTGATTTTGCCTAAAATTTTAGCCTGCGTGATTTTCAATCCTTTGCTTATTGCTTTGAGTATTGTCGTTGGGATTTTCGGAGGATACTTAGCCGGTGAAATTACAGGAAACTGGACCTCTGCAGATTACATAACCGGTGTTCAGATGTATATGCCAACGCTTTTCTTCACCTATGCTTTTGTGAAAACGATTGTTTTTGCCTTCATTATCGCTACAGTTCCATCGTATTTTGGCTATAACGTGAAAGGCGGATCTCTCGAAGTGGGACGTGCAAGTACGCAAGCCGTAGTTTGGACGATGGTATTTATTATTATTTCAGAATTAATTTTAACTCAAATGATTTTAAGCTGATGATAGAGGTAAAAGATCTGAAAAAAAGCTTTGACAATGTAGAAGTCCTAAAGGGCATCACCACCACATTCGATACCGGAAAGGTGAACCTCATCATCGGGCAGAGCGGTTCGGGTAAGACCGTATTCCTGAAATCATTGCTCAACGTACACGAACCTACCAGCGGAACTATTCTTTTTGACGGCAGGGATATTATGAAAATGGGCCGCGACGAGAAACAAACGCTTCGTTCAGAAATCGGAACCGTATTCCAGGGAAGTGCCCTTTTCGACTCGCTGACTGTTGAAGAAAATATAACATTTCCCCTTGATATGTTTACCAATTTAACTTTCAGGGAGAAAAAAAGGCGGGCTATGGAAGTAATGGGCCGTGTGCACCTGGAAAAAGCAGGCAAAAAATATCCTTCAGAAATTTCCGGTGGTATGCAAAAGCGTGTTGCCATTGCTCGGGCTATTGTAAATAATCCGAAATATCTTTTTTGTGATGAACCGAACTCCGGGCTCGATCCATATACTTCCAACGTTATTGATGACCTGATCCTGGAAATCACCAAGGAATACAACACCACCACGATTATCAATACCCACGATATGAATTCGGTGATGACGATTGGTGAAAAAATCATCTATCTTAGAAACGGACTGCTGGAATGGGAAGGCGACAAGGACAAGGTGATCACCGCCCGCAATAAAAACCTGATAGATTTCGTTTATTCTTCCGAACTGTTCAAAGAGTTAAGGGAATACTTTTTGCAAACAGACAAGACATCAATCGAAAATATTATTACTAAACAAGATCAAAATGAAAAAGATATTTAGTACCGCTGCAATCGGCATCGCGGGAATTTTAGCAGCACAGGTTTCAGTTTCGGGCAGGGCAAATATGCTGTTTCCGTCATCTTCACCTTCATGGAAGGACATTAAAGCCAGCGGGCAGAACACTTATGACCAGAAAGGAAAAAACAGCGTAGGATATAACCTCGGTATATCGGTAAAAGTTGATTTGCCAACTTCGTTCTTCCTAATGCCCGAACTTTATTACACAACTTTTAAAAATGAATTTACGGATCCAACCACAAACACAAAAATTGAGGCAAAAAGCAACCGTGTAGATATGCCCGTTTTGGTAGGTAAAAATGTGCTTGGTGAAACTTTGGGAATATTTGTCGGGCCGGTGGCGAGTTATAACCTAAGCGCAGACAATCAGTACAATGGTTTCAAGGAGAATGCTAAGAATGACTTCACCCTCGGTTACCAGTTCGGAGCGCAGGCGAAGCTAAAGCAGCTTATCATAAACGCCCGTTATGAAGGAGCTTTCACAAAGGATCAGAGAGACTTCATCAACAAAAATGTAATGGGCGAAACCTACACAGTAAAATATGACAACAGGCCAGGTTTACTGATCTTAGGTTTAGGTTACGAATTTTAAAAATAATTTGAATTAATTAAAAAATACCCGGAACTAATAATTCTGGGTATTGTCATTTTTAGGAAGCGCCTTTGCAGCAGCTTCATTCTGACGGGCAAGTTCAGCGGCCTGTCTTTCCAGTTCTTCTTTTTCTTTCTGCAACTGTTTAAATTCCCTTCTTTTTTGCTCAGCTTTTATTGCGCTGCCTTTGCTTACATAACCAACCATACTTCCAAGTATCAGCCCTAGGCCAACTCCCGCCATAATGCCCATAATATGCGAAAGTTTAATCTGCTCCACAGCAAAATCGGTGGTAAGATAGAAAAGTAACGCTGCAAGAATAAGCATTACAATACCGATAAAAGTTACGCTTTTCATAGTTTGATTTATTTTAAATTCTAAAAAAGAAACCTTCCCAAATTTATTAAAAAATAAGGAAAGGTTGGTATGTTAAAGATTTAGGTGTTACACTTTACCTCCGGCAGCTTTATAATATTCTAAAGCCTTCGGTAAATGAACTTCAATCTGCTGTCTTCTGTTGTCCGGGCTTGGGTGAGTGGAAAGAAATTCCGGTGGTCTGTTTTGGCTGGTAGACATCGATTCCATTCTGTGCCAGAACGGTTGTGCCCCTCTTGGGTCATAACCGGCCATGCCCATTAAATATAATCCCATTTGGTCAGCCTCAAGTTCTTGATTTCTGCCATATTTCAGCAATGCAACTTGCGCCCCTACCGGGTAAACCTGAGAGAAAATTTGTGCCCATTGCCCACTGGAAATTGTACTTCCCAAAATTGCTCCGCCATACTGCGCGATCATAGCCTGAGAAATCCTCTCATTTCCGTGACCGGCCAAAGCGTGCGAAATTTCGTGACCTAAAACTACTGCCAGTCCATTTTCATTTTGAGAAATCGGTAAAAGACCTGTGTAAACCGCAACCTTACCGCCCGGCATACACCATGCGTTCGCTGCCTTATCATCCAGTAAATTATATTCCCAATTGAATTCTGCTAAATCACCTTCCCTGCCTAATTGACGGTAGTAGTTTCTGGCAGCATTCTGCAGCCTTACACCTACAGTCTTAACTTGGTTCGCAGCCGTGGTTCCCCTGATAACTTTTGCCTGATTTAAAACCTGCTGATACTGTTCTGCCGCCATGGTAGCAATTTGCTGATCGTTTGCCAGCTGTACAGATTTTCTGCCCGTAATTGGGTTGGTTGTACATGCCACAAGAGCAACTGATACTGCACCAATACTTAATAAGTTCTTAATTTTCATAGTATGAAATATTTGAAATTTCTTGCGTAAAAACAATTTCTATTCCAAATGTAAAAAATTGTAACTTTACACTACATGTTAGCATAAATATTGCAATAAATTCAAAAATTCTTGAAACGATGAAAAAGTACATCATATTATTACTCAGTTTTTCAGTATTACTGTTATTCAACGCATGTGGATCTCAACATTACCTGGATTCTAAAACTGTAGAAAACTTGGTCAAAAATGAGGAGTTCACTTTTATGGCTAAGAGTGCTCATCCTTCAAATTACGATGTTATCAATGTGATGAACTCTCTTCCTACCTCTTCATCCTCGCGAATGCTGAATTTGGATTATGGTTACGGAATTGTGATCAAAAAAAATGAATTAGTGTCAACCCTTCCATATTTCGGCAGAGCCTACAGTCCAAGTATGGACAGAGATAAAGAGAGTTTGAGGTTTACCAGTAAGAACTATAAAGTCATAAAAACAGAAGGAAGGAAAAATTCTACAGTTTTCACCGTTATTCCATCAGATGTGAGCCATATCAGGAGAATAATTATGGAAATATTTCCGAACGGAAGGGCTTATGTTTCGGTGGATGCCAATGACAGGCAACCAATATCTTATGACGGAAACATTGAACAAAACAAAAATTAATCCTATGAAATTACTGAAATTATTCTTTGCAGCTACATTATTTTTACTATTTTCCTGAGGTGCCGCTTCAACATCTCAATTTGCCGCAATAGCACCCGAACTGTTGAGAGATGTAATATGGTCGAAAAATTTTACAGTTTACGTAAATCAAGTGAAGCCCGCCCAAACGAATGTGATGAAGAATACGCAGTCTGTAAGAACCTTCGATGATCCGAAAGCTCAGTATATAAAATTGACACCGGATTTTATAGATGTTTACCTCCCTTACTTCGGAGATGCACAGCTAACAGATGCCACTAACGCTGATTTTAAATTCAGATCAAAGTATAGTTACGATTCTAAAGTCGACTCTAACGGTAACTGGACGGTAACTGTAATACCAGAAAACACAACTGGTGTTCAGGAAATGATTATTGAGGTTAATAAATCTGGTACGGCGTTCATAACAGTAAATTCAAGCAGGCGGTCTCCTGCAGGATATAACGGATTTATTGAAAATTAGCCTCTTTTAAATAATTTTTCCACAAACAATTTTGCTTCTGTACTTGGATTTGATTTCAGTTCAGAAGCATTTTTTTTATGTCTTTCGTACGAATTTTCCATTGCAGACTCCTGCCTGGTTTTTTGAAGAATCAATTGCTGTACCCAATATTCGAACCGCTTTTCGGCCTGCTGCTCACGGATTCTTGAGAAAGAATTATTCTTGATTTTTAATGCAATGAAATCCTGGATTTTCTCAAAAACCTCTTCCAAACCTTGATTATTTAATGCTGAACCTAAAAGAACGGGGGTTTTCCAGCCTTTTTCTTTTTCAGGCATAAAAAATAGTGCGCGCAAAAGTTCCTGCTTGGTCGATTTGGCTTTATTGCTGTTGGCTTCATCAACTTTATTAATGAAAATCAAATCCACCATCTCCATAATCCCGCGTTTGATTCCCTGCAGCTCATCGCCACCGCCAATAATTTTCAAAAAGAGAAATACATCGGTAATATCCGAAACCAAAACCTCACTCTGTCCCACGCCCACCGTTTCTATTAAAATATAATCATAACCCGCAGCTTCACAGATCAGCATCGTCTCAAAAGTCGTGTTCGCAACGCCACCCAAGAAGCCGGAGCTTGGGGAAGGCCTTATGAATGCGCTGTCCTCTTTTGCCAATTCTTCCATTCTTGTTTTATCGCCGAGAATTGAGCCTTTGTTTAGTGTCGAACTGGGATCGATAGCCAAAACTGCAACTTTTTTTCCCTTTTTGATCGCCAGCCTACCGAAATTTTCGATAAAAGTAGATTTTCCTGCGCCCGGAACGCCGGTAATGCCAATACGGATAGATTTTCCGGTGAAGGGCATTATTTCCTTCAGTAATATTTCCGCACGCTCGCGGTGTTCGGCCTTTTTGCTTTCCACCAAAGTAATCGCTTTACCGATGAGACGCTTGTCTCCCGATTTTATACCTTCAATAAGAGTTTCTGTGGAAATATTCATCAGTTCAAAATTACGAATTTAAAGCAAAGAAATTCCGAGACCGGGCTCTTCTGAAAGGATGAGTTTACCGCCTTCAACAAAACTTCCTTTCGCAAAATCGTTTGAAATTAAACTGGCGCCATCCAAATCCGCAAAATCGCACAAGCCGCTGATGGCGATACCTGCAGAAATTCCCACGGAGGACTCCGTCATACAGCCAATCATCACCTTGTAACCGAACTTTTTTGCTTCCGAAATTAGTTCCAAAGCTGGCGTTAAACCACCGCATTTCATCAGTTTTATGTTAATGGATGAATAATGGGGCTGCAGTTTTTCCAGATAAGTGATGTCCTGGCAATCTTCATCAGCCATCCAGTTGACATTTTTTGATTTGTTCAAAACAAAATACTCGCCCACAGGTCGTGGCTGCTCCACATAAAGAAAGTTTTTTGAAAATTCGTTTTCCTGCAGGAATTCGCAGTCTTCATCAGAGAAACTCGTATTTGAATCGAGGGAAATTCCTTTTCCTGTATCTAAAAGTTTATAGATATTTTCACGGTTGAGCCCTTTACATTTCACTTTCAATTTATTCCATTCTGACTTTTGAATTTTCTTGATTTGCTCATCAATACCGGCAATGCTTATCGTGTATGATGATTCCGGCAAATAATTGTTACTCAAATCATTAAGGTCGCTGAAAGTTCTGTCCGTAAGTTTTCCGTACAGATCCCAGTAGGCACAATCAAGAGCGGAGAGAAGAAAAGAATGAAGGTTTAAACTTTTTAAAAATTCAAAAAAAACTTTAGGATGAACGATGTCATGGGCTTCGATTAAATGTTGAATTTCCCTAAGTATTTCATCAAATTTATCGAGATTGATGCCGTAATAATTGATGGCAACGCATTCGCCATAACCGGTTTTTCCGTCTTCTGAAAGCGAAACCAGGAGCGCATCACGGAAATCATAACTTCCGTAAGATATTGAAAATGTTTCCTTTAATTTTAGCCTTGTCCTTTTCCATTCAATTTTCATATCAAAATTTTTGGCCTGAAGAATAATTAATAAATTTAGCTAAATTTAATCACTTAAAATTTAGTCTATGAAAAAATTATTAGTTATGGCAATCGCGGGATCCGCATTGGCGGTATCGTGTACGCAGAAAGGCATCGCAGACGGAAAAATTACAAAAGCCGAATCAATCGCACAGGGAAAGGTAATCTTCGAAAATTCCTGCGGAAAGTGCCACGACCTTCCAAATCCGAAGTCGCACACCGATGCACAGTGGACCGGAATCGTGAACGCAATGGCGCCTAAGGCAAAGCTTACAGATGCTCAGGGCACGATGGTTTACGATTATGTAACCGCAAATAATTAAGATAAAAAACTTCCGGTTTCAGGAAGTTTTTTTTAATGTGAAATTAACGGAATCTTCAGTTTTTATGGGTAAATTTGAAATTAAAATTTTATCCAGATGAAACTTTTAAAAATCCTCTTTCTTTTAGCGTTTACTTCCACCTTTTCACAGCAAAACCTTCTGCAATCCGGCCCGATGCTTGGGTATGTTGAAATGACTGAAGCAAAAATCTGGGTACAGACTAAAGCGCCGGCGAAAGTAAAAGTGGAATATTCCTCTCCGGAAAACCCTTCTGAAACGTTCATCAGCAATGAAGTTTCGACGGTGAAAGACAATGCTTACACCGCTCATTTAATCCTTGAGAAGATCCGTCCCGGAAAAAAATACAATTACAAAGTTTTAATCAACAATCAACCATTAAAATTTAATTACGAAACATCTTTCACTGCAAAAAAACTGTGGCAGTGGCGCGAAGACGCTCCTGAATTCACCGTGGCACTTGGAAGTTGTGCTTATATGAATGAGCCGGAAGTGGACCGGCCGGGAACGCCCTACGGCGGTAATTTTGAAATTTTCACCAGCATCGGAAACAAGAAACCGGACATCATGCTATGGGGCGGCGACAATATTTATCTTCGCGAAGCCGATTGGGACAGCAAAACCGGAATTTATCACCGCTACACGATGACCAGGCAGCAAAAGGAACTGCAGCCGCTTATGGCAAACTCACAAAATTTTGCCATTTGGGACGACCACGATTTTGGGCCCAATGACGCTGACAGGAGTTACTACTTCAAACACCAGACTCTAGAGGCTTTTAAAGATTTCTGGGCAAATAAATCTTACGGCAATAATCCCGAGCAGAATAACGGAAACTTCTCAACCTTTAACTGGGGCGATGCAGAATTTTTCCTTCTGGACAACCGCTTTCACAAATCCCCTAATGACAGGAAAACCGGTGAGCGAACCGTTCTCGGAAAAGAACAGCTGGAATGGTTTATTGATGCGGTCACCACTTCTAAATTCCCATTTAAAATTGTAGTGATTGGCGGCCAGTTCCTCAATTCAGCTGCGAAATTTGAGAATTATGCCACATATCATGAAGAAAGGCAATATATTTTGGATGAATTGGAGAAAAATAATGTGAAAGGTGTGGTCTTTTTAAGCGGAGACCGCCACTTTTCTGAACTTTCCGGATTGAAAAGGCCTGGAAAATATACACTTTATGACTGGACGGTTTCCCCGCTCACTTCCGGTGTGGCAACCAGTGCACTGAAAGAAACCAATGAAAACCGTGTGGAAGGCAGCCTATTTATGCAGCATAACTTCGGGTTACTGAAATTCTTTGGAAACAAAGACAACAGGGCGCTGAAACTTGAATTGTTTGATAAAGACGGGAAAACGCTTTGGAATAAAGTAATTACACTGAAGGAACTGCAGTAAATATCAAGCTTTTTGATTTAAATAAACGAAGAGGAATCTCGATTGGAAATTCCTCTTTTTTATAAGGTTGGGTGAATGAATTTAAGCAGTTAAAAATCTTTCTAAGACCTCGCATGCTGATTTCGGCAGATTGGTTCCCGGCCCGAAAATGAAATCTGCGCCGTTTGCATAAAGAAATTCATAATCCTGCTGCGGTATCACTCCGCCTACAACGATCGTAATATCATCAGAGCCAAGTTTCTTCAATTCTTCCACTACCTGTGGAACGAGCGTTTTATGTCCGGCGGCCAAAGACGATACACCCAAAATATGAATATCGTTCTCAACCGCCTGTTTTGCAACTTCTTCCGGAGTTTGGAACAATGGCGCCACATCCACATCGAATCCCATATCTGCAAAAGCGGTGGCTACAACTTTTGCGCCACGGTCGTGACCGTCCTGCCCCATTTTTGCAACCATAATTCTCGGGCGGCGGCCCTCGTTTTCCTCAAATTTCTGAGTTAAAGCGATGGCTTTTTCAAAATATTCATTCTTATTGGCATTCATAGCATAAACTCCCTGTATGGTTCTGATATTGGCTTTATAACGCCCGAAACTTTCCTCCATCGCATCGCTCATCTCACCTAGAGTGACTCTTCTGCGGGCAGCTTCAATGCAAAGAGCAAGAAGGTTTCCTTCTCCCGATTTTGCAGATTTTCTTATTTGTTCTAAAATTTCAGAAACTTTTAACGGATCGCGTTCGGATTTTATTTTGTTGAGCCTTTCGATCTGTTTTCTGCGGACTTCTGTATTGTCGATGTCCAGGATTTCGATGTCCGGTTGTTTTAATGTTGATTTAAAAGAATTCACTCCAATGATGAATTCCTCGCCACTGTCGATTTTTGCCTGCTTTCTGGCGGCAGCTTCTTCGATTCTCATCTTTGGAATCCCGGCTTCAATCGCTTTTGTCATTCCGCCTTCTTTTTCTACCTCATCGATGTATTTCATGGCTTCATCAATCATTTGCTGCGTCAGAGTTTCCACCAAATGACTCCCTCCCATAGGATCTACCACATCGCAGATGCCGCTTTCCTGCTGCAGGATAATCTGCGTATTTCTAGCAATTTTCGCCGAATAGTCGGTAGGTAAGGCGATCGCCTCGTCCAGGGCATTCGTATGCAAAGATTGGGTTCCGCCTAATGCAGAAGAAAGCGCCTCAATCGCGGTTCTCGTAATATTGTTGAAAGGTTCCTGTTCGGTTAAAGACCAGCCGGAAGTCTGCGAATGTGTTCTTAGAGCCAGCGATTTTGGATTCTGTGGATTGAACTGTTTCAAAAGTTTCGCCCAAATATATCTCGCTGCACGCATCTTAGCGATTTCCATAAAATGGTTCATTCCGATGGCCCAGAAAAAAGACAGTCTCGGCGCAAAATCATCCACATTCATTCCTGCTTTTATGCCGGTGCGAACGTACTCCAGACCATCGGCAAGCGTATAGGCCATTTCAAGAACCGGCGTTGCTCCGGCTTCCTGCATATGATATCCCGAAATGGAAATCGAATTGAATTTTGGAATGTTCTGAGAAGTATATTCGAAGATATCGGCAATGATTTTCATTGAAGGTGTCGGAGGATAAATGTAGGTATTGCGCACCATGAACTCTTTCAGAATATCATTCTGAATCGTTCCGGAAAGTTTATCCTGGGAAACGCCCTGCTCTTCCGCAGCCACGATGTAGAATGATAAAATTGGCAAAACTGCACCATTCATCGTCATTGAAACCGAGATTTCATCCAGTGGAATCTGATCGAAAAGGATTTTCATATCTTCCACAGAATCAATCGCCACGCCGGCTTTTCCGACATCACCGACTACGCGCGGATGATCCGAATCGTAACCGCGGTGCGTTGCCAAATCAAACGCCACGGAAAGCCCCTTCTGTCCCGCCGCAAGATTTCTCCTGTAAAAGGCATTGGATTCTTCCGCCGTTGAGAAACCTGCGTACTGACGGATGGTCCAAGGTTTCTGCACATACATCGTGGAATACGGACCGCGAAGATAAGGTGCAATTCCAGCGCTTGAAGCAGAAATTTCTTTATTAATGTCGGCTGCAGTGTACGCAGATTTCATATTCATCCCGTCTTTTTCAAAAAAATAGGGAAGTTTATCTTCAAAAATTACGGAAAAATCAGGATTTTGATTTTGAATCTTTTGGCGCATTCTTCTTCAGTTTGTAAGAAGTAAAGTTACGAATTTTTAGGTTTTTAGATTTAAATTTTGAGTGATTTGATATATACCAAAACCTCAAAGAACGTGCTCCGAGGTAATTTTAATTCCGAAAATATTATTTTAAGGAGTATTTATTTTTTGGGATTTCCGTCGCCGTCTGTGGCTTCCCGGATATCGTGCTCTGTTTTCCTGGCGCCTTCTTTCAATTTTTCACCTGCATCTTCCAGGGCTTCACCCGTTTTTTCGGCTGCATTCTGTACGCCTTCCTTTACGTTTTGGGCGGTTGAGTCAATCTGTTCATTATCCAGGCCCACTCTTTCCACTGTTGTCGTTCCGCCGTCTTCGTTTACCGTGGTGGTTGTCTTTTTCTCACACGAGATCAAGGAAAATGAAGCAAGCAGAACTGCACTAAAAATCAAATTTTTCATAACAATCTTTTTATGGTACATCAAAAATAATTGTTTTAAATATAACAAGATTTCCAGTTTTTTCTTTAAAAATTTCAGAATAATAATTAAAAAAAAACATCCCCGAAAGGATGTCCGATCAAAATGTTCTTCAGAAATTATTTTCTCACGTTCCCGTCGCCGTCGGTCGCGTCTTTTGCTGCGTCCTTTACTTCGCCAGCACCTTCTTTTACTGCATCTCCTGCGTTATCCAGGGCTCCTTCAGCAGCATCATCCACTGAATCTACCGTTGGGTTGTTGGTAATTGGAACGGAATCATTGTCCACCACTACCGCAGTTGCCGTAGAATCTACATTTTCCATTTCCGTTGTTTCTGCTTTCTTGCAAGACACCAGTGAAACAGCGGCTACTGCACCGATGATTAAAATTGATTTTTTCATAAAAATAAAATTAAGTGATTAAAATGTTCGTGACAAATATAGTATTTTATCGGAACAAAATGTTTAATAATTTTCCTCTTCGCCTTTCATCTTTTCAGCATTTTCAGCCATAATGACGGCGTCCAGCATTTCCTGGATATCACCGTTCATATAAGCATCCAGATTGTAGACCGATTTGTTGATCCTGTGGTCTGTTACACGGCCTTGCGGATAATTGTAGGTTTTGATTTTTGCGGAACGGTCACCAGTGGAAACCATGGTTTTACGCTGTGCCGCAATATCGCCCACAACTTCCTGAAGTTTGATATCGTACAGTTTTGCACGGAGCATCTCCATGGCCAACTCTCTGTTTGCCAACTGTGAACGCGCCTGCTGACAAACCACGACAATACCTGAAGGTTTATGCGTCAGCTGTACTTTTGTTTCAACCTTGTTTACGTTCTGTCCTCCGGCACCTCCTGAACGGGAAGTCTGCATCTCGATATCTGCAGGGTTGATTTCCACATCCACTTCTTCAGCTTCGGGTAATACAGCAATAGTAATTGCCGAGGTATGAACGCGACCTTGCGATTCTGTTTCAGGAACACGCTGTACGCGGTGTACACCGGACTCAAATTTCATAATTCCGTAAACACCATCGCCTTCCACTTTCATTACGAGTTCCTTATAACCTTTGGATGCTTCATTGGCATCGGTAACTTCGTGGCGCCACCCTTTGGTTTTGAAATACATGGTATACATGCGGTAAATGTCTTCCACAAAAATTGCGGCTTCGTCGCCACCAGTTCCGGCACGGAGTTCCACGATGACGTTTTTGTCATCGGCCGGATCTTTAGGAATCAGAAGGACTTTTAATTGTTCTTCCAGATCAGGAATTTTTTCGATGGCTTCCTGCTTTTCCATTTTGGCAAGATCTACCAGATCTTTGTCGGAACCGTCGGCAATGATTTCATCGGATTCTGCAATCGTGTCGAGTGCGCCTTTGTATTCATCGTAAACCTTCACGATTTTGCCGAGGTCGCTGTATTCTTTATTGAGCTGGCCGTATTTTTTCTGGTCCGAAATCACATCCGGCTGAATGATAAGATCTGCTACTTCATTGTACCGCTGTTTTATTGCTTCGAGTTTGGGAATTAGGGATTTAGCCATTTTAATGGATTTAAGGTTACAGGTTGCAGAGTGGAATACACTGATCTGTAAAAAATTTGTGCGCAAAGATAGGAAAATCTGCTCTTTGTTTTGAAATAAAGTAATTCGACCGGATCCTCAATTTGCGATTAATAAAAAAATACAGAAAATGTCTAAAGAAAGAGGAAAGTGCTTTTAGCCCCGATGGGAGCGGTTGTTTGAGCTCCTTTTTTGATGGCTGAGGTTCCCGAAGCCAACAAAAAAGAGCGAGTGCGGACAGCGGGCTGTGATGTGCTGAAGAATGAGAAACCGTTATGCTTCTAATTTTAAAATTAATCCGGTGCTCCCACCATAAAAAATCAGCTCCTAAAAAATTTAGAAGCTGACATCAATATATTGTTTTGCTTTGAGTATCCCTCTTTCCGGAAAACATGTCGGAAGAGCGATATCACCAATTAATGATGATCGTGGTGTATGAACGGGCCTTCGCCTTTTGGATTGCTGTAAATAACCTCTGCACCCTGCTCCACTACAGTTCTGCGGCGGATATCTTCCGGATCGAAAGGTTTTGTTTTACCGAAATATTCCGCTAAACCTTGTGTAAGCCACATTGGAATTACAACTCCGAAGAACATGAAAATACACCAGAAACCGATTAGGAACATGGTAAGGAAAAATACGAACCAAAGGAACTGGTAAAAAGGCCAAAGCGCTAATACTGTTAACATCTTTCTTAGATTTTGAGCAAAATTAAGTTATTTTCTATTATTACAAAAGTTTTTGTTGCGGAATTGTGCAGCTTGATTGCTTTTTCCTGCCATTAATGTGCTAAACTGGCGAAGAAATCATTTCCTTTATCATCGGTAATGATGAATGCGGGAAAATCTTTGACTTCGATTTTGCGCACGGCTTCCATTCCCAATTCCGGGAAATCTACAACTTCTACGTTCAAAATATTTTCTTTTGCTAAAATGGCTGCAGGTCCGCCGATGGAACCAAGGTAGAAACCACCGTGTTTTGCGCAGGCATCGGTAACTTCTTTGCTTCTGTTTCCTTTTGCGAGCATGATCATGCTGCCCCCATGGCTTTGAAACTCATCAACGTAAACATCCATTCTTCCAGCTGTTGTAGGTCCGAAGCTTCCCGAGGGCATTCCGTCCGGTGTTTTGGCAGGTCCGGCATAATAAACAGGGTGATTTTTGAAATATTCGGGCATCGGTTTTCCGCTGTCGATGATTTCTTTGATCTTGGCGTGGGCAATATCACGGGCGACGATTAATGTTCCGTTGAGTTTCAGCCTTGTTTTTATAGGATACTGTGACAGTTCAGCCAAAACTTCCTTCATTGGCCTGTTTAAATCAACCACTACCGGCTCTTCCAAATGTGGAGGAGTATCGGGAAGGAAACGTTTAGGATTTTCTTCTAATTGCTCCAGGAAAATACCGTCTCTGGTGATCTTTGCTTTAATATTTCTATCCGCAGAACAGGAAACGCCCATTCCTACAGGACAACTTGCCGCGTGTCTCGGAAGTCGAATCACCCGAACATCGTGGGTTAGATATTTTCCGCCAAACTGCGCGCCAATAGAGGATTCCTGACAGATTTTCTGAACACGGGCTTCCCACTCCAAATCGCGAAAGGCTTGTCCGCCCATATTTCCTTCAGTCGGAAGATTGTCGTAATAGCCGGCACTTGCTTTTTTCACGGCTGCTAAATTGGCTTCCGCGGAAGTTCCACCGATGACCAAAGCCAAATGATAAGGTGGACAAGCCGCAGTTCCCAAATCGAGGATGGTTTTTCTCACAAATTCGTCTAAAGATTTTTCGTTGAGCAGCGATTTTGTTTTTTGGTAAAGGAAAGTTTTGTTGGCAGAACCGCCTCCTTTTGCCAGAAATAAAAACTTGTACGTATCGCCTTTATCGGCGTAAATATCAATCTGCGCAGGTAAATTAGATCCGGAGTTTTTTTCCTCAAACATGCTTAAAGGCACAACCTGGGAATACCTTAAATTGCGGTTTTGATAGGTATTGAAAATTCCTTTGGAAATCCATTCTGCATCATCAACGCCGGTGTAAACATTTTGGCCTTTTTTGGCCACACAGATTGCTGTGCCGGTATCCTGACAACTCGGCAAAGCGCCTTCCACCGCTACTGCAGCGTTCTGCAGAAGATTGTATGCCACAAAACGGTCGTTATCTGTTGCTTCGGGATCGTCAATAATTTTTCGTAATTTTTCAAGATGCGAAGAGCGAAGCATAAAGGAAACATCGGCCAAGGCGTGTTCTGAAAGCAGTTCCAAACCTTTCGGATCAACGGTAAGAATTTCCCTGTTGCCATGTTGTTCAACTTTTACGTAATCTGAAGTGAGTTTTTTGTATTGGGTGTCGTCTTTTAGAATAGGATAAGGATCCTGATACTGAAATTCCATCTTATATATTTTGATGGGTAAATTTACGGAAAATTGGGGATGGAAAAAAAGCCTCAGAACAAATTGATGCAGGCTGAGAATGATCTGTACGAAAACCACTCACCATAAGGATGTCGGGAACAAACGCAAAAAAAGCCGTTTTCACTGGTGGTGAGACGGCTTTTTTTATTTCATCATTTGTGTTTCCTAACCTTGTTCAACAATTCTGCAAATTGGGTTACCGCGAATGTCAAGATAATTTATGGCCTTCTGTTTACCGCAAAAAACAGTGGGCTGCAGTAATTGTTTTTTCAGACATCAGTTTTTTTAATTTTTATAAAATTACTAATTCTGCAAATAATTGTATCTTGTAAAAACAAAATTTTTCAAACTATGGATTACAGAACAGAACACGACACAATGGGCCAGGTGCAGGTTCCTGCAGATAAATTCTGGGGTGCACAGACCGAACGTTCCCGTAATAATTTTAAAATTGGCGAAGAAGGAAGTATGCCGAAGGAAATCATTGAGGCTTTTGCCATTCTTAAAAAGGGCGCCGCATTCACCAACGCAGATTTAGGCGTTCTACCGACCGCAAAAAGAGACATGATCGCTAAAGTTTGTGACGAAATTCTGGAAGGAAAACTTGATGACCAGTTTCCTCTGGTGATTTGGCAAACCGGCAGCGGAACTCAGAGCAATATGAACCTGAATGAAGTAATCTCGAATAAAGCCCACGCGAATAATGGCGGAGTGTTAGGAGAAAAATCTGAAATTCACCCAAATGATGACGTGAACAAATCACAGAGTTCCAATGACACCTTCCCAACGGCAATGCACATTGCAGCCTATAAAAAAGTTGTGGAACACACCATTCCTGCGGTTGAAAAGTTAAAATCAACACTGGATGAAAAAGCGAAGCAGTTTAAAAATATTGTCAAAATCGGAAGAACGCATCTGATGGATGCAACACCTTTAACTTTAGGTCAGGAATTTTCCGGATATGTTGCTCAACTAAATTTTTCAGTGAAAGCTATTAAAAATACACTGCCTCACCTTTCAGAACTGGCTTTGGGCGGAACTGCCGTTGGAACCGGGCTAAACACACCAAAAGGATACGACCTGAAAGTTGCCGATTATATTTCAAATTTTACCGGACATCCTTTCAAAACCGCTGAAAATAAATTTGAAGCGCTCGCCGCACACGACGCCATTGTAGAAACTCACGGCGCGCTGAAACAACTTGCCGTCGCACTCTACAAAATTGCACAGGATATCAGAATGCTGGCTTCCGGACCGAGATCAGGAATTGGCGAAATTTTTATTCCCGAAAACGAGCCGGGTTCTTCCATTATGCCCGGCAAAGTAAACCCAACACAAAATGAAGCGTTAACCATGGTTTGCGCACAGGTTTTGGGTAATGACACTACGATTTCTTTTGCGGGAACTCAGGGCAACTATGAACTGAATGTTTTTAAGCCGGTGATGGCTTATAACTTCCTGCAGTCGGCGCAATTGCTTGGCGATGCGTGTATCTCCTTCAATGATCATTGTGCGGTTGGTATTGAAGCGAATGAACCCCGGATAAAAGAATTGGTTGATAAATCATTAATGCTTGTAACCGCCCTGAACACACATATTGGTTACGAAAATGCCGCTAAAATTGCAAAAACTGCCCACAAAAATGGAACAACGCTAAAAGCAGAAGCCATCAATCTTGGTTTGCTGACCGAAGAACAGTTTGATGAATGGGTAAAACCGGAGGATATGGTGTGACAGATGGAAGTTAGAAGCCCCGCGATGGGGCTTTGTTTATTCAATTTCGGAGGTTCCGGCGAAGAAATTTTCCAGTTCCTGTAAAGTTTCGGGACTGGTTTGAATATCCCGCACGATGACACCGCGGTTTAAAAGGACAATCCGATTGCTGACTTCCGTGGTATGTGCCAAATCGTGACTGGAAATCAGGAACGTGACCTGTTCATTCTGCCGCCAATCTTTGATGAGTTTTTTGAGTTTAATCTGCGTGGAAGGATCGAGGTTGGCAAAAGGTTCGTCCAGAATGATAATTTCAGGATTGCCAATAAGGGCGCCAACAATTCCGACTTTTTTCTGGTTTCCTTTAGAAAGGTCTCGGATGTATTTCTTGGCATTTAGAATTTCGCCATTAAAGAAATCGGTAAAATGTTTCAGGAATTCATCCACAGTTGCTTTGTTTTGTCCGCGCAGTTCGCCCAGGAAATAAAAATATTCTTCCGGTGTAAGATAACCGATAAGAAATGTTTCATCAATAAAGGCCGAGACCTTGGTTTTCCACAGTTCAGATTCATTGACCTTAATGCCATCAATGGAAATAAATCCGGAACTCGGCTCGATCAAATCAAGTAAAAGACTGAAAAGGGTGGTTTTTCCGGCACCGTTGTTGCCGACCAAGCCGAAACTTTCACCTTTAGGAATCTCAAGAGTGGGAATATCTAAAACTTTTCGGTCACCGTAAATTTTCGAAATATTTTGTACAGAAATCATTATTTTATATGGTTTAGTGTGGTTTAATTTTGCTCAACCGGTTGAGATTAGGCTTTTTGGGGCTCCTGCGTGAGCGATGGCAGCGGAAATCCTTTTTTGCTCTGCAAAAAAGATTGCAGCGGACGTAGCGACCCGGGCGGTGGCAATGCTGCTGCGAGGGACACGCCCAAATTTTAAACTTTTTTGAAGGCCGTCAATGTAGAATATTTTTCGTTTTTATAAACTTTTACGATGAAAGCGAAGATCCGGTCGCGCAGGAAAAATCCAATAATTCCAAGAATTCCAAGAGCCGCAACCGCGGGAAGCTGCCCTGCAAACGACTTTACCAAAGCGTAAACCGCCATTGGCAGGAGTAACTGCGGAATCAGCAGCAGCAAAATCTTGATATTGAAATTATTTTTGCCGCCACCAAAGGATTTCGCACTGGAATTGAGGTCGATCGCCTGTTTGTTGTATGCTCCTGCCAAAAGCGTGACATAAGAATTGACGCCCAGATTGTAAAGTCCGGCCCCTAAAACTGTCAGCCAAATTTCCATGCCGAAGTAGAGGTAAAACACGGATAATATTAATGATATGAAGATTCCCAGAACGATGATGGACCATTTTGCCTTTAGGTACTGCCTGTAGGGCACATTTTGGGTCATCATAAGCGGATAATACGAGCTGTCCCAAGCCGGAACGCGCTGCCCGAACATCATCATAAAGCCGCCAGTGACGAAAATTGCTGCAAAAAGCTGCATAAAATCTGATTTGTAAGCTCCATTGAAAAGAAAAAGCCCGTAGAACAAAAAAGCTATGCTCATCAGTAGTGCAGAGCGGGCTGCTTTGCTGCGTTTCAGGAGGCGGACATCGTTATTGATAAATGTCCCGGTAACGCCGAAGCGGTTCAGGAATTCGATGTTTTCAGTTTTACCTTCTGCTTTTTTCAGTTCAAGGCCTTTATCGAGATAAAAATTGTTTTTAATGTTCTTATGGGCAAAAAATGCCGCAGCTGCCGTGAGAAACACCGGAATGAGAAAGACACCGCGAGTTTCGTAAAATGAATAAAAAAACTTTTCAGAAAATTGCGTTAAATGGATGATTCCGTAATAGTCTAAAGCACCCAGGATAATGACGGCTGCAGCCACGACCCAGAGCACGGCATCTTTACCATTCAGCAAAATATTCAAAAAATTATTGAAATAAAAGACAAAGATAATTCCAATGATGAACATAACAACACTCACCGGTGAAAGTCCGGCATCGAAAATCAGAAGCCCCGCAAACGGAATTAAAAAGAGCAGATTCAGCCAATTGAACGCACTCAAAAAAGTTTTCAGAACCGTATAATTAACCACTTTTGTTTTGGTAATGTTCTGTGTAAGAAACGGTTTAATATTCTGCGTTGGCATTTGCTGTACGAAATACCTGATCACCAAATCCAGGGCCCAATAATAGATAAAAAACCTGCTGAAAAGCCTTAAAGGTTCCATTCCTAATTCTTCGGTTGAAACCTTAAAAAAAAGAAACGGCATCGCAAGAAACACCAAAGCGAAGTAAACAATTCCGAAAGCCGCAAGGATTTTCACCGCAAGATTTGTCCCAAACTGCGGGCTGCGGAAAAAACTTTTGATTTCCAGGGAAAGGAGGCGCAGATACATAGTTTAAGTTTTATGAATTAGTGCCAAAAAAATAGTAATTGTTACACTTCTATGGCTTAAAGGATAAATTTTTTCCGGTTTTCATCTCAATTGGGCAATTTGTAGCCAATTTTCACGAATTGCATTATCAGGCCAAATTTATATTGCAAATGCGCGGCACCCAATGAAATTAGTGTATTTTGTGGAAAACAACAGCATCGCTTTCCTGCACTTCCTGTTTTAGTACAGGAAAATTATCAGCAAACCTTCATAAATGATTAAAAACAGTCTTGTAAATGATAAGGGTGAATGACCTTTCTACAAAAAGTTATTTCATCAGTTCTTCCGCCTGCTTCAAGGCGGCTTCCGTGATTTTTGAGCCTGAAAGAAGCTGTGCGATCTCCTGAAGTTTTTCTTCGGAGTTTAAAGAAATAATTGTGGATTGGGTGCGGCCTGAAATTTCCTTTTTCACCACTTTGTAATTGTTGTTGCCTTTGGCGGCGACCTGTGCGAGGTGCGTAATCACAATCAGCTGCATATCTCTGGACATTTCCTGCATTACTTTACCCATTTCATCAGCAACTTTACCGGAAACTCCGGTATCGATTTCATCGAGAATCAGTGTCGGAAGTTCAGCGTTTTCAGCCATAATTTTCTTCACGGCCAGCATCACTCTGGAGCGCTCACCACCGGAAATCGCAGTTTGAATCGGCTTGAGCGGGAATCCGGAATTTGCCTGGAACAGGATTGAAATATTTTCTTTTCCAAACAGATTAAAATCCTTTGATTCATCCAACTGAACTTCGAATTTGGCTTTTTCCAAACCGAGCTGCTTCAGGAGTTCTTCAATTTTTTTGGTAAAAACCGGTGCGGATTTTTTCCTGTTTTCTGAAAGCTTAGCAGCGAGGTTTTCTAAATTTTCATAGGTTGCGGCCAGTTCTTTTTCACTTTCAGCGATGTAATTTTCAAGTTCGGCAAACCCTCTCTGCTCGCCGGAAAATTTTTCACGAATTTCAATAAGTTCGGGAACCGTCGTTACATTGTGCTTCAGAAACAGCGCATTTAATTTGTTGATTTTTGAGTTGAGTACCTCCAGAAGTTCCGGATTCACCTCAATCTGCTCTGCTTTGTTCTGGAGTTCGAAAAGAATATCCTTTAATTCCACAAAATTTTCCTCGAAACGCTGTTTCAGTTCAGAAAATTCGTGTGAAAGATCTGCCACTCTCGAAAGTTTGCTTTTGGAATCCAGCACCGCATCCAAGACACCGATTTCTTCCGCATCGAACCTGGCAAAAATACTGGCAAGGTTTTCGGAAATTATTCCCGCATTTTCCTGGGTGGAAAGTTTGGTCTGCAAATCCTCAAAATCGGTTTCATCAAGATTAATCTCCTGAAGTTCGCTGAGCAGAAAATTTTTGTAATCGGCTTCTTTATTTCCTTCTGCCAGTTGATTTTTTAGGCTCTGAAGGTTTTTCTCAATACTTTTAACTTTATAAAATTCGCTTTGGTAGCCTGCAATTAAAGTTTTATTTTTTGAAAGCCCGTCTATGATTTTAAAGTGATAATCTTCTGAAAAAAGATTGGATGTTTCAAACTGCGAATGGATGTCGACCAGGTTTGCAGAAAGGTTTTTCAGCACTTCCAGCGTTACGGGAACATCATTTACAAACGCTCTCGACTTTCCTGCCGGCAAAATTTCGCGGCGGATTATGGTTGGAGTTTCAAAATCCAGATCATGTTCTTCAAAGAAACCCTGCACTTGTTGGGGAACAGTAAATTCGGCTTCAACCACACTTTTTTTGCCGGCATCTGCTATGGCTTTCAGGTCGGCTCTCTCACCCAAAATCAGGCGCAAAGCTCCAAGAATAATCGATTTACCGGCGCCGGTTTCACCCGTGATGACCTGTAAACCCTTATCCAAACTGATATCCAGCGAATCGATAAGCGCAAAATTCTGTATAAAAATTCGGTTGAGCATACTGCAAAAATACGGAAACTACGAGAAATAGAGGATTTAAATAATTTTAAAACCCAAATTAATAAACAAAACTAAGGCTTATTTCCATTTGCTCCATTTGCTTTCAGTGTCTTTAGGTGAAAGCGTATTCATAAGGTTTTTCAAATCGTTGATGTTCAAATTCGCATTGTTTGCGCTGGCGAAAATATCATATATTTCCTGCTTTTTGCTTTCAATAAAAATATTGAAAGGATAATTCATCTGGAAGTTGTTTTCATAATATTTCAAGTTGAGGAGAGATTCTGCGATGACTCTTTTGGCAGAGCTTTGATCCTGATTCCACAAATTATCCAAACCATTCCGGTGATAGGCATAAAATGTATTCCGCATCACTGAATTTTCCTGCTTAAGGATGTTGTCAATAAGATTTCCCCTTGTTCGCGGACCCTCAACGACTGACCAGCCGCTGAATTTCTGATTTTGGGAATTTTGGGAAATTTTCTGTGCTTTTACAAACCATTCCTGGCCGCCATTTGCCCGGAAACTGTCGCCGTCATAACCTAAGATCGTGTACACATAAAAGCTGACCACATCAATCAGATTCTTCCCGGAGAATTGCCTTTCATTAAATGTAAGGTTCTCATTTTCATTATATTCAAAAGAAAAATTGGAATCATTGATGTTTAATAACGGAGACTCATAAGTTGAATTAAAAACCGGCCGTACCGCCTGCACCACGATTGACGACTGGTACTGGTTGTTCCCTTCTTTTGAGCTGATGACGATGGCGAAATTACACTTGATTTTCTCGAAATTCTGAAGTTTTTTCCCTGTCCAGGATGTATTATTGATAAAATCGCGAAGGCTTTTTTCCAAAGTCCTGTAAACCTGCACATTGCTGCCGCCAAGCTGGCTGTAATTCACCTGCACATTTGCCAGAATTTCCTGCGAATAGGCAAAATTAAAAACCGATAAAAGTGACAGTATCAAAAGTAGTTTTTTCATCAAAAATTTTTTGTTAGAAACGGAAAGAACGGGTTTTTATTTTAAAGTCTTTTCCTCGATGAAGTTCATAATGTCTTTGGCAACATCATCCTTAGATTTCAAAGCAAATTCCCGGTTTTCATGCATGGTGATGATGTGGATCTTGTTGGTATCATTTTTAAAGCCGGCCCCCTCGTCACGCAGCGAATTAAGCACGATCATATCGAGATTTTTTTTCTCAAGTTTTCCTTTGGCATTTTCTTCCTCGTTCTGGGTTTCAAGAGCAAAACCAACGAGGAACTGCCGGTGTTTCCGTTCGCCCATTGTTTTCAGAATGTCAGGATTCTTTACGAGTTCAATGACAAGAGTATCGTCATTTTTCTTGATTTTTTCTGAGGCGACTTCCTTCGGAGCATAATCCGCAACGGCAGCGCTGGCAATGGCAATATCCACATTTTCATAATGTTTGAAAACTTCATCAAACATTTCTTTTGCTGATGTTACCCGGTGTAACGCTATCTCAGGATTACTTGTTTTCTGTGAAGACGGCCCCGAGACTAAAATCACTTTTGCCCCACGTTTTGCCGCTTCTTCCGCAAGAGAAAATCCCATTTTTCCCGATGAATGATTTCCGATGTAACGCACCGGGTCAATGGCTTCGTAAGTTGGGCCAGCAGTGATCAGAACTGTTTTTCCTTTTAAATTTTGAGAGTAATTTTTATTAAAATGATCTTCTACGGTTTTCAAAATTGTCTCAGGTTCAGCGAGCCTTCCCTGCCCTGTCAAACCGCTTGCAAGCTCACCGTATTCGGCCGGAATAATCGTATGCCCAAAATCTTCCGCCAGCTCTAAATTTTGTTTTGTGGAAGGGTGAGCATACATATCCAAATCCATTGCCGGAGCGATGAAGACAGGACATTTTGCCGACATATAAGCAGCAATCGCGAGGTTATCACATTGGCCGTGTACAATTTTAGCCAGAGTATTTGCAGTACAGGGCGCAATCAGGATCAGGTCTGCCCAAAGAGCCAGTTCTACATGGTTGTTCCAGCTTCCGTTTTCCCGGTAAAAATCAGTTAAAACCTCATTTTTAGAAAGCGTAGAAAGCGTCAGTTTCGAAACAAAATTTTCCGCCGAAGGTGTGAGGACGACCTTTACTTCCGCATCTTTTTTTATAAAATCACGAACCAGGTGATTCATTTTATAAGCTGCGATGCCGCCTGTGATGATGAGCAAAATCCGTTTTCCCTGTAGTGACATTTTATGTTTTTTGGATTGAACGAAGGTAAGGATTTTAATTATTTTCAGAACCTGCTAAAAAACAAAAGTCACACCGTGACCGATGCGACTTTCGCTTACTGTAAAAATACAGATTATTTCTTTTCTTCAGTTTTTCTGAAATAGATGTCCTCATTCAGCCACTCTTCAATAGCGATTGATGTGGGCTTGGGAAGTTTTTCGTAGTGCTTGGATATTTCAATCTGTTCTCTGTTTTCGAAAACTTCTTCCAAAGTGGTATTGTGCACCGCAAATTCGTCTAATTTAGAATGTAGTTCCGCACGGATTTCCGCGTTGATCTGCTCAGCTCTTTTACCCATAATTACGATGGCTTCGTAGATTGAGCCTACTTTTTCTTCAATTTTATCTCTGTCGTAAGTTACGGTAGACAGTTCTGCTTTTGTATCTTTTACACTCATTTTCAGGTGATTTGTTAATTATTTGGGCTGCAAAGATAATTAATTTCTTTTAATCTTGAAAGTTGCACCCGATTGTGGTTGTGCCGCTGCAGCGCTGTCAACTTTTACTTGCTGAGCATCGGCTTCAGCTTTGTGAAGGATCTGGTCTTCTTTTTTCTTCTCTTTAGCGTCAAGTACTGCCTGTGCAGCCTTTTGTTTTTCGGCAATCCTAACTTTTTCTGCTTCTACCTGCTCTTTCACTTTTGCGAATCTCACTTTTTCAGCTTCCAGTTTTTCTCTGTAGTCCAATGCCGTTTTATAAGTATCTGTATCAGGCATTTCTTTCTCGATAAATCTTGTGTAAGCTACTGCCTCATTCAGCCTGTCCTCCTTTTTATCGTAAATTGAGTTCATCGCCAAATGATATTTAGACTTCAAGATATAATCATTAATCTTCGGGCGAAGCTTTGTACTTGGAAAATCTGCCAAAACATTTTCGAAAGCTACCACAGCTGCTTTATACTCGTTCATTTTGAAATACTGTCTTGCATTTTCAAACGCCTTGAACTCAAGCTTGTAGGAAAGATCATCGATCCTTTCGTTGATGTTTTTAGCTTTTTCCGAATTGGGATAATTTGTAAGGAAATTCTGCAGTTCATTTATTGCAGATTCCGTGTTTTTCTGGTCCAGGTTATAATCCATAGATCCTTCATAGTAGCAAATGGCGGACATATAAGCTGCTTCTTCAGCTCGTGGATCTTCCGGAAATGTTACAGAAAAATTCTTGAAATGGTGGGCTGCAACGCGGTACTGTTTGTCGTAGTAATTGGCGTATGCTGTGTTGAAGACTACCGTCTTTGCATCATCGGTTCCGGCTACTAAATTTGGAAGTCTTTCGTATAAAGCTATTGCCTGGGTCCATTTTTGATCGGCAAAATACTCATTTGCCGTTTGTAAAATAAGGTTCTTGTCTGCACTTTTCATGGCATCATCAAACTTCTTGTTGCAGGCACTTACCAGAAACACCAAAATAAACAGGGTGATTATTTTTCTCATAAAATCAGTCAAAATCGTGTATTGCGATTATATTTTCAATTTGCAAAAATAGGATTTTTTTGGCAATAGATTCTTTTTTAAGATACTTTAACGCAGTTATCCTTCGGGTTGGTAACCAAGCAGTGAAAATATTGTCTGGTAATTGCTGGCTTTCACTTTCTGTTCGGCATTTTTCAAAAAGTCTGCCTCATCTCCCGGAAGGTAAACTTCATAGAAAACTTTATTCCTGATCGCGAAAACTGCTGTGCCTATAATAATCGTCAGCACATCTTCCGCTTTTGGCGTTTGGTGGAAAACTGCGGAAGCCACTCCTTTTTTAATCACCTCATCAATTTTATCCGTCGCGGTGCGGTAAAACTCCACAAGTTCATCTTTTACCAAGTCTGTGTGCCGAACTTCCTGTTTTACAAATGCATGAAAATAATTATACTTAAACATTTGGTTTACGATGAATTTTATAATTTCTTTCATCTGCATTTCAGGCTTCCCTTCGCGGATCGTCTGCGCAAATTCGGCAAAACTTTCCCTGGTTCGCAAAACCCGGTACTGGTAAAGGTAAGCCAGCATCTTTTCCTTAGAGCCGAAATAATAGGAAATCATAGCGACATTGATGTTGGCTTTTGCAGAAATATCACGTACAGACGTGCCGTCGAAACCTTTTTTAGCAATCAGTTCCTCAGCCACATCCAGAATCTTGAGCTGTTTATCTGTAAATTTTTTTTTCATACCATTCTTTGTTTGAGTAAAAATATCTTTTTTTCCGTTAACAAACAAGTGTTTAAAAAAACAATATCGTTTTTTGTTTAATTTTGAAGATGTCTTTCTTCGACTTTCACCATCATAAAAAATACCTCAACGGTATCTACAACCTGAATTTTCGCGACGAGACGCCCGAGCACCTTTTCTCCACAGGCATCCACCCAAAAGATATCAGTTCACAATGGGAAAGTGACTTTCGTCGGGTAAAAGAGGCAAGTTTAAAATCAAACTGCGGGGCGATAGGAGAATGCGGCCTCGACGGTTTAACAGATGTTGATGAAAAACTGCAGGAAACCGTTTTTGAAAAACACATTCTTTGGGCTAATGACGTAAAAAAGCCGGTAATCATTCACTGCGTAAGGAAATTTTTTCAGCTCATAAGATTTTCAAAAATCGCTGCAGTTCCCCTAATCGTTCATGGATTCAATAAAAAACAAAGCATCGCTGATGAATTGGTAAATTCCGGATTTTATCTCTCGTTTGGAAGGGCAGTTTTTCATAATGTATCTTTGCAAACTGTTGTAAAAGATTTTCCCGTTGAAAGGATGTTTCTGGAAACCGATGACGCCGATTTTGATATCGCCGAACTCTATGAAAAAGTTTCTGAATTAAAAAATATCACCGCGGAAGATCTTCAAAATCAAATATTTGAAAACCTAGAACGAATCAGGAATTTATGAGTAAAAAGTGGCTGGAACGCACGGAACTTTTAATAAAGGAAAAAGGAACTGAAAAACTCCAGAATGCCAATGTGATGGTAGTGGGCTTGGGCGGAGTCGGCTCCTTTGCGGCAGAATTTCTGGCAAGATCCGGAATCGGAAAGATGACAATAGTGGACGGCGACACCGTGGACATAACCAATATCAACCGTCAGTTGCCGGCGCTGCACTCTACTGTCGGAAAAACCAAAGCCGAAATTGTTGCTGCGAGATTAACAGACATTAATCCGGCACTGGAACTCACCGTAAAGACCGAATTCCTGAACCCGGAAAATATGGGTGAAATCCTGGATTCCCAAAATTTCGATTACGTTTTGGACTGTATCGACAGCGTGTCCCCAAAACTTTCTTTGATTAAAGAATCGCGACGCCGAAAAATTAAAATCATCTCTTGTATGGGGGCCGGCGGAAAAATGGACGCATCAAAAATACAGGTGAAAGACATCAGCAAAACCTACAACTGTTATCTCGCAAAACAGGTTAGAAAAAGGTTGAAACGCGAAAGCAACCTGCAGAAAGGTTTTAAATGTGTATTTTCATCTGAGCTTCAACGGGAAGACAGCCTAAAGCTGACTGACGGCACCAATTTTAAACGGTCCTTTTACGGAACAATAAGCTATATCCCTGCAGCTTTCGGATTGTTTGCGGCCGGTGAGGTAATCAATTATTTATTGAAAAAGGGAAACAGCAGCAACAAACCGGAAGAAGATTAATTTCTGAAATGAAAAAGTACGGGTACGCGACACATGAAAAACTTAAGCAAAAAAAGGAAATCTCTTTCTTGTTCGAGAAGGGGAAATGGCGTAGCTTCGGCAGTATCCGCATCATTTCTGTGAAGGATGATTCGATTCTAAATCAAAAAGTTGGCGTTTCTGTCTCAAAACGTAACTTCAAAAAAGCGGTTGACCGAAACCGGATCAAAAGGCTCCTTCGCGAAGCCTACCGGCTGAATAAAAATGTCTTCACGGACTGTTTTGGAACTCATTCATTATCAATGCTTTTCTGGGCTTCAAAGGATATGCCGGAACATTTCAACGATGTACAGAAAGACTTTCTAAACCTTTGTAAATCAAAAAAATAAATTTCAAAAATACATTAGCACGCTTTTTGTAAATTTGGGTGAAACAATAATCTTAAATCCGATGTTAGACAACATTCCTTATTTACCCTACGCCATCAGTGCTTTTATCGGAATCGGGCTGGCGGCAGCGAGTGGCTTCAGGGTATTTTTACCCATGTTCGCCGTAAGCCTGGCTTCATACATGGGCTGGATTCCAATGAATGAAAACTTTGCATGGCTTTCCGGCCTGCCGACATTAATTACGACCGGTATCGCAACGGTTGTGGAGGTTTTGGCTTATTATATTCCCTATGTTGATCATTTGCTTGATACGCTTTCGGTTCCGTTGGCTACTGTAGCGGGCTCGGTGCTTTTTGCCAGCCAGTTTGCCGACATCGGGACATTTCCGCAGTGGGCGTTAGCACTGATTGCCGGCGGCGGGACTGCAGCGGCGATAAGTTCGGGATTTGCAGGAACACGGGCGGCTTCGACCGCTACCACAGGAGGACTCGGCAATTCTGTCGTTGCAACAACCGAAACAGCGGGAGCAGGAATTATGTCTTTTCTGGCGATTGCAGCCCCTATCATCGCAGCAATTGCAGCTGTTATCCTGATCATTACAGTGATCGTGTTGGGAAGAAAACTTTGGAATAAATTCAGGGATTACAACAGTGACCGCCCCTCGAAAACCGTTGACGTGGAAGCTGTTGACAGAAGACAGCTAGAATAAGTGTTATAAAAAATATTCCTCTGAGGCTCAGAGGATTTTTTTGTTTATAAGAAAGACGCAACCGATAATCCTACTTACCACATCGCGGGCATCCCATCTAAATTTAACATTTTTTTAAAACGGTTGTTTCCTCATAGCCCTGATTGAGCGCATGTTTGAGCTCTTTTTTGGTGACTGAGGTTTGCGAAGGCACCAAAAAAAGCGAGTAGCGAAAGCAGGTTCCCGGCTCCCAAAAAAAATTTTTATTCCCGATTGTAATCATTATTTTTGCTTGTTAAATTCCGAACACATGTCAGACATCATTCAGCTTTTACCGGACCACGTTGCCAACCAGATTGCGGCTGGTGAAGTGGTGCAGAGACCGGCTTCGATTGTGAAGGAGCTGCTGGAAAATGCGATTGATGCACAGGCCACCAAGGTAGAACTGATCATCCGAGATGCGGGCAAAAACCTCGTGCAGGTGGTAGATAACGGCATCGGAATGTCGGAAACAGATGCGAGAATGGCATTCGAAAGGCACGCCACTTCTAAGATCAGAACCACCGATGATATTTTCAAAATTTCTTCTAAAGGCTTTCGCGGTGAGGCTTTGGCGTCGATCGCCGCTGTGGCGCAAGTAGAGCTTAAGACTAAAAAACAGGGCGCACCCGCCGGCACCAACATCTATATCGAAGGCGGTGGTCTGCAGTTTCAGGAGCCGGTTCAAACAGCTGAGGGTTCTAATTTTTCTGTTAAAAACTTATTTTACAACGTTCCCGCAAGACGCAAGTTCCTGAAAAATAACAATGTGGAATTTCGTCATATCATTGATGAATTTCAGAGGGTAGCCCTGGCGCATCCTGACATCGAGTTTGATTTGTTCCATAACGATGATATCATCTTCCGCTTGCGCCGGGGAACACCGATGCACCGCGTGGTAGAGATTTTTGGGCGCAAGCTGCAGCCACTTTTAATCCCCATAAAGGAAGATTTGGACTGGATAAAACTAAACGGATACGTGGCAAAACCCGAAGGCGCCAAGAAAGTACGTGGGGAACAGTTTTTCTTCGTAAACAACCGTTTTTTCAAAAGCCCTTATCTGAACCGTGCGGTGCAGGATGCTTTTGAAGGGCTTTTGCTGCCGGGCTATCTGCCGTCCTTTTTCCTTTTTCTGGAGATCGATCCTGAGAAAATCGATGTGAATATACATCCACAAAAAACAGAGGTGAAATTCGAGGATGAAAACCTGATTTTTGCATTGGTGCGTTCCACCATCAAAAAAGCGCTCGGCATTTACAATATTGCACCGAGCCTGGATTTTGACCGGGATCCGCAGATGGATGAGTTCTTTAAACCTCAGCCTTCCGGAAGCGCGATGAACAGCAGCAGCAGTTCTGTTTCTGTAAGCCGCGATTTTAATCCTTTTAAGGAAGAAAGTTCAGTGTCGGCCACAGGAGTCGTGAACCTGCAGGAAATGTACGACCAGAACATTTCTGCAGCACCTTCGAAAATTAATCTCTTTGAGGACGAGGATTTTGATGAAGACCTTATGCGTCTGCCCAACGGCTATTGGCTCTTCAACAAAGGTGACAAAACGCTGATGCTGGATTTGGGGAGAATGCACCGTATTGTGGTTGCAGACCGCAACAAAGGCAAAAAACGCAGTACTGAAAGCCAGTCTTTGCTCTTCTCGCTGGAATATCACATGAACGAAATCGAGAAAAACAAATACAAATCCATCAAGAAATTTCTCCCTGGTCTCGGTTTTGATATGACGATTGCGCACGACAGCGTGCTGCGGATCGATGCAGTTCCCGAAGGTCTGAAAGATACGCAGGTGATCAAATTCCTCGAAAATCTTTTTGAAATCCTGGAATACCGCACGGAAGAAGACTTTATGAATTATTACGAATACCAGTGGAATAAGCTGCACTCGAAGTCGCGTTTCGATTTCATTTATAAATATGAAGCCGAAGAGCTGATCAAGGAGTTCACTAAAATTGGCTTCCCTAACTATACACCAAACGGTAAAAAGTGCTTTATAGAGCTGCCTTTGGAGGAACTTAAAAATAAATTTTAATAGAAATGTTCAGAAATATTACTCCCGTGACCAAGAACATCATCATTCTGAATGTTTTGGTTTATTTAGCCTCGAATTTTCTGCTCAACGGAAAGCTGTATGAAATTCTTTCGGCGTTCTACCCTTTTTCGCCAAATTTCAAATCGTGGCAGGTGATCACGCATATGTTTATGCACGCGCCTATGGGCGAAGGTGTGGGGCTGACCCATATATTATTTAACATGTTCACGCTGTGGAGTTTTGGGCCAGTTCTGGAGCAGGTTTTGGGGGGAAGAAAATTTATTTTACTATATTTTTTGAGCGGATTAGGCGCTTTCATTCTATTTAATGTCTGGAACTTTTATCAAATCAATCAGCTGACTACCGAACTTTCAAATTTAGGAGTGAACGTGGCTGAAATTTTCAGGAAGTCTGATTTGAATTATAGCGGCGATATGTCAATTTCAGCAAATTCTAAGCAGGCCATGGCTCTGTCGCAGGAACTTTTTGGAGCTTTAAGAAGCCCAATGCTTGGCGCTTCAGGAGCGATCTTCGGCGTGGTAGCGGCGTTTTCTACGATGTTTCCGGATGCTAAACTGATGTTCCTTTTTATTCCGTTTCCGATTAAAGCCAAATATCTTTTGCCAATCATTATTTTAGTTTCGCTCTACCTTGGCTTTAGCGGGCAAATGGGAAGTGTAGCACATTTTGCACACATCGGTGGCGCGATCGTCGGTTTTCTTATGGCACTTTATTACCGAAAGAAACACATCCGAAGATGGGATTAATACGGGCTCTTTTTCTCATAATCCATATTATTGTCGTTGCGCTTCTGTGTGGAACGCTTCTGAATGCATACGTTCCACCTAAAATTTTTGGGTACCTTAATATGCTTTCACTGGGCTTTCCGGTGCTGATGACTGTACATTTTTGCCTCACACTATTCTGGATTTTGACCTGGAAAAAAAGGGCGATTGTATTTCTTTTAATTTCATTGATGTTTTTCAATCCGGTAAGACGGTGGATCAATTATACACCTGATTCAGGAAAGGAGGGCAGCCTCAAAATCATATCTTTCAATACAAAAAATCATGCATACGCCAAGCATAAAAACGAAGATGAACTCTTCAAGTTTATGGATAAAGAAAACGCCGACGTGGTGCTGTTCCAGGAAAACAGATTTGAGGGCGAACATCCCGGATATCTGCAGTACCCGATTGTAGCATTAAAAACAAGACACAAGCTCCTGAAACACGGCAACATTATTGAAACTGCTGCGAACGGAAACGCCTTTTATGCTGATATTGAGATTCACGGGAAAATTATCAGATTCATAAATGTATATCTGGAGCCTTTTATGCTAGAAAAAAGTATGGTAAGGCCGACAGCCGATGCCGACCTGAATACGGTTAAGGCCAAAAATTTAATCAGGCGTTTGGTGCCAACCTTTAAACTGCATCAGGAACAGATTGTATATATACGAAAGGCAGTAAAAGAATCGCCGTATCCGGTTATTCTTACCGGCGATTTCAATTCTGTCCCGAATTCATGGGAATATTATCATTTATCGGAAGGTTTGCAGGATGCTTTTGTGGTGGCCGGAACCGGCAGTGCGACAAGTTTCCATGATTATAAATTTCCGATAAGGATTGACTATATTTTTTCCTCCAAAGAAATAAAACCCAAATCGTATAAAGTGGACCGCAGCGTTAAACTCTCCGACCATTTTCCGGTAATTGCGACTTTTGATTTTTAAAGTTTTAAAAATGAAGAAAATAATTCTTACCATAATAGGCGTCACAACACTATCCTGTGCCAAAAAACAGGAAATTGCTGAGGAAAGTACAGTGACTGAAAGCACGGTATTGCCTTATGACACGACGGCAATAGATTCCTTTGCTCCGGGAGCAAATCCTGGAAATGTGATTATCAACCGTGTGGCGGTAGATTCATCGGCATTGGCAAAGAATGATGAACAGAAAATCGCCACAAAAATTAAAAAAGAGGAAGCCGATAAAAAAGCTAAGCTCGACGACGAAACCAAAAAGAAAGAGGACGAAAGAAAGAAAGCGGAAGAAAGCGACAAAAGGAAAAAAGCGGACAAACAGAAAAGAGAACTTGGGCCGCCATTGCAAAACACAGAACCTGCACAATAAAAAAAATCCACAACCAGCTGTGGATTTTTTTATGTATTAATTAAAATTTTAGTTCGGCTTCCAGTCAACAACCGCGCGGATAAACGCTTCGGCGTTTTCAACCGGGATGTTAGGCAGAATACCGTGACCAAGGTTAGCGATATACCGGTCTTTACCAAAGCGGTTAATCATTTCATTCACCATATTTTTGATGGTTTCTGGTGAAGAATGCAGACGCGCCGGATCAAAATTTCCCTGAAGTGTGATGGAGTTATTCGTAAGTTTTCTTGCAACCTCTGGTGAAACCGTCCAGTCAACACCTAAAGCTGCCGCTTTTGACTGGGACATTTCTTCCAAAGCGAACCAGCAGCCTTTACCAAAAACAACTACCGGCGAAACCTCGCTCAAAGCCTCCACGATCTGGTTGATATATTGCCACGAAAACTGCTGATAATCCTTCGGAGAAAGCATTCCGCCCCAGGAATCGAAAATCTGTACGGCAGAAACGCCCTTTTCTACTTTTCTTTGTAAATAGGCAATCGTTGTGTCTGTAATTTTTTGAAGTAAAAGATGGGCCGCTTCCGGATTGGTGAAACAGAAAGATTTTGCAATATCAAAAGCTTTACTTCCCTTACCTTCAACACAATAGCAAAGAATCGTCCATGGCGAGCCTGCAAAACCGATTAACGGTATTTCGCGGTCAAGTTTTTCCAAAGTCATTTCTATAGCATCGAACACGTAGCTCAGAGCATCATTGACATCAGGAACCTGAACCGCCTGAACCTGCTCTGTAGTCCTGATTGGATTATCCAGCCATGGCCCTACGGATTCCTTCATTTTAAAATCAATGCCCATTGCCTGCGGCACAACCAGAATATCTGAAAATAAAATTGCAGCGTCCAGCGGAAATCTGCGGATTGGCTGCACTGTGATCTCAGAAGCAAGTTCCGGAGTCTGGCATCTCGTAAAAAAATCGTATTTATTGCGCAGCTCGATGAATTCCGGCAGGTATCTTCCGGCCTGGCGCATCATCCAAACTGGTGGCCTTTCTACAGTTTCGCCGCGTAATGCTCTTAAATATAAATCGTTTTTAACCATAATTTCAGTTTTAAGAAAGTTCCTGTACAATCAGCTGCAGCAAATCGTCGAGGTTGCTTTCATGGCTGGTATATATTTTTTGTTTCGTAAAATTTTTTATTTCTTTTTCGGTGGTTAGCCCGATAGAAAATATTTTTTTCCCTTCCAGAGAATTGTGTTTGGCAAAGCTTCTCACGCCGCTCGGACTGAAAAACACCAGTACATCGAAATCCTCGTGTACCACCGGGTAGAGCAGTTCTGTCTCGTAAACCGGGATTTTTTTATAATAAATATTCTGTAAAGGCAATGCGCGGTCAAGCACATCCAACGCCAGATTTCCGCAAAAATGCAGGAACCGTTCGCCCTGCGAATTCTGAATAATAAATTTTGAAAGGTCCTGGGCATGCTTTTTAACCTTGAAAGTTCCGAAACCGTATTTTCTCACGGCATTTTTCGTCTTTTGCCCGACACAGTAAATCTTGTTGTAGTTGTGCTCAGTGAATTTTTCATTTGGCTTAAAACCGCTTTCAAAAAAAGATTCCACGCCATTGATGCTGGTGAAAATAAGAGACTTGTCCTTCAAATCAAAGGGCTCCACCGGGGTGGGTTTTATCCTGATCACATCGATAAATTCATAAGAAAACTGATTCCCGAGATATTCAGAAACCAGCTTTTTATCGATATTTTTTTTTGTAAACAGAATACTCACTACAAACTTTTTTTTATTTCGTCCATCAGTTCCCTGCCGCCATTATCCAGGATTTTGTTGGCCATTTCTTCCCCGAAATTTTTATTTTCATCATAATCAAAAATTTCGTCTGTTTCTATGCAATTTTTCCCATCGAGCGAGCAAAGCCTTCCGACAAAGCGGATCTGATTTTCATTAAATTCAGCAAAAGCACCAATAGGCGCGGTACACCCACCTTCAAGAACTGCTAAAAAATCCCTCTCGATTTCTACACAAATCTGTGTTTTGATGTCGCTGATTTTTCTTACAATTTCATTAATTTCAACATTTTCTGAAAGCCCGGCTACGGCAACCACGCCTTGTGACGGTGCGGAAATCATCATCGGAAGTTCTTCATAAACAACCGGCAAGCCAAGCCTTTCAATTCCCGCTCTGGAAAACATTGTGGCATCTGCCACGCCTTCATCAAGCTTTCTCAATCGGGTCTGCACATTTCCACGAATGTCTGTAAATTCAGTATGCGGAAATTCTTTAGCCCAAAATGCGCGACGCCTCAAGCTGCTGGTTGCAATTTTCAGATCTTTTAAATCCTTATTTTTTGCTGCTGAACTTCTCACCAGAATATCCTGTGGGAAATCGCGCTCAAGATAAGCAATTAACTCCACATTTTCAGGAAGTTGTGTTGGCACATCTTTAAGTGAGTGAACCGCGATGTCGATTTCTTTCTGCAAAAGAGCGATGTCAAGATCACGGGTAAAAACGCCTGTAATTCCCATCGCATAAAGTGGCAAATCCAGATGTTTGTCGCCGGAAGAAATGATCGGCACAATCTCAGTCTCGCAGCCCAGCTGCTGCAGTTTTGCCGCTACAGTTTCTGCCTGCCACATCGCAAGAGGGGAATTTCTGGTGCCGATTCTAATGTTTTTCATTAAATTCTCTGTTTGGCTGTTCCACTAAAATTTCATGCATCAGGCTGCTGATCTCTTCAGCCTTGGAAGGATTATCGATGATATATTTCGCAAAACGGTTGGTAATTTTCTGGATCAGTTTGTCAGAAAGTTCCATATCATCGATGTCGATATATTTGTGCTTGCGGTGAATATTGTGCATCTCATTGCGCTCCATATTTTTAAGGACCGCCTTGAAATGATGGATGTTTGGCGCGAGTTTTCTTTTCTTCTCCCACTCCTCGAAATCCTTTGTCATTTCCCTGATAATTTCCTCCGCTTTTGGGATCTCTTTTTTCCTCTGCTCCATTGTTGTGCTGATATGTCTGGAGAGAATATCTACGTCAACCAGCTCGATATGGCTTTTGTCGCCAACGATTTTCTCTACGTTATTGGGTACTGAAAGGTCGATTACCAGCATTTCTTTTGGTGTTACAAAATGTTCATGCTTTACAATCGGTTTCGAGGCTCCGGTGGCGACGATCAGGATATCAGTTTCCTGAAGCTCTCTGTGAAAATCATCAAACTCAATATACGGAATATTGTATTTCTCAGCAATTTTTTCAGCAATTTCTGTAGTCCGGTTGGCGATTTTTACTTTTGGCTGGTAAATGTGTTTTACAAGGTTTTCTACGGTATTTTGCCCGATTTCACCAACGCCCAGAAGCAGAATATTCTTGTCTGAAAGTTGTTTTTGAGAATTTAGAATATAATGAACCGCTGCATAAGAAACAGACGTTGCTCCATTTGAAATCCCGGTTTCATTCTTGATTTTTTTTGAAATCTGAATGGCTGAATTTATAGCCCGCTCCATATACGGATTGGAGTTTCTTTTTTCTTTCTTGAAACGGTTGTATGCATTCTTTATTTGCCCGATGATTTCAAAATCGCCCAGGATCTGGCTTTCCAAACCTGCGGCGACACGGAAAAGATGGTTAAGTGCTTCTCCTTTTTTCAAAACAGTGGCGTATTCCATAAACTCCAGCAGTTCTACACCAACTTCCTTACAGAATTCCTCTGCGATTGAAAGGTAATTGGATGTGGTTGTGTAAATCTCGGTCCGGTTGCAGGTAGAAACCACAAACGCGTCGCCCAGATTCTCTTTGTGGATGCGGTTTACAAAACTCTTAACATGATTATCAAAGAAGGTGAATTTGCCCCGTGTTTCGGCATCAGCTTTTTCGAAGCTGACACTAAGAACAACAAAATTAGAGGTTTGAGGTATGTTGGAATTCTGAGGCATAATAAACGGATGCAAATTTAATCAAATTAAATTTAAAAAGCTCATGACCGATATCATCATAAATTCCTTAAAAAATAGGTTCGGATGCAGCAAAATTAAACGACCCCTGCAATAAATCGCAAGGGTCGCCTAACATTAAAAAAATAAACTATTATGGGGTTTCTTATCTTGTACCTCCTCTTTGTCCGCCACCGGTTCTCATTCCTGCTGATGGCGTTCTCATTGGCTGAGAAGGTATATTATTTCTCATTTCCACTGAAGAATTGTTCCTCATTACACCTTGGTTTCTTGTGCTGCCGTCGTTGTATTCCATTCGCCTGTCCATAATTCTGTCGCGCATCTGGCCTTCGTTCTGGAACATTTTCAGCACCTGCTGCGGTTTTACCACATTTTGCATTTTCCGCGCGTATTCTTTTCTGTTGTCTACCAGTTTCTGCGCCAGGTCAAAGCTTTCTTCAAGTTTTTGCTGGGCTTCTACGTCAGAAAGTTTCTCAGGATCAAAATCATTATTGAAACGTTCTTTAATTTTTTGTTGAGATTCCTGGTATTCGCTGTAGATTTTCTTGAAATCTTCGCGGTCTTTCTCAGGAACTTTCAGCTCTTCAACCAGCATATTTTCGCGAAACTTTTTCAGAAGTTCCTTACGCTCCTCGGCCGACATATTTTTTATCATCTCCTTTCTCTGCGCCGAATTGGCTTTATTCCAGTCAAGATTCGATTTTATCTGGGCGTGTAAACCAACTGCTGATAAAAAGGCAATTGCAAAGGTTAAATATAATTTCTTCATACGGTTGCTAGTTAAATAAGTCCAGATAAACATCCATTTCCGCATCTTTAGACATTTCTGCCAACTCTGATGAGGTAAACGAAGTCAGAATCTGATCTACATCCTCTCTCTTTATTCTTTCTGCTTTCGACGGTGCGGCTTTTGATTTTTCAGTTACATTTGCGAAGCTTTTCACCTGTATAACCTGTGGCTCTCTTCTTACCGTTTGATACTCCGTTTTTTCAAAAGTTAAATCCTGCGTTACGTTTTCTTCCGGTTTTTGAACGTCTGACGCCATGAGTTGAGGCTGCTCCCCTGCCATTGTTTGTGTTATCGGAGTCTCAGTTTTTAAGGTGCTTGCAGCGGTAGGCTGTGGGTTTTCAGGAGCTGCATTCATATTTTTAATAAAAAATCCTACACCGAGCAGAAGGGCAAGCGCGGCTGCGGCTGCATAAATCCAGTTGGTTTTCATTGGAATTGTTTTGCCTTCCGGCCCTGCTGTTTCTGCAGTTGGAGTTTGGTGAACAGTCTGTTTCAGAACATTTTCCTGCATCCCTGCGAAGAAATCCCCGGGAGTTTTGTAAATGTTTTTTCGTTCCAGCTGTTCTATATCAAAATTTTTCATGGTTTGAAAAAATTTATTCTTCGTAATTTTCTTTGATGTAATCTTCTATCTTCTGTTTGGCATAGTGGTAGTTGGTTTTCAGGGTTCCAACCGACATGTCCAGAATTTTGCTCATTTCTTCATACGGCAGGTCATCATAATACCTCATCGTGAAAACGAGCCGCTGTTTTTCCGGCAGGCTTTGTATCGCCCGCTGCAGGAGCATCTGAATTTCATCGGCACCAGTTCCTGCGTTGTCCGCAACCAGATTCTGCATATAATAATCTGCATCTTCATCGGTTTTCTGCATCTTCTTCATTTTATTGAGCTGCTGCAGCGCTTCGTTGGTTGCGATTCTGTAAAGCCAGGTGTACAGTTGGCTGTCCTGTTTGAACTGGTGGAAATTCTGATATGTTTTTATAAAAGTTTCCTGCAGTACGTCCTGGGCCAAATCGTGGTCTACAATCAATCTGCGGATATGCCAATACAGCCTGCTCTGATAAGCATCCATCAAAGTTCGAAGGCCTTTTTCGCGGCTTCGCTCTTCAGACATCATCGCAATTATTTCTGCGTCTTTAATCTTCATCAGATGCTTCGGTGGTTTGATTACTATTATTGGCTAAAGTTAAAAATATTCCCCGAAATTTTAAAGAATCCTTATTCAGGGCATGAATTTATCAGTAATCAAAAATCGTGAAAAAGTGCAGCTCGGCAAGATTTTTTTATTAATTATCTTTGTTAAATGGAAACAGTAATCATCGGTTCAGGAAATGTTGCCTATCATTTGGCAAAGGCATTTACACAAAACGGAATCGCCATAAAACAGATTTTTGGCCGTAACGAAGAAGCCTTAAAAACAATCTCTGAAGAAAACAACATTCCATACTCAACTCAAAACCTTGCGGACGCAGATTTCTATCTTATCTGCGTGAGTGATTCAGCTGTTGAAGAAATTTCAAAAATCATTGATAAAAAAGATTGTCTGGTTGCGCATACTTCCGGCTCGCTTCCGAAAGAAATTCTTGTGGGGGAATACCGAAAAGCCAGTTTTTATCCGTTACAAACTTTCTCAAAACCGAAAGACCTAGATTACAGCCAGATTCCTTTTTTCACCGAAGCTGAAAATGATGCAGACCAGAAATTCCTTAAAAGTATTGCCTTGAGAATTTCTGAAAATGTGATGGTTACTGATTATGAAAAACGGAAATACGTTCATTTAACCGCTGTTTTCTCCTGCAATTTCGTGAATCATCTTTTTGCAAGGGCTAAAGAAGTCTCTGATTCGCAAAACATTCCTTTCGGGTTTTTCATTCCGTTGATTGATGAAACCGTAAGAAAAATTCATTACCTCGATCCAAAAGATGCGCAAACCGGTCCAGCTGTTCGAAACGACGGCCGTGTTCTGCAGCTTCATGAAAAACTCATTACAAATGAAGAGCATCTGAAACTGTACAAAGCGCTCAACGAATCCATCATGAAAATGTATGGGTTGAAGTAATTTATAATTAGTCAACATATTTTTTTTAGACTTACTGTAACAAAAAAACCAGAAGCTATACTTATTATAAAAAAATCTACAGATAATGAAAAAATTATTTTCAGTTGTACTTTTGGCGATAACCCTGGCAGCAAGTGCCCAGGTAACTGCCAACCGTTTTTTCTATGAACTGACCTTCAAGCCGAAACAGGATTCCACAAGAATGGATAAAGTGATGACTGTTCTGGACATCACTCCGGAAAAATCCCTGTTCCGAGATTTTACAACAATTTCCCAGGATTCCCTAATCAAGTCTAAAGTGGAAATGATGCAGAAATCTGGGGTGTTCACGGATTTGTCTAAGTTAATGAAAATGCCGAAATTTTCTTACAAAGTGACCAAAACCTATCCCTCAATGGAAGTGCAGTATGTCGAAACCATCTTAAACGGAATGACGCCCGTACAGTTGATGTACAAGGAAAAACCGGATTTCAGATGGGCAATCTCCAATGAAAAAGCAAAAATCGGTGAATACAACGCACAAAAAGCAACCACAGAGTTCGGCGGCAGAAAATGGACCGCCTGGTTTTCCACTGACCTGCCTTTCCAGGACGGACCGTATAAATTCAACGGATTGCCAGGCCTGATTGTAAAAATAGAAGACGCCAGCAAAAACTATTCTTGGGAGTTGAAAGGCAATAAGAAAGTACCAAACTTCGAAGAACTGACCTATATGGAGAAAATGATGCCGGGCGGTGCCGGACAGATAACCGAAGTAAAACGAGACAAATTTGAAAAGACATTTGCAGATTACAAAAAAGATCCGTTTGCTTCATTCAGACCTCATATGACGCCGCAAATAATGTCCCAGAAAATGCCTGGCAGCGACCAAACAATTGGCGAAATGATTAAAGATCAGGAAAAAAGAACCAAAGATTTCTATAACTCTACAGACAATCCGATCGAGTTTTATACACCGGCTAAAAAATAGCAATCATAGTTTAACTATATTATACAGGGAGTCGGAAGCAGATTTATTTGCTTCCGATTTTTAGTTTATGAGTTTTGTCAAGTCTTATTTAGATTTAATTTAAATAACGTATATTTGCAGTCCAAAATATAATGGTTTGAAAAGAGATGATTCCGGTAAACTTTGCTGCTACCCCTTGAATAAAGAGGGAAAAATCACCGATTACGATAATGACGACCTGAAGATGCCGGGAAAAATTATTGAGATGGGGCTCCTTCCGGATACGCCTTTCAAAATCCTGTATCAGGCACCTTTCAACGGGCCGCTTTACATAGAATTTGGCGCAGAAAAAAGCCGTATCGCTCTGCGTGAGGAAGAAGCCAGATTCATCATTGTAGAACCTAATTAATTTTGTGAACTTTTTTAGAGGATAAGTTCTATCTTAAAAATCCATTAAACTTTTGTTCCTTTTGGTTCAAAAAAAATGCAAAGTAACCTTCAAAATAAAAAAGTTCTTTTAGTCGGAAATCCCAACGTCGGAAAATCGACCATTTTCAACGCGCTTTGCAATAAAAATCAAAAGACCGGGAATTACGCTGGCGTTACCGTGGCTTCACACTCCGGTTTTTACACTTACAACAACGAGGAAGTAGAGGTCATCGATTTGCCGGGATCCTACAGTATTTATCCCAGTTCTGAGGACGAAGCTATTTTCACAAAATTTTTAATTGAGGAACAGCATAATTACTCAGGAGTAGTATACGTTTTGGATTCCATGAATCTAAAGCGCGGTTTGCTGCTTTTCCAGCAGATTCAGGATTTGGGCATTCCACTCATTCTGGTTGCCAATCAGTTAGACGAGGCAGAACGCCGCGGCACTACCATCAATTTTGATGAGCTTTCAATAGAATTAGGCGTAAAAATTATAAAATCAAACGCCAAAGAGAAAATTGGCCTTGAAGATTTGCGGGAAGCCATTTATCAGGATGAATTTCAAAAATCGGAAAAAGTTTCTTTTGAAATACCGATGGAGCAGCGTGCTGTAGTTCACAAAATCGCTTCTCAAACCCACGAAAAGAATCCGTATAAAGTCTGGACCCTTTTGTCATCAGAAACTTATCTTGGAAAGCTTGATACGCTTGATGACAAACTGAACGAAAATGATACCAAGTGTATCGTTCCCAAGCGTTTGCAGACACAGGAAACCATCAGAAGGTATCAGAACATAGATAAAACCGTACAGAAAGTTGTTTCAAAAACGCCGCAGTTTAAGGAACTATTCACCGAGAAACTCGATAAACTTCTGGTTCATAAATTTTGGGGCTATGTTTTTTTCGG